>DATLHR010000360.1:0-6894 GCA_035539815.1 Kofleriaceae bacterium
CCTCGAGCTGGCGCTTGGCGAGGAAGTCCTTCGCGATCGCATTGAACCCGCGCAACGAAGAGGCGCTCAACGTCCGCGGTCTCATCAACGTGTTGCGTGCGTACGAGACGCAGAGGACGCTCGAGATCGACGGCTGCCTCACCGGCGTCGACGCCGAGGCGACGCATCAAGACCTCGACAAGTTCCTTCGGAAGGCGGACGAGGACTTCGCGCAGGCGGTGCAGCTCACTCCGGATTACGGCGAAGCCTGGTCGAACCGGGGCGTCGTGCACAACCTGCTCGACGAGAACGCGGCCGCGGTCGAGTACCTGACGAAGGCGCTCGAGAACCCGTTCCGCCTCGTCAATCCGGGGCTGACGCGGGCGCACCTGGGATGGGCGCTGTTCCATCAGGGGAACATGGTCGAAGCGGCCAAAGAGCTGCGTCAGGTCAGGCAGTTCGACCCCAAGATGTGCGTGGCGAGTTATCGACTCGGGAGGGTTTACTTCGCACGCGATGAGTGGGAAAAAGCTGCGGAACTTTTCGAGGCGGCGTCGAACGACCCGTCTTGTGGATCGCAGGAAGCCAGCCTTTACCTGATGCAGACGCGGTTGAATCAAGGGCTCACCAACGAGGCACTCCGTGCACGTGACGTGTGCCTCAATTTCGAGCGCGCCAAGCAGAGCTGCATCGCTGCGCAGTGCCGTGCGAACGGTGGTGCCCTTCGGGCGGCAAAGGTACCGGGATCCCCGTAGTCCCATTTTGGGGAGAGTCATGGAGCGCCGATCTGATCGACCCACGCAGAGTCCCGCGACGATGACGTCGCTGGGAGGGACCGTCGTCGATGCGCGGATGAGCCTGGCGTTGTGGTTGCGTGCTGGTCGCACGCACAAGGGGATGAGTCTCGAGTCCGTCGCGAAGGTGACCAAGATCCAGCCGCGCATCCTCGAGCGACTCGAGGCCGGCAAGCTCGACGGACTGCCGGCTGATGTGTTCGTCCGCGGGTTCGTGCGCAGCGTCGCGAAGTGCGTCGGGCTCGACGAGAGCGAGGCCCTGAAGCGCTACATGGCGGCGACCGGTGCGGGCGCGCCGAGCGAGACCAGCGCCACGGTTGCAGCGCGCGCGTTCGTCGAGACGATGAGTGAGCTGGCGCCGGCGGCGAGCACGCGCGCCGGCCAGGAGCGCATCGAGGCCGCGCGCCTCGATCAGCTGCAGCTCGAGACGGAGCGCACCCAGACCGCCGTGGCCGAGGCCACGCGGATCGACGTCGTGCGAGCGCACGCGGATCACGTCGAGGCCGAGCGCCTCGAAGCTGCGGCGCCGGTCGTCGCGGCCGTCGAGGCGGTCGCCGTGACGACGACGTCGTCGTCGAGCGGTGGCAAGAAGAAGCGCGGCAAGCGCGGTGGCAAGCAGCGCAAGCGCATGGCCACCGGCACGCCGTCCGCGGCGCTGCCCGTCGTCACGCCCGTGACGCTGGCCCCGGGCGGCGAAGCACCCGAGCCGCTCGTCGGCGGTGCCGAGGGCAGCCGATCGATCGCCGAGGTCGCGCCGAGCGTCGTCGAGGTCGCGCCGAGCGATGCCGAGGGCACCGTCGAGGCGCAGGGCGATGACCTCGTGATGGCGCAGCCGTGGACTCCGAAGATGCCGACGGTCGTCGCGCCGACGGTGCCGTGGCGCCGGCCGCACACCGCGCTCGCGGCGTCGCGCGTGAAGGTGCCCGTCGTGCCGAGCCTGGTGATCGACGACGCGGATCCGGACAGCGCGGATCGCGAGCGCGAGGACCGCGTCGAGCGTCATCACACGGGCCGTCGCTCGTTCCTGCCGCCGATCCTGCTCGACCGCGAGGATCGCACCGCGCGCCAGGGTGGGCTGACGCTCGCCGTGATTATCCTGCTGATCGCCGCGACGCTGACGCTGTCGTATCTGATGCGTCGCCCGAGCTCGACCGGTGATGGCGTGACGCTCGACGAGAGCGGCCAGCGCGATATCCTGACCTGATGAATCAAGGCTCGGGCACGCTGGGTGTCGTCCTCCGGACGACGCCGCTGCGCGAGTCCGATCTGGTCGTCTCGCTGTACACGGAGGCGCACGGGCGCGTGAGTGCCGTCGCGCGAGGTGCGCGGCGCTCGAAGGTGCGGTTCGCGGGCGCGCTGTCCTTGCTCGTGCTCGGACGCTTCGAGCTCGGTCGGCGCCCGCGCGGGGAGCTGTGGGGACTCGACGGTGCGGAGGTCGTGCGCGAGTGGACACAGCTCGCGACCGACGTCGTCGGCGTCGCGCACGCGAGCTACGTCGCCGAGCTCGTCGGAGCGCTGCTGCCGCCCGAGGTGCCCGAGCCGCACGCGCTCGACGTGATCGTCGCGCTGTGGGACTGCCTGGCCGATGGTGGCCCGTCGCCGGCGGCGCTGCGGGCGGTGGAGCTCGCGCTGCTCGATCTCGCGGGGCATCGGCCCGCGATCGACCAGTGTGCGGCGTGCGGCGAGCGCGCGCTCGACGAGGGCGCCGTGTTCGATCCGACGCGCGGCGGTGCGATGTGCCGGCGCTGCGCCGCGATCAGTCGGGGTGGCGGCGTGCGGCCGCTCGCGCCCGCGACGCGTGCGTACCTGGCGGCCGTGGCCGAGCGGATCACGCCGTCGGCCGCGCGCACGCTCGACATCGATCCGGCGTTCGCGCCCGCGGACCGCACGAGTGCGCGTGACGCGATGGTCGCGATGATCACGAACCTCGTCGGAAAGCCGCTGCGCTCGCTCGAGTATCTCGCCAAGCTGGGGGCGGCGGGGCGCCGGCAGGCACCCGAACTTCCGTAGTATGCTCGACGCGCCATGGGACGCCGCTCGCTCGCGCTCGTGCTCCTCGCGACCTCGCTGCCGCTGACCGCGATCGCTCAGCCCGAGGACGAGGGGGCGCCTGACGAGCAGCCGGGAGAGGGCGGCGGTGAGGAAGCGCCGAAGGATCCCCGCGCGGCGAAGACGTGGGTCAACGCCGGCAAGAAGCTGATGGGCGAAGGCGACCAGCTCGCGCGCCGCAACAAGCTCGACGACGCGAGGACGCGGTGGACGAATGCAGCCACCGCGTTCGAGAAGGCGATCAAGTGGGGCGACGATCCCAACGTGTATGCCGAGCTCGCGGCGGCCGAGGAGAAGCTCGACAAGCTCGATCTCGCGGCGACGCACTACCGCGCGGTGATCGGCGCCAAGACCGGCGTGCGCAGCGACGTGTTGAAGCGCGCGAAGGCGAAGTACGACGACCTGTCGATGAAGGTCGGCCTCGTGACCGTCGTCGCGAAGCCCGAGGGCACCACGCTGTCCATCGGCGGCACCGAGGTCGGCAAGACGCCGATGGCCGAGCCGCTCATCCTGATGCCCGGCACGTACACCGTGTCGTTCGCCGCCGACGGGTTCCAGCCGAAGGACGTCGAGATCAAGATCGACGCGGGCTCGGAGACCGAGCGATCCATCGAGCTCGAGCCGATCCAGGTGGCGATCGAGGCACCCGAGCCGGAGCAGCCCGACGAGAACAAGCCGGTCGTGGTCGCGCGAGCGCCCTCGAAGGTGCCGCTCTACGCGGGCGCGGGCGCGACGCTGGGGTTCGCGGCGGTCGGGCTCGTCACGGGCATCATGGCCGTCGGCAAGCACGACACCTTCACCGCGCCGGACTCGTCGACGCCGGAGCGCGCGAACGCCAAGTCGTCGGGGGAGCGGCTGGCGAAGTTCACCGACGTCGCGATCGGGGGCGCGGTGGTCGCGGCTGGGTTCACCGCGTACTGGTACTTCTTCCGGTATCGGCCGGCCCAGGCGAAGTACGCGAGCGAGCGCGAGGCCAAGCTCGAGCTGGCCCCGTGGGTCCAACCCGACGCTGGCGGCTTCGCCGTCGCCGGTTCATTCTAAGGAGCAACGATGGCGAACCCATATCCACCGCAGATGCCGCCGATGATGCAGCAGCCCGGGCAAGCGCCGTACGGCCCGCCCGGTCAGCCGCCGATGCAGCAGATGCAGCCGCCGCCCGGCATGCCCCCGCGTCCGGCCGTCGTGCGTCGCGGGACGTCGCGCGCGGTGCCCGTGGTCGTGTCGGCGGGCCTGGCGATCGGCGTGTTCTGTGGCCTGTTGTTCGGGCTCGGCACGGGGGACGAGGTCATCGCGTCGCCGTCGACGGGCAACAACGTCAAGCCGGACGATCCGAACGAGCCGAAGATCCCGATCCCGAACACCGTCGGATCGAGCACGACGGTGAAGACGCCGGCCGCCACGCCGACGACCACGACGACCACGACGACCACGGCGACGGTCCCGCCCGCAGCGGGCTCCGCGGCCGGTTCGGCGGGGGGCTCCGCGGCCGGTTCGGGCAGTGCTGCGCCGGCGACAGCGACCGCGGGTGCCGGCTCCGGCAGCGCAGCGCCAGCGACGCCCGCGCCGAAGATCTACAAGGTCAAGTTCAAGCTCATCCCCGACACGCTCGCGAAGTCCGCGACGATCACCGTCGACGGCAAGGAGATCGAGGGCACCGAGCTCGACGTCGACCTCGGCACCGCCGACAAGAAGTCGATCAAGGTCGTCGTCAAGGCGGCGGGCTATCGCTCGTACGAGAAGACGCTGTCGGTCGAGGGGGACACGGACATGCAGGTCGAGATGACCAAGCGTCCGGCCTCGGTGCCGTCGGGGCCGCGGCCCGGCGGCGGTGGCGGCAGGAAGAACGGCGGCAACAGCGGCGGCGGCGGGCTGATCGATATCTGATCGGTTCGTCGACGGCTCAGCCCTTGACCGCGCCGGCGGTGAGCCCGCCGACGAGGTAGCGCTGCAGCACGTAGAACGCGATCATCACGGGGACCGAGGTGACGACCGCGCCCGCGGCGAACAGGCCGTAGTCCGCCGAGTGCTTGGTCACGCTCGACTGGATCAGCACCGGCAGCGTGAACCGGCTCTGATCGGTCATGAACGTCGACGCCATGATGAACTCGTTCCACGCGGTCATGAACGAGAACAGCGCGGTCACCGCGATGCCGGGACGCGCGAGCGGCAGCATGATGCGGCGAAAGATCATCCACGCCGAGGCGCCGTCGATGCGCGCGGCCTCCTCGAGCTCGCGCGGCAGCGAGTCGAAGTAGCCCTTCAGGGTCCACACGCAGAACGGGATCGCGGTGGTCGAGTAGACGAGCACGAGCCCGGCGACCGAGTCGAGCAGGCCGAGCGTGTCGAGGATGACGTAGAGCGGTAGCAGCAGCAGCGTCGCCGGGAACATCTGCACGACGAGGAACATCGTCAGTCCCGTCTGGCGGCCGGGGAACTTGAAGCGCGACAGCGCGTAGGCGGCGGTGCACGACAAGACGACGCCGACGATGGTGGTCGCGACCGCGATCACGATCGAGTTGAACGCCGCGTGGAGGAACAACAGCTCGCCGTTGCCGCCGCGCGCCGAGAACAGCGCCTCGAAGTTCGCGGTCGTCAGCTCGCGAGGCAGCGGCGATGCGCCGAGGGCGAACTGGCGCCCGGGCTCGAACGCCTTCTTGCACACCATCAGCACCGGGTAGAGGACGACCGCGACCGCGAGCACGAGGCCGGCGTGCACCAGGATCATCGTCGCGGTGCCTGGACGCCGCGTCCTCACGTGGCCTCCTTGCTCTTCACGACCCGCGCGCCGAACACCGTCCACAGCAGCAGCACGAGGAAGATGATCGTCGCGTACGCGGCGGACATGCCGTAGCGCTCGCCGCGCTCGAACGCCCACCGATACGCGTCGGTGACGAGGATGTTCGTCGAGTCGCCGGGCCGCCCCTCGGAGACGAGGTAGATGACGTTGAACATGTTGAACGTCCAGATCGAGCCGAGCGCGACCGCGGGGCCGAGCGCCGGGCGCAGGTGCGGCAGCGTGATGTGGCGGAACCGCTGCCACGCGCTCGCACCGTCGACGGACGCGGCCTCGTACAGGTCCTTCGGGATCGACTCGAGCGCGCCGAGCGCGACGACCATCATGAATGGGAACCCGAGCCACGTATTGGTCGTGACGTTGGCGGTGAACGCCGCCGACCACGAGTCGAACCACGACACACCGTCGAGGCCGGCGAGCCCGAGCAGCGAGTTGATCGCGCCGTACTCGCCCTCGAACATGCCCTTCCAGATCAGCGCGGTGATGTAGTTGGGCACCGCCCACGGCAGGATCAGCAGCATGCGGAACACGCCGCGCCCGCGCAGCCACGAGCGCGACAGCACGAGCGCGAACGCGACGCCGAGCGAGACGTGCAGCGTGATGTTCGCGAGCGTCCACAGGACGGTGACGCCGAAGATGAACCAGAAGTTCAGCGGATCTTCGAGCGGGCGGCCGCCGCCCGACAGGATCTCGCCGAAGTTGTGGAGCCCCACGAACGTCCAGGTCCCGTGATGGTGGTCGTAGAAGCCCAGCGCGAGCCCGATGACAAACGGCGCGGCGACGAGGATCATCATCGCGATCACGGCGGGGGCGAGGAAGCCCAGGGCGGTGCGATGCACGCGCAGGCCCTCGATGAGGCGCTCGGTCGACCCGCGGTGCTGCGCGAACGCGAGCCCGGCGCCGACGAGAGCGATCGCGCTGGTGGCGATCCATGCGTGCCACAGCACGCACGGCACGGCGAGCGTGGCGATGCCGGCGAACGTGCCGAGCTGCGAGGCGCGGCCGCCGACGAGTGCACCGGCACCGGCGATCGCGACGCCGAGGCCGAGCACGCCGATGATCACGAGGAAGGGGTAGGGCGCGGGCGTCGCGGGCGGCGTCAGCGCGATCGCGTAGGTCGGCGCGACACCGGGCTTCGCGCCGCAGATCGCGAGGCGGGTAGGGGCCACGGCGATCGCGCGACCCGTCCCGTCGGGGAGGAGCTCGGAGAAGACGCCGCGCGAGCGAGCGGTTGCGGTTGCGGCGTCGGTTGCGGCTGCGCGCGTGCGATCGGCGCGG
>DATLHR010000361.1:0-9374 GCA_035539815.1 Kofleriaceae bacterium
CTTCGCGATCGGCCACGTCCCGAACACCAGGTTCCTCGACGGTCAGGTCGCGACGGACGAGCAGGGCTACATCCTCACCACGCCGGGCACCACGCACACGTCGGTGCCGGGCGTGTTCGCCGCCGGCGACGTGCAGGACAAGAAGTATCGCCAGGCGATCACGGCGGCCGGCTCGGGCTGCGCCGCCGCGCTCGAGGCCGAGCACTTCCTCGCCTCGCACCACTGAGTGCGGGAATGCCGCGGCGCTCTCCGCGGGTCTTAGCGAGGCCCCCGTGGAGGCGATGCCATGTCACACTCCCTTTATCCCGTGAGCCGCGAGCCTGCCCCTCGTTCTCCCGATTCGGGCCTCCTGACCAAGGTCCTGGCCGTGTTGCTCCTGTTGGTCGCAGGAGCGCTGGTGTTCACCGTGCTGCAGCAGCGACAGCAGACGCAGCAGACGGTGATGGTCGAGCCGCGTCCGATCTCGCAGCGCCCCGACGACAAGCTCGGTGCCGACGAGCAGTCGACGATCGAGGTGTTCGAGAAGTTCTCGCGCTCGGTGGTCCACATCACCAGCCTCGAGACGCACCGCGATCGAATGACGCTCGACATCAGCGAGATTCCGCAGGGCACCGGCTCGGGCTTCGTGTGGGATCAGGACGGGCACATCATCACGAACTTCCACGTCGTCGCGCACGGCAATCGCGCGTCCGTGACGCTCAACGATGGCACGACCTACGCGGCGCGCATCGTCGGTCGCGCGCCCGACAAGGATCTGGCAGTGCTGCGCATCGACGCCCCCGCCCAGAAGCTGCTGCCGCTGCCGATCGGCCAGTCGGCGAACCTCAAGGTCGGGCAGAAGGTGCTCGCGATCGGCAACCCGTTCGGCCTCGATCAGACGCTGACCACCGGTGTCATCTCCGGGCTCGGCCGCGAGATCAAGAGCATGACCCAGCGCTCGATCTTCGACGTGATCCAGACCGACGCATCGATCAACCCCGGCAACTCCGGCGGCCCGCTCCTCGATAGCGCCGGCCGCCTCATCGGCATCAACACCGCGATCTACTCGCCGTCGGGCGCGAACGCGGGCATCGGGTTCGCGGTCCCGGTCGACACGATCAACGCGATCGTCCCGCAACTCCTCAAGACCGGCACGCTCGTGCGTCCGGGGCTCGGCATCAACATCCTCTCGGACCAGATCGCCGCCCAGTACAAGATCGACGGTGTCGCCGTGCTCGGCGTCACGCCGGGCGGCGCCGCCGAGAAGGCCGGCATTCGCGGCACCCAGCCCGCGCAAGGTGGCTGGGTGCTCGGTGACGTGATCGTGAAGCTCGACGGCACGGACATCCATCGCTCGAGCGACCTGTTCCGTGCCATCGACGCACACAAGGTGGGAGATGAGATCGAGCTGACCCTTCAGAGCCAGGGCCAACGGCGCGTCGTCAAGGTAGTATTGCAGCCGATCCAACCTTGAGCCGTACCGCCGCCCGCGTCGTCACACCGTCCGATCCAGTCGTCGATCTGCCGCTGCCCCCGAGGCTGTATCGAGAGACATGGGCGCGGCGCGCTCGTTCGTTCGTCGCGCAGTCGTTCTTCGAGGGCCTCGCATCGCTGGGTGCGCTGCATCCCGCCGCGAACCCACGCCGGCACGGCGTCGAGGTCGAGCGCGACATCTCGTATGGCCCCGGTCACGAGAGGTGGCGGCGCCTCGACGTGTACCGACCCGTGCATCGCCCCGGGCCGTGGCCCGTCGTGTTCTACGCGCACGGCGGAGCCTTCCACCTGCTGTCGAAGGACACGCACTGGCTGATGGGCCTCGTGTTCGCGCGGTTCGGCTACCTCGTCGTCAACATCAGCTACCGGCTCGCACCGCGCTATCCGTTCCCCGCCGCGATCGAGGACACCTGCCTCGCGTACTCGTGGATGACCGAGCGGCTCGCGCAGCTCGGCGGTGATCCGACGCGCGTCGCCGTGGCGGGCGAGTCTGCCGGCGCGAACCTGGTGACCGCGCTCACGATGACGGCGTGTCAACGGCGCGCCGAGCCGTGGGCGCGCAGCGTGTACGACGCCGGCATCGTGCCGCGCGCGACGCTGCCGTTCTGCGGACTGCTCGAGGTGTCGCGGCCCGAGCGTTTCTCGCAGCGCCGCCCGCTGCCGCGGTGGATCGACGGAATGATCCACGACGCGTCCGCGTCGTACCTGCATGGCTACTCGCCTCGGCCTGGGCCGGAGACCGAGCTGGCCGATCCGCTGCGCATCCTCGAGCAGCGCGCGCTGGACCGCAGCGGCCGCCGCTTCGATCGTCCGCTGCCGCCGTTCTTCGCACCTGTCGGCACACGCGACCCGCTGCTCGACGACACGCGCCGGCTCGAGAAGGCGCTCCAGGCGCTCGATGTTCCCGTGGAGGCGCGGTATTACCCGGGCGGCATTCATGCCTTTCACGCCCTCGTGTGGGATCCGGCGGCGCGCCGGTGCTGGCGCGATGCCCTCGCGTTCCTCGATCGCCACATGCGCGCGCCGCGCTAGCGGGATTCGCGCGTGACGCCTCCGAAGCGAAGGCTCGGCCTCACGGTCACCGCGGCGATCGTCGTCGCGAACATGATCGGCACCGGCGTGTTCACGAGCACCGGCTTTCAGGCCGCGAGCATGCACGACCCGCTGACGATCCTCGTGTGCTGGGTCGTCGGCGGTGTGCTCGCGCTGTGCGGCGCCGCGGCGTACGCGGAGCTCGGCTCGATGATGCCGCGCGCCGGCGGCGAGTACGTCTACCTGCGCGAGGCGTATCACCCGGTCGTCGGGTTCATGAGCGGCTGGGCGTCGCTGACCGCAGGGTTCTCGGCGCCGATCGCGCTCGCCGCGCTGTCGTTCTCCGCGTACCTGGGTGCGCTGGTGCCGCCGCTGCAAGCGGCGCAGCCGTGGTTCTCCGCGAAGGTTCCGTTCATCTGGGACTTCACGCTCGCGTTCGGTCCGAAGCATGCGATCGCGATCGCCTTGATCGCTGCGATCACCGCGCTGCACTCGTTCGACACGAAGGTCGGCGGCTGGGTGCAGGCTGCGTTCACGGCGGCGAAGGTGCTGCTGATCGTGCTGTTCATCCTCGGCGGCCTCATCATCGGCACCGGCGACTGGGGCAACCTCGCGGCGCAGCACGGCGGCCTCGACAACATCACGACGATGGGCTTCGCGATGTCGCTCATGTACGTCAGCTTCGCGTACTCGGGCTGGAATGCCGCGGCGTACATCGCGAACGAGGTCGAGCGCCCCGAGCGCACGCTGCCACGTGCGCTGCTCCTCGGGACCGGCAGTGTCACCGCGCTCTACCTCCTGCTCAACCTCGTGTTCCTCTACGCGGTGCCGACGGACACGCTGGCGAACTGCGGCATCTTCGATGGCAAGTATGGGTGCCGGCCGGTGCTCGAGGTCGGGGATACCGCCGCGCGCAACCTGTTCGGGCCGCGCGCCGGTGGCGTTGTGACCGCGCTGATCACGCTCGCGCTCGTGTCGTCCGTGAGCGCGATGATCATGGCGGGTCCGCGCGTGTACGCGGCCATGGCGATCGATCGCGCGCTGCCCGGCTTCCTGTCGCGCCACAACAAGCGCGGTGTCCCGGTGGGCGCGGTGATCGTGCAGGGTGTCCTGGCCAGCGTCGCGGTGCTCGTCGGCGAGATCGACCAGCTCATCCGCTACGTCGGCTTCACGCTCACGATCTTCGCCGGCCTCACCGTCGGTGCCGTGTTCCTCCTCCGGAGGCGCGGGCATCACGCCGCGTACCGCACGTGGGGCTACCCACTCACGCCGATGGTGTTCATCGGGGTGTCGCTGTGGATCGCGTACGCGCAGGTCAAGGGCAATCCGAAGGAGAGCTTGACCGCGCTCGGCGTGTTGCTCGTCGGAACCGTCGTGTACATGGTGTTCCTGCGCGGGAAGGAGCGCCTGCCCGACGAGTCGATGCCCGAGATGAACCGGGACGACATTCCCAAGGAGCTGCCGTCGGCGCGTGTCGTGCGCGACGACGACGCGCCCTGAGGCGCGAGTACGACCGGACGATCCAGGCGCGCGACGCCGCGCTCGCGCACGTGACGCCGCTGCTCTGACGCGTGGTCCGCGCTGCGGGAGCAGCGTCGCGGCACGCGTGACTCCGCGGTGCTATGACTTGGCGTGCCTCGCGGTGTCCTCCTGATCGTGCTCGCCGCCGTCAGCGTGCGCGCCGAAGCGGCGCCGCCCACGTGGGCGGATGTCGTCGGCGAGTATCGTGGACGGCTCGCATGGAAGGGCTGCAACACCCCAGGCGCCAAGCAGGCCACGGTCGCGCTCGATGCGACCGACGGCGCGCTCGCGATCGATCTGACGCCCGCACGCGGCGGCCTGCGGGCGTTCTCGCTCGTGCTCGACGACGACGCGACGTCGGCGTGGAGCGGGCAGGACGCCGACGTCGAAGTGCACGTGTCACGCGCCCGCGCGAACGTGCTCTCTCTCGTCGTCGCGATCGGCGATCGCTGCGAAGTGCGCGGCACGCTGACTCGCGTGACGACGTCGGTCGAAGCCTGCGATCGTGTGGTCGCGTGGTCGCGGATCGAGCAGCGCTGCACCAAGCGCACGGGGCCGCCGCTCGAGGATGGAAAGGCGCTCGTCCTCGAGCGCGCGGTGTGGACGCGGCTGCCGAAAGGCAAGGCTGCGATGTCCTGTAGCGCGCGCGCCGACACGCTGGCGACCGCGCTGATCGATGCGGGCTGCGCCCCCGTCGACGATCCGGCCGCACTCCAGCCGCCTCCATCGTGCCTGCGGCTACGCGAGCTGACCGCGCGTGTCGCGCGCTGCACGAGCGCGCCGCCGCAGCTCGTACAGCTCGCGCAGTCGCTCGCGACGCTTGCCGTGCCCGTCCCGGATGCGCCCTCGCGCGCGATCGCGTCGGAGACCTGCGACGAAGCGCTCGCGCTGCTCGGACAACGCGCTCGGCAGGCGCGCTGCGCCCCGTAGTCGCGCGCGTGTAATGGGACCGTCCCCATTACGGTTGTACGCCGGCGCGGACAATTGACGGGCCAAGCTCGTTCGCGCGGCATGCGTCTATGCTCGCACCATGAAGCTCGCTCCCACGCTCGCCGCGCTCGCCCTCGCGCTCGCGGCCCCGGCCACCGCTCACGCGTTCTGCGGCTTCTATGTCGCGGGTGGTGACCAGAAGATGTTCAACGACGCCACCCAGGTGGTGCTGATGCGCAAGGGCACGCGGACCGTGCTCTCGATGCAGAACAACTACCAGGGACCACCCGACGCGTTCGCGATGGTGGTGCCCGTGCCGGTGGTGCTCAAGGAGGACGACGTGAAGACCTTGCCGCGCGAGGTGTTCGCGCAGGTCGAGGCGATGGGCGCGCCGCGCCTCGTCGAGTACTGGGAGCAGGACCCGTGCGCACCGGAGCCAAAGTACGACGAGATCGCGAAGTCCGGGGCCATGCCGATGCCGACGGCGGCCGCCGAGGGGGCGCCCGCCGATGACCTCGGGGTGAAGATCGAGGCGCAGTTCACCGTCGGCGAGTACAAGATCGTGATCCTGTCGGCGAAGGACTCGACGGGCCTCGACACCTGGCTGCGCCGCGAGAAGTACACGATCCCGGCGGATGCCGAGCCGCTGCTGCGGCCGTACGTCGAGAGCGGCAGCAAGTTCTTCGTCGCGAAGGTCGATCCGCAGAAGGTGAAGTTCGTCGGCGAGGGCAACGACAAGCGCGCGCAGCTATCGCCGCTGCGCTTCCACTACGACACCGAGGAGTTCTCGCTACCGATCCGGCTCGGGCTCGCGAGCTCGCCCGGGACGCAGGACCTGATCGTCAACATCCTCGCGCCGCAGCAGCGCTACGACGTCGCCAACTACAAGAACGTCACCATCCCGACGAACATCGACGTCGACCCGAAGATGAAGGACCGGTTCGGCGAGCTCTACGCCGCGCTGTTCGATCGCACCGTGGAGAAGAACCCGGGCGCCGTGATCACCGAGTACGCCTGGCAAGCGACCACGTGCGACCCGTGCCCGGGGCCCGCGCTCGATCAGTCGCACTTCCTCACGCTCGGCGCCGACGTGCTCGACGGCGCGGTGGGGCAGGTCGCGCCGTACGGCAACGCCGACTTCGTGCTCACGCGCCTGCACGCGCGCTACGGCAAGTCGATGACCGACGACCTGCGGTTCAAGGCGGCGCCGCCGATCGTCGGTGGGCGCGAGATCGAGACGGGCGGCCAGCTCGAGCAGGGCGCACGCTCGGACTCGATCAACAACTTCCAGGGGCGCTATGCGATCCGGCATCCGTGGACCGGACCGATCACGTGCGACAAGCCGCAGCGCGGACGCTGGGGTGGGCCGAACGGCGCCGATCGTCCGACCACGAGCCCCGGCCTCGACCTCGCACATGCGCCGCGCGGCGGCCTGCAGCTCGCGAGCGCCGTGCTGCGCGATGTCCCCGAGATCGACGTGCGCGTGAACAACGCGGCCGCGAAGATCGACGGCGCCGGCAGCCCGAGCACGCCCGCGCCGGCGACCCCGCCCAAGGCCACGAAGTCGGGTGGGTGTGGATGCGACGCCGGGGGCGATCCCAGCCTACTGGTCGGATTTGGCTTGTTGCTCCGGGGTATCGTCAGGCCGGGTAGACCACGGCAACGCCGGGCGCGTTGAACCGGAGGGCCACCTCAGAGGGGGAGCAACATGAGCAGGATCGGGATCACCATCGGGCTCGCGGCGGTCGCACTGGGCGCCACCGCAGCCACCGCCGACGCGTTCTGCGGGTTCTATGTCAACGGCTCGGGCGCCAAGCTCGCCGCGGATGCGACGCAGGTCGTGCTGATGCGACAGGGCACGCGCACCGTGCTGTCGATGCAGAACGACTACAAGGGGCCGCTCGAGGACTTCGCGATGGTCGTCCCGGTGCCGGTGGTGCTCAAGGAGGGCGACGTGAAGACGCTGCCCAAGCAGGTGCTCGCGAACATCGACTCGCTCGGCTCGCCGCGGCTCGTCGAGTACTGGGAGCAGGACCCGTGTCCCAAGCCGTACGACCGCCAGTACGACATGGCCGTGCCGTCGTCGGCGCCGACGATGCAGAAGTCTGCGTCCGGGATGGGGCGCGCGCGCGAGGAGTCGGTGAAGATCGAGGCGAAGTTCGACGTCGCCGAGTACAAGGTCTTGATCCTGTCCGCGAAGGACTCGACGGGCCTCGAGACCTGGCTGCGCCAGAACAACTACAAGATCCCCGCCGGCGCCGAGCCGCTGCTGCGTCCGTACGTCGAGGGCGGCATGAAGTTCTTCGTCGCGAAGGTCGACCCGAAGAAGGTGCAGATCGTCGACGGGCGCGCGTCGCTGTCGCCGATCCGCTTCCACTATGACAGCGAGGAGTTCTCGCTGCCGATTCGCCTCGGCATGGCGAACGCCGACGGCAAGCAGGACCTGATCGTCAACATCCTCTCGGACAAGCGCTACGAGGTCGCGAACTATCGCAACGTCGTCATCCCGACCAACTTCGACGTCAAGGATGGTGTGCGGACGCGGTTCGCCGAGTTCTACGCGGCGCTGTTCGACAAGACGCTCGAGAAGAACCCGGGCGCGGTGGTCACCGAGTACGCCTGGGAAGCGCAGCCGATGGCGAAGTGCGATCCGTGTCCGCCGCAGGTGCCGC
Source organism: Kofleriaceae bacterium (assembly GCA_035539815.1). Taxonomy (GTDB): domain Bacteria; phylum Myxococcota_A; class Polyangia; order Haliangiales; family Haliangiaceae; genus JABFXX01. Next base: position 7,629 of record DATLHR010000361.1, read on the forward strand.
AGGACGCGGACATGCTGACGCTCGGCGGTGACGTGATCGGCGGCCGGCTCGCACAGGGCTACTACACGCTGACCCGCCTGCACGCGCGCTACGGCAAGGGCGACATGAAGGACGACCTGCGGTTCAAGGAGGCCGGCGCGATCACCGGCGGCCGCGAGCACTGGCAGGGCAAGGGCCTCGAGTACGGCGCGACCACGTCGACGCAGAATTTCTTCCAGGCGCGCTACGCGATCCGCCACCGGTGGACCGGTCCGATCGCGTGCAAGAACCCGCAGCGCGGGATCTGGGGCGGACCGCCGAACGGCGGCTACCAGAACACGATCGCGGCGAGCAAGCTCGCGTACGCCCCGCGTGGTCAGCTCCAGCTGGCGAGCGTGATCCAGCGCGACCTGTGGGAGCTCGGCGTGCGCAAGTCGAGCTCGGCGAAGCCGGCGCCGTCCGGCGCGAAGTTCGCGACGCCGCCGGGCGGGAAGGCGATGGGCTTCGGCCTCGGTGCGCTCGCCGGCCTCGCGCTCCTCGGCCTCGGTGGCCTCGCCAAGCGGAAGAAGTAACGTGCGCCGCGCGCTCGCCATCGTGGTCCTCGCCGCAGCGTGCGGCGGCAAGGACGCACCGCCGGTGCGCCCGGTGACGATCGCTGTCGAGGCGCGGCTGCCGAGCGCGCCCGGCGAGCACGGCCCGAGCCTCGTCGCGATCGATCGCTCGACGCGGCCCGTGCCCGGCGACGTCAGCGACGGCACGATGCTCGCCGACGCCGACAGCTGCTCGTCGTGTCACCCCGATGCGGCGGCGCAGTGGTCGGCGAGCGCGCACTCGTTCGCCTCGTTCGGCAACCCGATCTATCGCGTCAACGTCGAGCTCATGCGGCACGACCTCGGCAACGCGACGAGCCAGCACTGCGGCGGCTGCCACGACATGCCGCTGATGGTCGACGGCATGATGACCTCGGGGGGCACGATTCCCGCCGAAGACCTGCGCTCGCACTCGGGCGTCACGTGCCGGCTGTGCCACGGGATCAAGTCGACGACCAAGGACGGCAACGGCAGCTACGTGTGGTCGCGCGCGCCGATCGATGCGCCGACCCTCGGCGACGCGACGTCGATCGCGCAGCACAAGGCGCAAGTCTCGGTGTCGTCGCAGGGCAGCGAGCTGTGCGTCGGCTGCCATCGCGGCTTCCTGTCGGCGGACATGGGCATGCCCGTGCACCTCTCCGGGCTCGACGAGTCGGGCATGTGGCGCAACTCGGCGTGGACCGGCAACGGCATGGGCCGCGTCGACAAGGTCGCCGCGAAGTCGTGCATCGATTGCCACATGGAGCGCGAGCCCGCGACCGCCGACGAACTCGGCGCCAAGCACGGCACGCTCGCGTCGCACCGCTTCCTCGGCGGACATACGTGGATGGCGTCGATGCGCGGCGATGAGGATCACCTGCGCCGGCTGCGCGCCAAGCTCGAGGGCGCTGCCTCGATCGACATCGCGGCCGCCCGCACCGAGCTGCCGACCGGCCCGACCTGGCACCTCCCCGCCGACGCCGCGCCGGTGACGCCGGGCGTGCGGCTCTCGCTCGACGTCGTCGTCCGCAACCTCCTCGTCGGCCACCGCTTCCCCGGCGGCGTGCTCGACATCCAGGACACGTGGATCGAGGTCGAGGTCGCCGACCGGCAGGGCAAGCGGCTCGCCTCGTCGGGCCTCCAGCACGCGACCGACCCGAAGGACGAGGACACGCACGTCCTCCGCACGCTCGTCGTC
>DATLHR010000362.1:0-6718 GCA_035539815.1 Kofleriaceae bacterium
CAAAAAGTAACGGAGGCGCGCGAAGTTCCCCTCAGCGTGATTGGAAACCACGCGTCGAGTGTAAACACATAAGGGGGATTGACTGCGAGTCCGACGAGACGAGCAGGTACGAAAGTAGGTGTTAGTGATCCGGTGGCTCCATATGGAAGGGCCATCGCTCAACGGATAAAAGGTACTCCGGGGATAACAGGCTTATCACGTCCAAGAGTTCACATCGACGACGTGGTTTGGCACCTCGATGTCGGCTCATCGCATCCTGGGGCTGAAATCGGTCCCAAGGGTTTAGCTGTTCGCTAATTAAAGCGGTACGCGAGCTGGGTTCAGAACGTCGTGAGACAGTTCGGTCCCTATCCGTCGTGGGCGCAGGATACTTGAGAGGAGCTGACTTTAGTACGAGAGGACCGAGTTGGACAGACCGCTAGTGTTCCGGTTGTGGCGCCAGCCGCATCGCCGGGTAGCTATGTCTGGAAGGGATAACCGCTGAAAGCATCTAAGCGGGAAGCCCCCCTCGAGATTAGGTATCCCGTGCCGTAAGGCACCTGAAGACCCCACGTAGACTACGTGGTTGATAGGCGGGGTGTGGAAACGCGGCAACGCGTGGAGCTAACCCGTACTAATCGGTCGTGTGGCTTGACCACCTATATTTCCCAACGTTGGGGCTGTAAAAGGCCTCATCGTCGGCGCCACGCAGCGACCCACGCTGCGTCTTCGAGGCGCGCCGGGAGAAGGTCAAAGCCATCGCTACATTGCCTCCCATCAGAGGCTTGTTGATTGAAACGATTGCACGATCGGGTGCTCACCAGAGCACCACGCTGACTGAGCTCGACTGCGGGACACCATGCCGCGCATCGAGCTCCGACTTCGCACTTCGTCCAGGTTTTTCCTGGCGGCTATACCGGAGAGGTCACACCCGTTCCCATCCCGAACACGGAAGTTAAGCTCTCCAGGGCCGATGGTACTGCAGGCGCAAGCCTGTGGGAGAGTAGGACGCTGCCGGGGTTTTGAAGGCTCACTCGCAAGAGTGAGCCTTCTTCTTTTTTCGGCCCGTAACAGCGGGCGGCCCGCGTACCCGCGGGTCGGATCCCACAAAGCTCCGCACGTCTTCGAGGACGTCTCCGGCCCAGGTGGGAGCGATCTTCGGGGGCGCGCCCGCGATCTTGCTGACGCCGTCTCCTCGAGCATACGAGGCGAGATGGATCGTTAAGAACTGGTGCACGGAGTGTTGCCCGACGGCGCCTCACTGTGCGAACGATGGGCGCCTATGAAGCTCGGGATCTCGGTTGGTTTATTGGCGCTCGCTCTCGCCGGAGGGTGCAGCAAGAAGAAGGATCAGGCCGGTGACAAGACGTCGGGCACCGGCTCGGCGGCATCGGTAACCGGAGGTGGATCGGCCACCGCTGCGGGCAGCGGCTCGGCAGCGACGCCCGAGGCGCCCAAGCCGGATCCCAAGCTCGTCGAGCGCGGCGACTATCTGGCCAGCATCCTCGGATGTGGCTTCTGCCATATGCCGATGGGCCCGCAGGGGCCGGACACGACGCGGCAGTTTGCCGGCGGCCTCGAAGTCCCCGAGAAGTTCGGCACCTGGCGCGCTCCGAACATCACGCCGCACACGGGCAGCGGCATCGGTAACTGGACCGAGGAGCAGATCGTCACTGCGATCCGTGAAGGCACGCGCCCCGACGGCAGCAAGCTGCTGCCGATCATGCCGTACCTCAACTACAACCGTCTGACCGACGACGACGCCAAGGCGATCGCGGCGTATCTGAAGACCGTCCCGGCGATCGACAACGTGGTCGCGCCGAACAAGGACCTCAAGTTGCCGCCGATCCCGGCGCCGAAGCCGGCGAATGCGCCGGACGTCGTCGACGATCCGCTCAAGCACGGCGAGTACCTGGTGACCCTCATGCACTGCAACATGTGCCACACGCCGATGACCAAGGACGGCATGCCGGATATGGCCCGCATGTACGGCGGCGGCATGGAGTTCGAGATCCCGTTCCTCGGCACGGGCACGCTCTACGGACCGAACATCTCGTCCGATCCCGAGACCGGCATCGGCAAGTGGACCGAGCAGCAGGTCGCCGACGTCATCAAGACGATGAAGCGCCCCGACGGCACGATCATCCAGGGGCCGATGCAGTTCTATCTGGCCGGCTGGTCGAAGCTCGAGGACCGGGATGTGAAGGCGATCGCGGCGTACGTGAAGACGATCCCGCCCATCAAGAACAAGGTCCCCAAGTCGACCTTCAAGCCGCACCAGGGTCCGCCGCCGGGCGCCGGTGGTGATGGTGCGGGCAGCGCCGCCGCTGGCAGCGCCGCCGCGCCGACGAAGTAGTTCCTGAGCAGATCCCGGCAAGCGCCGACGAGCTGCTTGCCGCGGACGCTCGGGTCGGGCGCGGCACGGAGGAGCCCGACGACGTCGGGGATCGCGCCGCATCTCCCCACGCGCGACAGGCCGCCGGCGGGGATCGGCTCCCCGCCGCGGCGACGACCGATCCCAGCGTGCAGGTGGTGCCGCTCGCTCAGCGGACGCGGACGAGCCGGTAGTCCTTTTTGCCGCCGCGCACGACGAGCATCGTGGGGGTCGCGAGATGCTCGAGGGTCACCTTGTGCTCCACGTCGGTGACCTTGACGTTGTTGACGTAAGCGCCGCCTTGCGTGACGAGGCGGCGGGCCGCGCCCTTGGAGTCGGCGACGGTGCGCGCGAGGAGATCGATGATGCCGATCCCGGCCTCGAGCTCGGACCGCGGGATGTCGACGGTGGGGATCGTGCCTGCGAGCTGGGCGAGGACGGCGTCGGTGATCCCCTCGAGCGAGCCGCCGAACATGACGCGGCTCGCGGCCTCGACCGTGGCGATCGCGGCCTCACCGTGGATCCAGCCGGTCATCGCGCGCGCGAGCTCGCGCTGGCCGATGCGCTTGGCGCGATCGGCGTCGTGCTCGGCGAGCACGGCGTCGAGCTCGGCGAGCGGGCGCAGCGAGAACAGCTTGAGGAGCCGCGGGACCTCGTCATCGGGACGGTTGAGCCAGTACTGGTAGAAGGCGTAGGGGGGCGTGCGCTCCGCGTCGAGCCAGATGCGCTCGCCCGTCGAGGTCTTGCCCATCTTCTGACCGGTGGAGTCGAGGAGGAGAGGGGCGGTGAGGCCGAACAGCTGGAGGCCGCCCATCTTGCGCGACAGCTCGCAGCCCGCGGTGATGTTGCCGTACTGGTCGGAGCCGCCGACCTGGAGGCGACAGCCGTGGGTCTTCGCGAGGTGCACGAAGTCAAACGCCTGCAGCAACATGTACGAGAACTCGGTGTAGCTGATGCCGTTCTCGCCCTCGAGGCGGGCCTTCACGCTGTCCTTGGCCATCATGTAGTTGATGGTCAGGTGCTTGCCGTAATCGCGGAGAAACTCGAGGTACGTGACGCCGCGTGTCCAGTCGACGTTGTTGGTCATGACGGCGCCGGTCGCCGCATCGTCGAAGTCGAGGAGGCGCGAGAGCTGGGCGCGGATGCCGGCGACGTTGGTCGCGAGGGTTTCGGCGTCGAGGAGGTTGCGCTCGTCGCTCTTGCCGGAGGGGTCGCCGATCATGCCGGTGGCGCCGCCGACGACGACGATCGGCTTGTGGCCCGCGAGCTGGAAGCGCTTCAGGAGGATGGTCGGGACGAGGTTGCCGACGTGCAGGCTCGACGACGTCGGGTCGTAACCCGCGTAGACGGGGACGACTTGCGACGACAGCAGCTTGGCGAGCCCTTCTTCGTCGGAGACTTGCGCGACCAGGTGGCGCTGCCGGAGCTCCTCGATGAGTTGCGATCCGTCGGGACGTGACATGCCGCGAGAAGGTACCCCGCTGCGCGCGACTCGTCACCAGGTCGCGTCGTCGTCACGCCGGCCGTGCGGCGGCACCACGATCGGCGTGACCGACGCGGCGTCGATGTCGATCACCGTCGGCGCGCGCTCGCACTCCCAGGTCGTGACGTTCGCGAACATGGTGGCACCTTCGGTCCACACGCCGCCGTCCTGATGGATGTGGCCGAACAGGTGGAGGCGCGGCTGGACCTCGGCGATGCGACGGCGCAGGTCGGCGCAGCCCCCGCGGTTCGCGATCGCGATGCGGTCACCGATGCCCGCAGGCGGCCCATGCGTGACGAGGACGTCGATGCCGTGCGGGATGTTTCGCCACACCGCGGCGAGCGGCTCACCGCGAGGAAGGTTGAACGCCCAGCCGTGGAACTCCGGCTGCCATGGGCTCCCGTAGAACCGGAGGCCCTCGAGGACGAGCTCGTCATCCTGCAAGTAGTGCGCGTCGCCGAGCAGCGCGCGCGCCGCCGCGGGGTCGTGGACGAAGCACCAGTCGTGGTTTCCCGCGACGACGATCTTGTGGCGGTGCGGCAGGCCGGCCATCCACTCGGCGGCGCCGCGAAGCTCGTCGAGGTCACCGCCGCGGCAGATGTCACCTGCGTGGATGAACACGTCGCCGTCCGGGACCACGAGGTCGTCCGTGAACGTATGGGTGTCGGCGACCGCGACGATCCGCACGTCACACCACCGGTGAAAAGTCGCGCGGGCCCTGGGTCAGCTCGGCGGCGAGCTTCGCGAGGACCGCGCGGCAGTCCGCGAACACGCCGGGGAGCTCGCGCGGTTCTTCGAGCATGTCGACGAGGAGCGTGGCATCGAGCAGGCGCGCGTTGATCAGCCAGTCATCTGGGAGCACGCCGTCCGCCTCGCGGTAGCCGCGCGCGAACGCCTCGCGCCAGGCGTCGTTGTAGCGGTCCGCGTAGCGGAACAGGCTGCCGATATCGACGAGTGGGGAGCCCGTGCTCGTGGCCTCCCAGTCGATCACGCCGGTGATCCGCCAGCGGTCCGCGGCCGCGCGCTCGACGAGGATGTTGCGCCAGCCGAGGTCACCGTGGGCGAGACACACGGTGCCGAACGCGAGGGAGGGCTCGGCGGCCTCGAGGCCGCGGCGCAGCGCGTCCGCGATCGGCGCGCCCATGCGCTCGCGCGCGCGACCGCCGGTGAGCTGCGTGTACGCGCGCTCGAGGATCGGAGCGAGCTCGAAGGCTTCCGTGGAGTCGGTGCGCGCGAGCCACGCGAGCAGCCGGCCGAGCGGATCGGCGAGCGACGCGAAGGCAGGCGGTGAGCCCGAGCGGCGCAGGTCGGCGAGCGTGATGCCCTCGATCCACCTGTAGACGATGACCAGGGCCTTCTCGTCGGCGTGCACGACATCGGGGACGGGCAGGGTGCCGTGGAGCAGCGTCAGCGTGGCCAGCTCGGCGCCGAAGGCATCGAGACCGGCCGCGTAGTGCTTCACGGCGAGGATGGTGCCGTCGTCACGCTCGACGCGGTGGAGCGTGTTGGTGAGGCCGCCGTCGATGCGATCGACCCGCCGCAGCGGACCGCCCGCCAGCTTGGAGAGCTGGTCGCGGCTGACGTCGATCAGCGGGAACACCCGCGACTCGGTCATGGCCCCCGCACCAGGCTGCGCACGCGTCGAGCATACTCGACCCGGGCGGCCGTGGATCAGCGCGCGTAGTCGGACGCGCGCGTCTCGCGGACGACGACGACGCGGACCTGCCCGGGGTACGTCGCCTCGTTCTCGATCGCGCGTGCGATTTCTTTCGACATCACGATCGCCTGACCGTCATCGACCTGGTCGTTCATGACCATCACGCGGATCTCGCGGCCCGCCATGAGTGCGTAGGCGCGCTCGACGCCGGTGAACCGCTTCGTGATCGCCTCGAGATCCTCGAGTCGCTTGATGTACGACGCGAGCTGCTCGCGACGCGCTCCGGGACGCGCGGCCGACAGCGAGTTCGCTGCGGCGACGATGTGATCGAGCAGGGCGGACGGCTGCGGACCGCCACCCTCGTCGCCGTGATGCGATGCGATCGCCTGCGCGACCTTGGGCGACTCGCCGTGCTTGCGCACGAACGCGGCGCCGACCTCGGCGTGGCCGCCCTCCTGCTCGTGGTCGAGCGCCTTGCCGATATCGTGCAGGAGGCCCGCGCGGCGGGCGAGCTTGACGTTGGCGCCGAGCTCGCTCGCGATCAGGCCCGCGAGGTAGCCGACCTCGACGGAGTGCAGCAGCACGTTCTGCGCGTACGACTGGCGGAACTTGAGCCGACCGAGGTGCTTCACGAGCTCGGGGTGGACGCGGTGCAGACCGAGGTCGAACACGGCCTGCTCGCCGGCCTCCTTGCACACCTTGTCGACTTCCTTCTCCGCCTTGCGGACGACCTCTTCGATCCGCGTAGGGTGGATGCGCCCGTCGGCGACCAGCGCGCTGATCGCGAGGCGCGCGACCTCGCGGCGGACCGGGTTGAAGCACGAGATCGTGATCGACTCCGCGGTGTCGTCGATGATCATGTCGACGCCAGTCGCTGCCTCGATCGCGCGGATGTTGCGGCCCTCGCGGCCGATCAGCCGACCCTTCAGGTCATCCGACGGCAGCGGCACCACGGCGACCGTGCGCTCGTGAACGAACTCGCTCGCGAACCGCTGGATCGCGGTCGCGACGATCGTCTTGGCGCGCGCGGTCGCCTCCTTGTGCGCGTCGTCCTCGATGCGCTTGATCTCGATGGCCGCGGACGCATAGGCCTGCGCGCGCACCTCGTCCTCGAGCCGCTTGCGCGCCTGCTCTTCGGTGAGCGCGGCGATCTGCTCGAGCTTCTTGCGCGCCTCGGTCTGCACGGCCTCGGCCTTCTCGACCGCGGCGTCGGCCTGCTTGATCT
>DATLHR010000363.1:0-17924 GCA_035539815.1 Kofleriaceae bacterium
ACGTGGCGGCGCGGTTCGCGAAGTCCAGGCAGCGCGGCGCCGTCGCGGTGGCCTGCCACGCCGGCATGACCGTGTTCGCGGCGCCCGTGTACGGGGTCAGCGGCGTCGTCGGCGTCGTGCACGCGAGCGGTGCGCGCGGCACGGATCCGGCGCCGATGGAGCAAGGGCTGATCGCGACGATCGGCGTGGCGCCCGACGAGGCGCGCACGCTCGCCGCGGCCGCGCCGGTGGTCTCGGAGGCCGACCTGCCGCGCGTGCTCGATCTCGTCGCGTCGGCCGCCGCCGCCGTCGAGCGCGCGCTGCCCGCCGAGGTCGCACCGACGACGTTCTCGCATCCGTTCGACGAGATCGTCGGCGACGCGCCGGGCGTGCGCGAGCTCGTCAAGCTGCTCGGCAAGGTGGTGAAGAGCGAGGCCACCGTCCTCGTCCATGGCGAGAGCGGCACCGGCAAGGAGCTGATCGCGCGCGCGATCCACTATCACGGGCCGCGCGCGAAGAAGCCGTTCGTCGTCCAGAACTGCTCCGCGTTCAACGACAACCTGCTCGAGAGCGCGCTGTTCGGTCACGTGCGCGGTGCGTTCACCGGCGCGGTGAAGGATCAGCCCGGCCTGTTCCAGGTCGCGGACGGCGGCACGTTCTTCCTCGACGAGATCGGCGACATGTCCGCCGCGCTGCAAGTGAAGCTGCTACGCGTGCTGCAAGAGGGCACGTTCATGCCCGTCGGCGGCACCAAGCACGTGAAGGTCGACGTGCGGATCATCGCCGCCTCGCACAAGGACCTCGCGCACATGGTCGCGCACAAGCAGTTCCGCGAGGACCTCTTCTATCGGGTCAACGTCCTCAAGATCACGGTGCCGCCGCTGCGCGAGCGCACGAGCGACATCCCGCGCCTCGCGCTCCACTTCCTGAAGAAGCACTGGCGCGGCCCGGCGCCGGTGCCGCGACTCTCGCAGAGCGCGCTCGCGCGGCTCGTCGCGTACAACTGGCCCGGCAACATCCGCGAGCTCGAGAACGAGATCGAGCGCATGCTCGTGCTCGCGGGCGACGCGACGGAGCTCACCGGCTCGATGGTGTCGACGCGCGTCGCCGGCATGGTCGCTGCGCCGGCGAAGACGCTGCGCGACGCCCTCGCCACCTCCGAGGCCGAGACGATCACCGGCGCGCTCGGCCGTCACCTCGGCGACCGCGATGGCGCGGCCGCGGATCTCGGCATCAGCCGCGCGTATCTCGAGGCGCGCTGCGCGGCGCTCGGCCTCGCACCACCGACGACCGGATGACGACGAAGCGATCCTGTCCACTGTGCCGCCGCGAGGCAGTCAAAGACGGCAACAAGTTCTGGCCGCTGTGCAGCGAGCGCTGCCATCTCATCGACCTGGGCAAGTGGCTCGGTGAGGAGTACCGGGTCGCGGGCGAGCCCGACCCCGGCGCGGGCCCGGCGTCTCCCGACGACGACAGCGAGCGATAGCGCCTCCGAGGTGCTAGCGTTCCCGACGTGGACGCCGCCGAAGAGCCCTGGCTGCCTACCGAGGATTTCGGCGTCATCGATCGCCTGGAGTCGGAGTCGATCGTCACGAGCTTCTATCGCGTGATCCTGCCGGTGTGGCCGCAGGCGTCGGCGTACGTGATCCGGTGCGAAGACGGCAGCGAGCGGCGGATCAAGATCCCGCTGCAGACGCGCAGCGTGGTGCTCGGCTACCTGCGGGCGCCGCTGTGGTTCGCGGGGCTCGTGCTCGGCCTGCCCGCGCTCGCGCTGCCCGACCGTTGGCTGTGGCTCGCGGCACCCGCGGTGCTGTTGCTCGTCGCGGCGGCGCTGATGACGTTCGTCGCCGGCAAGCTCGACGAGCGCGAGCTGTTGCGCCGGCAGCTGCTCCGCCGGGTCGTCGGCTTCGGCGCGCCGCCCGAGCTGCTGTCGCCCGCGCTGCGCCGCGAGATCCAGTCGGACCTCGAGCTGATGTGGAACACGCGGTGCCCGCAGCAGCGGTGGACCGACGCGATCGCGAGCGGCGATCCGAGCGAGCTGCTCGTCGCGCTCGCCGAGTACGCGCAGGACCCTGATCTGATCGAGCTCGCGCGCGCGAACTTTGCGAATCGCGTGTGGAACTGATCAACCGAGTTTCCCCTAGGGCAAGGGGGCGTCGAAGTGTCTGGTGGGGTTCGAGCTCGCGCCGTGAGCTCGCGCCGTGGGCGCCTTCAGGTCACGCCGGGCGGAGCACGAGCACGGGCAGGCGGGTCGCGCGCAGCAGGCGGTCCGCGACCGAGCCGACGAGGGCGCGCGCGAGGCCGGACCGGCCGTGCGACGAGATGCAGATGACGTCGACGCCGTGGCGCGCGGCGGTCTGGGCGAGCGCGGTGGCCGCGTCATCGCCGCGCACGATGTGAGCGTGGACCTTCTGCTTGGCGCCGGCGGGCGCGAGCGCGAGGAGTGATGCGCGGAGCTCGGCTTCGTTGACCTTGGCGTCCTCGTCGAGGACGTGGACGATGTGGACGTCGCCGTCGGGCTCGGTGATGCCGAACGCGTAGCCGACGGCGCGGTTCGCGAACGCGGAGAGGTCGGTCGCGGCGAGGGCACCGCGCACGATGGGCACCGTGATGGTCGCGAGGTTCGCGTGCGGCGGCACGCAGACCACGGACTGCGGGGCGTCCTCGACGATCACGGAGGACACCGAGCCGAGGCGACTCATGCCGGTCTTCTGCGCGGTGCCGACGACGATCACGTCGATGTTCTCTTCGCGCGCGAGGTCGATCATGTGATCGCCGATGCGGCCGAGGCCGCGGCGCGGGCGCGCGACGACGCTTCCGCTGTCGCCGCCGAACTTGCGCAGCATGTCCCGCGCGAGGAGGGCCTCGATCTCCGGATGCCGATCGACGAGGCTGTCGGTGGTGAGACCGTAGTGCGCGGCCGCGTCATCCGGGTAGTAGATCGCGCCGAGCACGACCTCGACGGGACCGAGCTTGCGGAGCGCGTGCACCCACTGGACGGAGAGGTCGCAGGTCGACGAGTCGTCGACGCCGACGAGCACCCGCAAGGGCCGCTGGCCCGCGGCGAACGCCAGCCACGGCGCCGGATCGCGCAGGGCGACCACCGGGACCGAGGCGTGCTGGATGATCTTCGCGGCCGTCGAGCCGAGGCGGATCACCGAGCCGTGGGTGGAGTGGTGGGCGATCACGATCAGCTCGCCGCCCTCGGTCTCCGAGAACTGCGTGAGGGCTTCACCGACCTCGCCCACGATCAGCTCGGGCTTCACCGCGGGCGCGGCGGGCTGCTTGGCGGCGATCGCGTCGAGCGAGGCGCGTGTCCGCTCGAGCTCGACCGGGCTCTTGTTGTCGTCGGCGACGTGGACCAGGAACACCGCTTCATCACCGCGCCGCGCGGCGAGGGCACGAGCGACGTCGAGCGCGCCGCCGCTCGCTGCCGAAAGATCAGTACCGCAGAGGATCGCCATCGCGCTGCCGAGACTACGACAGGTACGCGAAGCGGCGGATCAACTCGAGCAGATGATCGCGGATCTCGTCATCGAGCTGGAGGAACCGCACCCCCATGCCGGGGTGCAGGTTATCGGGCGCCCCCGGGCGATACGGATTGACCCAGATGACCTCGCCCTCGGCCTCGATGGCGCCGAACCGGAGGTTGAGATGGGTGCCCGGCGCCTCCGGCGTCGTCGTGCGGATGAAGATGCCGGTGACGCTGATGTCCGTGATGTACGCGAACAGGTAGTTGTCCTCGCTCGCATAGTCGACCTCGAGATCGACGAGGACGCGAGGGGCGCGGCGCCGTTCAGCGTCCGCGATCGCCGACACCGCCGGTTCGATCACGTCCCCGCGAGGCTTCGCACCCATCGAGGGCGTCATACCCCTGTCTCGGAACGGAGGTCAATGCGCGAAAATCTGCCCCGTCACTCGAGCGCGACGCTCATGATCTTCACGCGATTGTGCTCGTCGCGCATGTCGGCAGGCGCCTCGGACAGCGGCATGTTGCGGAAGTTCGGGTTCGACCCCGTGAAGAAGCCGATGTTCACGTCGTAGCGCGCGGACGGGGTCGCGCCGCCACCCGCGCTCATGACGTGCGTGTCGACGACGTAGTCGCCGGCCTGCCACGTCGACGTCGGGCAGCGATCCGCGATCGGCTTGTGATCACCGTTGAAGCGCAGCGGGCCGTCGAAGTGCATCAGCACCTGCCACGTGCCACCGACGGGCGCGAGGATCTTGTAGTAGAGCGTGACCTTGACCTTGTCGCCGCGCTCCATGCGCTCCGGGATCGACCAGCCGAGCAGCTCGATCTTGTTGTCCCAGACGACCCGGCCCTTCGGCTTCTGTTTGATGCCTTCGGGCGGCTCGTGCAGGATCGCCGCCGCGAGCGGGTTGTGGTCGGTCGCGCCATCGAGCTTGTTCGAGATCAACAGATTACGAACGTTGCGATCATCGAGCACGTAGTAGCGCTGCGTGCCGACCTCGCGGTGCAACGTGCACAGCTCCGTCTGCGGCGCGATCGCGAACACGCGGCCTGGCTGGGTCAACGACTTCACGACCTGATCGCGCGTCTGCACCACCTCGGGCTCTCCATCGGCGTAGTCGTGGGGAGCCTTGCCCAGGTCGCCCATCACGACGAGCTTGTCGCCCGGCTTGCGCAACGAGCGGTAAGTCTCGAACAGCGCCTTCGACGACAGGTTCACCGACAGGCGCGGGTGCCACGCGTACGCCCAGAACGCCGCGAGCACCACGGTCATCGCGATGGCCGCCGCGAACGCGCGCGTGCAGAGAACGTGGAGCGCGCGCGCGTGCGGGTGATCGGCGTCGCGCCATGCGACGAGCGAGAGGGCGAACGGCAGGACCGTGAGCACGCCGAGCAGCACGGGCCAGTTTTTGGTGCCGAGGAACAACAACTTCGACGTCTTGGGATAGGCGAGCTGCTCGCCGCCGAACAGCAACGAGGTTACGCGATCCGGAAACGCGCGCATGTCGAGGCCGAACGTCAGCACCGCGAGCAGGAAGAACAGCGCGACCAGCCGCATGCCGATCGGCATCGCGTCGCGGTCCCCACGTGCACGCCGCGCGAGCACGCGATCGATCCAGACGCCGCTCGCGATCGCGAGCGCCGGGAACCCCGCGTAGATGGTGAACGTCACCTTGCGCTGGAACACCTCGCTCGCGATCCACGCCGCGCCCGCCCACGCGAGCATCAGCGCGCCGGCGCCGCGCACGTCCTGGTCGTCGTCACGGAGCAGCGCGATGATCGCGACCGGCGCGAGCACGCCCCACGGGAACGTGCCGTACGCGATCTGTTCGAACGTCGAGTCGAACACCATGCGGATGTCGTCGTTGGCGTTCCACACGCCACCGAGCGACGTCGACCAGCAGCCCTCGGCGAGCACGGCGTGTCCGAACAGGGCGCGCGGAGCACCCTTGCCCATCGGCGACGCATCCTTGGGATCGATGAGCATGCCGACGTCGCGTAGCTCGTACAGCTGGTACGCGAGCGCGGCGATCATCGCGGCGACGACGCAGGTCGCGACCAGCGCGGGTAGGGTCGGGATCACGCTGTCGCGCCGCCACGCCGCGCGGATCGAAGGCACGCCGAGGCCACCGGCCGCCGCGAACGCGCCGATCGGGACGATGAGCCCGAGCAGCATGCCGCCGCCGCGGAACCCGAGCGTCGCACCGGCGTAGAGCGCGCCGAGCGCGATCAACAGATCGATCGTCGCGAGCCACCACGAGCGGCGGTTCGGCCGGGCGAGCGCGACGAGACCGTAGACCAGCAGCGTCGCACCGCAGGCGGTGCCGATCTCGCTGGTCAGCAGACGCGCCTGCATCACGAGCAGCGGCATCGACAGCAGCAGGATCGCGGTGAGCACGCCGGCGCGCGCACCGGTGAAGCGCATCGCGATGCCCGCCGCGGCGAGCACGGTCACGAGCGCCATCATCGCGAGCGGGAGCTTGCGGCCGCCGTCGGAGTCGGAGAGGTCGCGTCCGAGCTTGGCGGCGTCCGCCGTGAGCGTGCGCGCGGTCGCATCCTCGGGCTGCGTGCGTGGACACTCGGTCGGCGGCGGCGCCGGTGTCGTGGGCTTGGGCTTGGCCGCGAGATCGGCCGGCGGTGCGACGCGATCGGCGAGCTGGCGCTCCTGCGGCTCCCACAAGCCGGGGCGGCCGAGGCCGGGCAACACGATCGCGGCGGCGAGCGCGAACACCACCCCGAGGGCGAGGACCCACGGTGGCACGGGGAGCGAGCGACGAACGAACGGCAGCAACGAGCCGAGAACGTACCCTCGACTTGCACCCCGAGGGAACCCCGGCGACATTCGGAACGAGGGACCACGACGTGTCGGCCGAAGTCACCGCGCGTGCGGCCGAGCTGGTGAAGCTCCACCGGCACGTTCCGGTCAGGCGCTATCGGAGCCTGCTCGGGCACTGGGTGTCCCGCTGGTTCCGACCGCCGCGCCCGGCCGCGTTCGAGCCGGTGCCCGCGATCCGCGACGGCGAGCTCGCGCTGACGTTCGGCGGCCACGCGACCATGCTCGTCCGTTATCGGAGCCTCGCGATCGCGTTCGATCCGATGCTCGGACGATGGGTCGGCGGCGTGCGGCGGGCCGTGGAGCCCGGGCTCGCACCGGGAGATCTCTCGGACGTCGGACTGATCCTGATCTCGCACCGGCACGCGGACCACCTGCACCTGCCGACGCTGAAGCGCATGCCCCGCGCGGCCACCGTGGTCGTTCCAGCCGGCGCGGCGGCCACCGTCTCGGCGCTCGGCTTCGCGCGCGTCGTGGAGCTGCAGCCGGGCGCGGACCTCGAGCTGCGCGGCGTCCAGATCGTGGCCGCGGCGGCCTCGCATGGGGAGGGTGAGCTCGCACGGGGACTCTCCTACGTCGTGCGCGGCGCCGGCCCGAGCGTGTACCTGTGCGGCGACAGCGGCTACTTCTCGGGGTTCGCGCACGTCGGAGAGCGGTTCGCGCCCGACATCGCCGCCCTCCCGATCGGCGGGTTCATGCCGTCCTCATTCCGCGCGCGCCACATGTCGCCGCTCGACGCGCTCTACGCGTTCGAGGATCTTCGTGCGCGTATCCTGGTGCCGATCCATCACGGCGCCTTCGCGCTGTCATACGAGCAGCTCGACGAGCCCGCGCGCTGGCTGGTCGAGCTCGCCAGGCAGCGCGGCCTCCGCGATCACGTCGTGGTGATGGGGGCGGGCCAGAGTGAGCGGTTCGTGGAGCAGCGCGAACGCGCCGTGTGCTAAGACCGCCGCGATGTCCGCGCCCGACATTTCGATCGTGATCCCGGTCTACAACGAGGAGGGGATCCTCCGCGAGGCCGTGACCGAGCTCGTCGAGGGGCTCGACGTCGTGCGCACGGCTCTCGACGCGCCGGAGCTCACGTTCGAGGTCATCATCTGCGAGAACGGCTCGAAGGACCGCACCGCCGAGCTCGCCGAGCACCTCGCCGCCGAGCTCCCCGAGGTCAAGGCGTTCTCGCTCGGCGAGCCGAACTACGGCAAGGCGCTCCGTCGCGGCATCCTCGAGGCGCGCGGCACGTGGGTGATCTGCGAGGAGATCGACCTCTGCGATCTCGACTTCCACCGCCGCGCGCTCGAGCACCTTCGCCACGGCGACTGCGACATGGTCGTCGGCAGCAAGGCGATGAAGGGCGCGAGCGACGAGCGCCCCCTGTTCCGGCGCGCGGCGACCCGCGTGATCAACGGCATGCTGCGCGTCGCGCTCGACTTCCGCGGCACCGACACGCATGGCCTCAAGGCGTTTCGTCGCGAGACGCTGCTGCCTGTCGTCAACGCCTGCGTGATCGATCGCGATCTGTTCGCGAGCGAGCTCGTGATCCGCGCCGGCCGCGAGGGGCTGCACGTCCTCGAGATCCCGATCCGGTTGCACGAGAAGCGGCCGCCCGCGATCAACCTCGTGAAGCGCGTGCCCAACGTGCTGCGCGGCATCGCCAAGATGACGTACGTGATCCGGTTCGGCGGAAAGCCCTGACGACCGTGACGCCGGTCTGCGCCATCTCGATCGATCTGGACGCCATCGGCTGCTACTACCGGATCCACGGCCTCGGCGCGCACCCGCCCGAGCTCGAGCACGTCATCCTCGAGCGCGCGCTGCCTCGCGCGGCGCAGCTGTTCGCTAAGCGCGGCCTGCACGTGACCTGGTTCGTCGTCGGACGTGACGCGGACGCCGACGTCGGGCTGGCCGATGTCGCCGCGCGCGCCGGCAACGCCGAGCGCCTGCGCGAGCTCGCGAAGGCGGGCCACGAGCTCGGCAATCACTCGTACAGCCACCCGTACGACCTCGCTCGGCTGCCGGCCGACGTCGTCGACGCGGAGATCGCGAGCTGCGATCGCGTGCTGCGCACGATCACGCGCACCGGCGTGCGCGGCTTCCGAGCACCCGGCTACGACGTCTCCGCCGTGATGCTCGACGCGCTCGCGGCGCGCGGCTACCGCTACGACTCGTCCGTGTTCCCGGCGCCCGGTTACTACGCCGCGAAGGCCGCCGTCATGGCGGCGCTCGCCGCGGTCGGCCGGCCGAGCGGCGCGGTGATGACCAACCCACGCGCGCTGACCGCGCCCGCAGACCCGTACCGCCCCTCGATGACCGCGCCCTGGAAGCGCGGCCAGGCGCCGATCGTCGAGCTACCGATCGCCGTCACCAAGTGGACGCGCGTCCCCGCGATCGGCACGTCCCTGCTCGTCGCACCCGCGTTCGTGCGCACGCGCATCCTCGCCGCGATGGTCTCGCGCACGTTCTTCAACTTCGAGCTGCACGGCATCGACTTCGCCGACGCGGAGAAGGACGGCATCCCGGGCGAGCTCGTCGCGCGCCAGCCCGACCTCCGCATCCCGATCGCGGAGAAGCTCGCGCGGCTCGACGCGATCCTCGATTCACTCGCGACGCACTGGCGGTTCGCCACGCTCGGCGACGTCGCGTCCGACGTGCAGCTCCACGGCTAGCGCCGGCGGCTGACCGCGGCGCGCGCGAGCTCGTCGACGCGCTCGTTGAGCGCGACGCCCGCATGGCCCGCGACCTTCACGAACCGCAGATCCCCGAACTGCTTGGTGAGACCGCGCAGCTTCTCGACGAGCTGTTGGTTCGCCTTGGCCTTCCAGTTCTGCGTGAGCAGGCCGATCGAGTACGCGGAGTCGGAGTACACGACGACGGGGCGCGAGCGATCCGCGACTTCTTCGAGGCCGCGCAGGATCGCCATCAGCTCGGCGATGTTATTCGTGCCCTGGCCGAGGTACTCGGAGAGCTCGCGCGTCTTGTCGCCATCGATGATCACGACGCCGAGGCCCGCAGGGCCCGGATTGCCGGTGCAGGCGCCGTCGGTCCACACATGGATCGCGTTGGCGGGTGCCTTGGCGGTCGCGGCGTCCGCGGCGGCCGCGGCGGTCTTGGACGCCTCGGGCGCGCGCTCGCCGACCTCGAGCTCGACGCTGTCACCCGGGCGCGCGACGAGGTTGCGCCCTCCCGCGCGATAGACCTTCGCTCCGTCGGCCGCCTTGTAGACGATCTCGACGCGACCGGCGGAGTCGGTGACCAGCTTGCCGCTCGCGTCGACGCGCGCCCAGACGTCCGCATCACGCAGCCGGTGAGGCTTCCATGGCATGGGCCGCGGACCCTATCACGTGTTATAGACGCGCCTGTCCCTACTCGTACGACTACAGGAGAACAGACGATGGTCCGCATTCGCCAAGGTTGGCTCGTTGCCGCGCTCGCGCTGAGCGTCGGCGCCGGAGCGTGCAAGAAGAAGGATGACAACAAGGCTCCGGCGACGGGCAGCGCTGCGGGTAGCGCGGCTGCGCCCACCCCGGCCGAGAAGCCTGCGGACAAGCCGGCGACCCCGGCGGGCGCGCCGACGGGCGCCGCGGCGGAGGACCTCTCGCTCCTGCCGGTCGACTCCGAGGTCGTGATGGGCCTCAACTTCGCGCAGCTGCAGAAGAGCGTGCTGTGGAAGAAGCTCGTCGAGCCGCAGCTCGCGAAGTCCGATGTCCAGCAGAAGCTCGGCAAGTTCAAGGACGCGTGCGGCTTCGATCCGATCACCGCGGTGCAGAGCCTCTCGATCGGCATGAAGGGCGTCGGCGCCGAGAAGCCCGACGGCGTGATCGTCATCCACGGTCCCGAGAAGGCCAAGGTCCTCCCGTGCCTCGACAAGTTCAAGGCAGAGGCCGAGAAGGAAGGCACGAAGGTCGCCACCGAGGGCGACGTCGTGACGATCACGGGCAAGGACGGCGAGCCGGTCGCGTTCACGTTTGTCGGTGACACCACCGCGGTCGCCGTCATCGGCGCGAACGCGAACGCGGCGGGCGTGAAGGCCGCCGCGGCCGGCGGTTCGGCGCTCAAGACGAGCCCGGCGTTCGTCGAGATGTACGGCAAGATCAAGACCGGCGACTCGCTGTGGATGCTGATGAACGGCAACAGCAAGGCGTTCGATCAGGCGGCGGGCCTCGGCTTCCGTCCCAAGGCCGTGTTCGGCTCGGTCAACGTCACGGACGGCCTCACCGCCGACATGAGCGTTCGCCTCGAGAGCCCGGAGAAGGCCACGCAGTTCGCCGGCATGCTGAAGCAGCAGGCCGGTCAGCTCGCGCCGATGGTCGACAAGCTCGACATCAACAGCGACGCGTCGGACGTGAAGCTCGCGCTCGCGCTCTCGAGCCAGAAGCTCGAGGGCCTGATCAACCAGTTCGGCGCGTTCCTGCCGAAGTGAGCTGAGCATGCGCGCGCAGCGGGTCGTTCATCTCGCGACGATCGGCCTTGCTGCGACGCTGGCGTGCAGCAGCAAGAAGGCCAGCGAGAAGTCGCTGCCTCCTGAAGTGACCGGCCTCGCTGCGGTGCCCTCGACCGCGCAGGTCGTGATCGCCGCGGATGTCGGCAAGCTCGCGAGCTCGCCGATCATCACGCGCGCGGTCGATCAGTTATTGCTCCGCGAGCCCACGCTCGCCGAGAGCTGGCAGCACATCACGGAGAGCTGCAAGCTCGACCTGACCAGGGACGTGAAGCACGTGATCCTCGCGCTCGGTCCGCCGGCGACGGGCGCGGGCACTGGCCCGGTGATGATGGTCGCGACGGGCAGCCTCTCCGAGCCCGACCTGCAGGCGTGCATCCGCACGATGGTGGGGAAGGGCGGTGGCAGCCTGACCGCGAAGAGCGTCGCGGGGCGCTCGCTGTATCAAGTGAAGGACGGCAACCGGGTCATGCACTTCGCGTTCGGCCGGCCCGACACGGTGGTGCTGGGCACGGACGAGGAGTGGGTGAAGAACGGCCTCGGCGCCGGGCAGAAGGCGCTCGACAACCCGGACCTCAAGGCGTGGGTCGGCAACGTCGACCAGCGCGCGCCGCTGTGGGCGGTCGGGCGGGTCGACGAGCGCGTGCGCGCCGGCCTCGTCGGCGTGACCGACGGGAAGTTGAAGGCGGGCCCCACGGCGATCTTCGCGACCGTGGACCCGACGGCGGGCGCCAAGCTCGAGCTCGGGACCATCATGGCCTCGCCCGAGGACGCCAAGAGCCTGGAATCCTTCGCGATCAACGAGCTCAAGCTCGCGTCGTGGGCGGCGCAGTTGAAGTCACTCGGACCCATCGTGGCGAAGATCGGGGTGTCCTCCGACGGGGCGCAGGTCCGGTTCAAGGCGGACCTCTCCATGGACGAGGTCAATCAACTGCTGTCCGTGCTTGACGAAAAGCCGACGCCCGAGCAAGGTACCCCGCCCGCAGACGGGTCCGCAGGGACCCCGTAGCAAGCAGGAACGATCATGGCGACGAAGAAGACCGACAAGGCCACCTCCACGAAGACCAAGGCTGCTCCGAAGGCCAAGGCCGCGACCACCAAGACGGCAAAGGCGCCGAAGGCTCCCAAGGCGGAGCAGCCCAAGACGGCCCGCCACCCCAAGGCGCGCGTCACGGAGAAGTTCGGTGACAAGGCCGCACTCGCCAAGCAGCTCGCGCCCGCGCTCGTTCGCGGCGAGGAGAAGGCGAACGAGGTCGAGGCCCGCCTCAAGACCGCGTCGAACTCGCAGCTCCTCCGCCTCCAGAAGGCGGTCACGACGATGAGCTCGAAGTGGGGCAGCCGCGACAAGCTGATCGCCGCGATCGGCACCGCGCAGAACAAGAGCAAGGACAAGGACTACCTCGCCAAGCTCGCGACCTACACGCTGCCGCAGCTCGTCGACCTCGGCCTGGCGGGCGAGCGGCGCGCGCGCGCGTAGCTCTGCGGTCTCTCGCAGCACTCGTGTTTCTCGCGGCCTCCATGGCGGAGGCTGCACCGTCCGGCGCGCCCCCGAGCGTGCGCGGAACGCAGCTGGTGTCCGCGGGCAACGCGTGGCGCTGGCAGGTCGTGCGCGCACCGCAGCTGGCGCCGCAGATCGGCAGGCTCGCGATCAGCGGCCTCGACGTCGCGGCCGGGCGCGCGGCGGAGCCGATCTCCGTGTTCGGCGACGGGGTCGCGCCCGCGCGGTGGCCATTCGCGATCGACGACGATGCGCGCGCGATCGCGTCCGCTTCGCGTGACGAGCGGATCGCGGTCGCGTTCGGCATCACCACGTTCTCGCTCGCGTCCGCCGATGAAGGCCTCGCGATGCTCGAGCTCCGCGTGCGCTACGAGGACGGGCTCGTCGCGTGGCTCAACGGTGTCGAGGTCGCGCGGCGCTCGCTGCCACCGGGCACATCGGCGACCGCCATCGCGAAGCGCCCGCACGGCCCCGAGTGGGAGACGTTCTACATCCCGGTGAGCCCCGGCCTGCTGCGCGCGGGCGACAACCTCCTCGCGCTCGAGGTGCGGCCGTCGGGCCGTCGCGATGCGCCGACGGCGGCGGTCGATCTCGTCGGGCGCCGCGATCGCGGCATCGTGCGCGGCCCGGTGCTCGCCGAGGTCGGCGCGACGGCGGCGAGGATCCTCGTCGACACGGATCCAGACACCGAGGCCGTGGTGCGCTGGGGCACCGGCGCCGTCCTGGATCAGGAGCTGCGCAGCCCGCCGGGACATCACCACGTCTTCGCGCTCACGAGCCTGCCGGCGCGCGGCGCGATCCGTTATCGCGTCCACGCGGGCGCGACGCAGACGCCCGTGTACACGTTCCGCGTGCCACCGGCGGCGGGCTCGGTGATCCGGATCGGCATCTACGGCGACGTCCGCGGCGGTCACGGCGTGCACAAGCAGCTGGTCGACAGCATGCTCGCCGAGCCGCTCGATCTGATCGGCGTCACGGGCGACATGGTGCGGCACGGCTCCGACGAGGCCGACTGGCAACGCTTCTTCGCGATCACCGCACCGCTGCTCGCGCAGGTCCCGTACCTGCCGGCGATCGGCAACCACGACCTCGGCTGGGACGGCGCCGGCGCCGCGCGCGATGCACAGGAAGTGTTCGCGTTGCCTCCGGGGCCGGCGGGGCGCCCGCCCGGTGCGTACTGGTACAGCGTCGACCTCGCCGACATCCACCTCGTGTTCCTCGACTCCAACGCGTACGAGCGCGTGTCACAGGATCTGTGGCTCGAGGCCGACCTCGCCGCGGCGCGGTCACGGAAGGTGCGCGCGATCCTCGTGCTCACGCACGACGGGCCGTACTCGCGCGGGACGCACCGCGGCAACCGCGAAGCGCGGACGCGCCTCGTTCCGATCCTCATGCGCCATCGCGTCGACTACGTGTTCTCGGGCCACGACCACATCTATCAGCGCGGCGAAGTGGGCGGCCTTCGCTACATCGTGACCGGCGGCGGTGGAGCACCGCTGTACGGCGCGTCGTGCGGGGAGCGAGGCAAGCCCGCGTGCGCCGTCGAGGATGGCCTGAAGAAGCTCGCGCGCGAGCACCACTACCTCGTGCTGACGATCGACAAGACCACGCTCGAAGTGTGCACGCGCCGTCCCGACGGGCGGCTGCTCGAGAAGTGCACCCGCTCGAAGCTCGCGCGTTAGCTCGCCAGCCGCTCGACGTGCGGGCGCCGCCGTCGGCCGATGCGGGCGACCACGGCCGCGAGGACTCCGACCACCAGCACGCCTGCACCCGCCGCGAGCGCCTGCCGCCACCACGTCGTCGTCTCGAGCATGACCGTCGGCGGCGGTGCGGGCGCCGGGGCCGGCGGGGCGAGCTTCGCGCCGACGAGCTCGACGGGAACGCGCGCGCCCGCGCGGCTCAGCCAAGCGCTCGACGTGCCGAGCTTGTGCTCGGAGCCGTCGGCGAACAGCGCGGACAGGACGAGGTCGCGCTGCTGGTCGAGCCCGTACGCATTCCACCGACCGTCGTCGCAGCCGACGAGCCCGAGCGCGGTCGCGCCGTGGGGGACGTAGTTGCTGCGCCACACCGGGAGGATCGTCGACGTGCCGTCGCTCCACGCGAAGCGATAGGCGATCGCGTTGCCGGTGGACTCGAGGTCGAACGCGACGTGGGTCGAGCAGGTCCAACGATCGAAATCGCCGGCTTTCTCGACCCCGATGATGTGGGCCTCGTTCGGCGGCGTGTCCCCGATCGTGTACTTGACCGTGTAGTACGGGCCGACGCGCACTTCGAACGAACCGGACGCGAGCTGCACGTCGTGGCGCCAGACGATGTACTTGGGCGAGGTCGCCACGACACGCGAGACCGAGCGCGCGCCGTGGATCTCCGCACCGTGCTCGACGTGGATGTCGGAGGGCGGAGCGAACACGTAGAGCGTCGGGTTGGGCGGGAGGATCGTGACATGATCCGGGACCACGATCGGAGGACCGTCTCCGTCGCAGTGACACGCGTCCGCGACGCGCGGGCGTCCGGCCAGCGCGAGGACGGCGACGACGACGGCGGCGAGTCGCGAGCGCATGCAGCAGAGACAGCACCCCGTGCGCGCGGTTGCTACGACTCGCGCCGGAACGTGAGCACGACGGAGAAGCCGAGGTGCTCGGCGGTCATGACGAGCTTGCCCACGATCTCTCGATCCAGCTGGGTGTCGAGCTCGACCACGAGGAACCGTCCGGCGCACAGGATCCGGCGATCGACGCGCACGAGCTGCGCGGCGGTGCATATGGCCGTGTGCGCGCTTCGCCGGCGAGCGTGCGGCGACGCGGGGTCGAGGTCGTCGGCCTCGGCACGCAGATAGGGCTCGAGTGCATGCAGCCCCCACGACGGCCCGTCGCGGTCCCGCTGGGACTCGACCGTCGCGATAACCTCCCCACGATAGAGGATCTCCGTGTCAGTCAGCGTGACGACGGGCGCCGCGAACCAGGGCTCGACCCACGCGAACGGCGTGATTGGCTCGGCACCGATGCGGGGCGCGCGCCGAGTCGCATAGTCGGCGTACACCGCGATCGCGACGACGGCGACCGTGCTCGCGCACAGTGCGCGCAATCCCCACCTCGCGAGTCGACGCATGCGCGGATGACAGCAATCAGGTCGGGCGGTTGCAGATGGATGGAGGCTCACAGCGGGCGGGCGCGTCTTCGTGATACGCCAGACGGATGAGACCTCGATGGCTGCTCGCCCTCGTGCTCGCGGGTTGCTTCTCGTCGAAGAGCGGCGGCACGGCGGCTCCGTCGAACGCAGCGCCGCCGCCGGCGCCGATCGCACCGAAGCACGCGGAGCTCGCGCGCACGATCGCCGACCCGCTCGGGTTCTTGCCGGTCGACTCCGAGATCGTGTTGCACTTCGACGCCGCGCGGCTGCGCCGCAGCGCGATCTGGCGCCAGTACGAGCCGGCGATCGTGCAGGCGTTGAGCTCGGGGCTGCAGCGAGCCAAGGATCTGTGTGGGATCGATCCGATCGCGCAGCTCGCCACGATCCGGGTGGGCCTGAAGACGATCTCGAAGCGGCCGGACGGCGTGATGGTGGTGACGGGGCTCGACAACGGCAGGCTCCGTACGTGCATCGCCGCGAACGGGGCGACGGGCTCGAACTTCACCGCCGATGGTGACGTCGTCGTGGGCACCACCGATGACGGCCAGCCGGTCGCGCTGGAGCTCGTCGGTGCGTCGACGATCGTCTTCGTGCTCGGGCCCGGGACCGATCGCGCACGCCTCGACGAGGTCCTCCATTCGGGCTCGCCGCTGCGCGGCTCCGCCGCGTTCGGCGAGATCTTCAGCAGCATCAACACGCAGACGGCGCTGTGGTTCCTGGTCAACGGGCGCGCGGAGGCGTTCGATCAGGCGCGCGCGCTCGGCTTCACGTTCGGCTCGGCGTTCGGTTCGATCGGCGTGGTCGACGGCTTGTCCGCGAGCATGCGCGTTCGCGTCGACACGCCCGCAACCGCGACGCAGTGGTCGTCGACGTTCTCGTCGCAGGTCGGGCCGGCGAAGGCGTTCGTCGATCGGCTCGACATCTCCGCGGACGCGAACGACATCGTGATCGAGCTCGGCATGACCGACACGCAGATCACCACGCTGGTCGGCCTGCTCGGCGGGCTCGCAGGTTTCAACACGGCGGCCCCACCGCCATCCCCATCGCCATCACCGGCGCCCGTGGGAGGTGCGCCGTGAAGCGCGCTGTCGCCGCCCTGCTCGTCGCCGCATGCGGTGGAGGCGACGCGACGGGCGCGCCCGATGCGCCGCGAGGTGGTGATGCAGGGGCGGATGCCCTCCGGGATGGGGCGATCGACGCGAGACCGCCGCTGCTCGGCGTGGATTGCGCGGCCCCGTTGACCGCGCCGCCGGCCGCGCTCGCGCTCGACCCGTTCTACACGAAGTACCTCGACATCGCCGGGCTGCCGCTCATCAGCTCGAGCGTCGTGCGCGACGCGGCGTTCCCGGTCGCGTGCGACATCCTCGTGCACATGCTCGCGAAGCGGCCGGAGATCATCGGCACGCTCGCGCAGACGAAGATCCGCGTCGGGATCATGGCGGAGAGCGAGGTCACGACCGACATGCCCGAGCACAGCGACCTCGACGAGGCGTTCCCGGGCACCGACTGGGATACGCGGGCGCGCGGGCTCGGCGCGACCGCCGCGCGCCCGCTGTCGAGCGTCGGCGAGGAGAACTTGTTGCAGCTGGCGAGCGACGTCTACGCCGGCGAGAACATCCTCGTGCACGAGTTCGGGCACACGTTCTTCGACATGGGCGTCGCGCGAGGGCCGGGCGGCAGCGCGCGCCTGGCGGAGCTGACGTCGCTATACAACGCGGCGATCCAGGCCGGCACGTACGCGAACACGTACGCGGCGACCAACTACCAGGAGTACTGGGCCGAAGCGCTGCAGAGCTACTACGACGTGAACCTCGAGGCGGTCCCATCCAACGGCATCCACAACGCGATCGACACGCGGGTCGAGCTCCGCGCGGCGGATCCGGACCTCGTCGACTTCATCGAGCTGTACTTCGAGGACGACGCCTACCGGCCGTGAGCGCTACAGCAGCGTGCACGAGCCGCTGTTGAGCGGGCCGATCGGCCGCGGATCCTCGAAGCATTCGCCGCGCGCGTTGCCGGTGAGCTCCGGCAGGGGAGCGCCGGCGTTGCGCTCCGCGGCGTCGCGACAGATGAAATCCGGCAGCGCGGCATGTGGATCCCAGGCGTCGAGGGCATCCCCGTAGCCCGTGGCCCCGCCGACGACGCCGCCGGTCTCGGCGACGGGCAGCGTCGGCGCCGAGGCCGACGGGTCGTCGCTCGCGACCCACAGGTTGTTCGAGAACGTGAACGTCTCCGGCGCCGTGTCGGCGCCGATGTTCACCGCCGTCGACAGGGAGGCCGCGGTGAACACGAACGAGTTGTTGATCACGCGGCCGTTGCTCGACGGCTCGAACGTGTAGCCGTCCTGCGTCGCGGTCTCCTGCAGGATGCGCAGGTGCCAGCGCTGCTGTCCGCGCGCGAGGTTGTGGGCGGCGACGCAGTCCACGCAGCCGACGAACGCGAACGGCATCAACCTCGACGACGGCGGCATGTTCGACGACGAGACCGCGGCCCAGTACCTCGCGGTCGAGCGCGTGTTCGTGCACGACATCGGCACCGGCGGCAACAACGACTGTCTCAAGGTCTCCGGCCTCAACCA
>DATLHR010000364.1:0-1932 GCA_035539815.1 Kofleriaceae bacterium
GGCGCGCCTCCGCGCCCGATCGATCCGGTCGTCGAGAAGCTCGTCCGCACGTATGAGCGGACCTACCGGCGTCGTCGCGCGTTCGCGCGGCTGGGCGCCATGGCATCGCGGCCGTTCGGCGCGGGTCGTCACTAACGAGGCACCGATCGATGGCACGAGGTCCTCTGAAGGGAATCGCGGCGCTCGTCGGCGCCGCCGTCCGAGACCCGAAGCGACTGCTTCGCTGGGCGTCGTCGGCTGTGACCGAGGCGCGCACCGGCGGGGCGGAGGCGGTGCGCCGCAAGCTCTCGTCGGGCACCGGCGCCTACCAGCAGTGGATCGCGCGCTACGACACGATCGAGGAATCCGATCGCGCCGCGATCGAGCGCAGGCTCGCGACGCTCACGAGGACGCCGACGTTCTCGATTCTGATGCCCGTGTACAACGTCGACGAGACCTGGCTGCGCGAAGCCATCGACTCGGTGCTCGATCAGATCTATCCGCACTGGGAGCTCTGTCTCGTCGACGACGCGTCGAGTGAGCCGCACGTGCGAGGAGTGCTCGACGACTACGCTGCGCGCGACGCCCGCGTGCGCGTCGCGTTCCGCACGGACAACGGCCACATCTCCGCGGCCTCGAACACGGCGCTGGCGCTCGCGACCGGCGAGTTCATCGCGCTGCTCGATCACGACGACCTGCTCGCGCCGCACGCGCTGTTCATGGTCGCGCTCGAGCTCGAGGAGCATCCCGACGCCGATCTGCTCTACAGCGACGAGGACGGGATCGACGAGGCGGGTGAGCGATTCAAGCCGATGTTCAAGCCGGACTTCGCGCCGGAGCTGCTCCTGTCGGTCAACTGCATTTCGCACCTCGGCGTGTACCGCACGTCGATCGTCCGCGAGGCGGGCGGGTTCAGGGTGGGATTCGAAGGGAGCCAGGATCTCGACCTCGCGCTGCGCGTCGTCGAGCGCAGCGCCGCGGAGCGCATCCGCCACATTCCGCACGTGCTGTATCACTGGCGCGCGATTCCCGGGAGCGTGCAGACCGGTGGTGGCGCGAAGGAATACGCACACGACGCCGCACGCCGCGCGATCGCCGAGCACCTGGCGCGTCGAGGCGAGACCGCCAACGTGACGCAGGGCTTCCGCCGGCTGCACAGGGTCACCGTCGAGCTGCCGGTACCGGCTCCGCTGGTCACGCTCGTCATTGTCGCCGCGGCGGACTCGGCGGCGCTCGAGCGAACGCTCGTCTCGCTGGCGGAATCGACCGGCTACGACCCGTTCGAGATCATCGTCGTCACGAGCGCCGGCGCGAGCATGGGCGCCGCGTCGGCCTCGGCGACGCGCTCGATCAGCGCGGTCGTCGGCACTCGCGCCTCGGCGGTCGACGCCGCACGAGGCACCGTGGTCGTCTTCGTTCGCGCGGGACTCGTCGCGCGCGAGCCGTTCTGGCTGCACGACCTCGTCGCGCACGCGCTGCGCGACGGTGTCGGCGCCGTCGGCGGACGCATCGTCGAGGCCGACGGCGCGATCGTCGCGGCGGGACTCGCGATCGGCGCGGACGGCGAGGCGCTCGAGCTCTATCGCGGCGCACGATCCGACGAGCCGGGCCAGCTCTATCGCGCGCAGGTTCTCGGCAACTACACCGCCTGCTCGGCTGCACTGCTCGCCGCGCGGCGAGCGGGCCTTGCCGAGGCAGGCGTGCCCGATCGGCTTTCCGACGACGACGTCGCAGCCGGCGCGGCCATCTGCGCACGCCTGCGCGCCCGCGGCCGCCGCATCGTCTGGACTCCGCACAGCGAGCTCGTCGCGACCGCGGTTGCCGAGCGGGCGACGTCGCGGGCGAAGCCCGCCGCGTTCGTCGATCCGATGCTCAGCCCGAACCTCGCGCCGTCGGGGACGGGAGTGGTGCTCGCCTCGCCCCCGGGCGTGGCGAAGCCGTGGCGATGAGGTT
>DATLHR010000365.1:0-20986 GCA_035539815.1 Kofleriaceae bacterium
GGGCTGCCCGAGCTGCAGGGCTTTTATCAGGTCCCGTTCACCGCGAGCATCCCCGCGTGCGCGTACACCGCGAGCGCGCCGGTGCCGATGGTGATGTACGGGCACGGCCTCCTCGGCGAAGCGGCCGAGGTGCAGTACGGCGTGCAGCGCCAGACCGCCGCGGAGCTGTGCATGGTGTTCGTCGGCACCGACATGCGCGGCATGTCGAGCCGCGACCTGCCCGCGGTGGCGCGCGTGCTCAACGAGATCTCGAAGTCGAACGAGCTGTTCGAGGTCATCGAGCAGGGCATCGTCAACCACATCGCGCTCGCGCGCGCGATGCGCACGACGTTCGCCGACACGCTGTTCGTCGACGACACGCGCCAGCTCGTCGATCCCACGCGCGTCTACTACTACGGGCTCTCGCAGGGCGCGATCTTCGGCACCGCGGTGATGGCATACGAGCCGACGATCCAGCGCGCGGTGCTGGGCGTCGGTGGCGCGAACTACTCGATGCTGCTCGATCGCTCGAATGACTGGCCGACCTACCGCACGATCTTGAGCGGTGCCTACCCCGATGCACTCGACGTCACGCTCGCGATCAACCTCTTCCAGATGCGGTGGGACAAGTCCGAGGGCTCGGGCGTCGCGAGCACCGTCGCGCAGACCAAGCAGCTGCTGATGCAGATCGCGATCGGAGACGACGCGGTGCCGAACCTCGGCAGCTACTGGCAGGCACGCTCCATGGACGTGCCGGTGGTCGGCCCGACCCCGTTCACGCCGTGGGGGCTCACGGTGCAGCAGGCACCGATCGCGTCCGGCAGCGGGCTCGTGATCATGGACGGTGGTGCGCCGCCGATCCCGAGCGTGAACACGCCCGCGCCCGACACCGGCATGCACGAGCTGACCCGCAACCAGCCGGCGGCGCGCCGCCAGATCGGCGCGTTCTTCGCGACCGGCTCGATCGTCAACGAGTGCTCCGGCGCGTGCCTGTGCGGCCAGGGCGCGTGCGACTGAAGGCGGCGTTCGCGTTCACCGTCGACGTCGAGTCCGCGCGCCGAGTCGGCTCACCGCGCCAGCACGCGCAGCACGCGCAGCATCGTCGCGAGCTCCTGCGCCGCCGCGCCGAGCCGCAGCGCCGACGCGCCGGTGTGGCCGTACATGCCGGTGATGTGCACGCGGGCCTCGGCGCGTGTGAGCCGCGCCGCGAGCGCACGCGATTGCTCGAACGGGATCACGTCGTCGTCGGTCCCGTGCACGAGATCGACGCGCCCGCGGATCTGCGCGAGGTACGGCGAGGGATCGAGCTCGCGCGCATCGAAGCGTGCGAGCGCGGGCCGCGCGAGCGCGGCGGCGCCCGGCCGTGCGCCGACACCGACGAGGAACAGCTCGCGTACCGACGCCGGCACGTCGGGCGCCATCGCCTCGGCGACCGCGGTGAACCGCTCGCGCGCCTTCATCTCCGGGCGCCCCCACGTGCGCTCGACATACGCGCGCCAGGCGGCGGCGATCGCCGCGCGGTCGGCGCACTCGAGGTGATCGAGCAAGTTGAGCAGCACGACGGACTGATTGAGCGGATCGCGCACGGCGCGCCGCCCCGACGCGACCTCGCCCTCGAGACAGAACCGCATCGTCTCGTGAAAGTCCGCATAGCCGCCGAACACGACCACGCCGTCGAGCGCAGCGCCGTGCTTCGCCGCGAGCGCGAACGCGAGCAGCGAGCCGAACGAGATGGAGAACACGACCGGCTTGCGATCGGTCCACCGCGGTAGTGCGAGGAAGGCGCGCTCGAAGTCGCGGATCGCGCGCGCCTTCGGCGTGAGCGCGAGGAAGTCGGGCACGAACGGCGCGACCACGAGGTGCCCGCTCGCCGCGAGGATCCGGCAGAACCGGTCGAGGCGCGGATCATCCGCCGCCGCGTAATGAAGTCCCGGAGCGATCAGGTAAACGGCGCGCACGCGGCGACTGTGCCGGTACAGCCGGACCTGCATCCCCTCGACGTCCTCATCAGAGGTGTCGACGCGCGGCGCTTTTGTCGCATGGGCCCACGGACCGAGCCAGCGCCCGAGGGTGACGATCGGCCGTATCATCTTGGATGCGCACCATAGCGCGATGGGTGCATCGGATTCACCCGCGCTGACGCGTTGCGCAACGCTGGCTGCGAACGGCCACCGTAGATCGCCGATCTCGATCGTTCCTGATAACGTGCCGAGCGTCATGCAAGCAGAGGTCGTCAGGGCTGTCCTGTCGCTCGCCCATCAGTCGGTCAAAGAGACGCACCGTGACCGGCTCGAGTCGTACATCCGTGCGTACTGCCGCGCGATGCCTCCCGAGATCCTCGGAGAGGCAGAGCCGCATCAACTCCTCGCCTTCGTGATGGAGCGGTTCGCGTTCCTGGAGGAGGACTTCGCGCGCACCGTGAAGGTCGCGATCCACGACCCGGAGACCACGCTGCTCATCGACGAGGCGCCCTCGACGGTGATCGAGACGCGCCTCCCCGACTGCGCGTTCATCATCCGCACGATCAAGTCGTTCCTGCGCCAGCAGGGGATCCAGCTGCAGTTCGTGCTGCACCCGATCCACGGCGTGATCAACGACCACGCTCAGATCACCGGCATCGATCCGGTGCGCGGCACCAAGTACTCGCAGGTCTACCTGCAGGTGTCCGTGATCCCGCCCGAGCGTCGCGAGGCGCTGCGCAAGGACCTCGAGCACCGCCTCGAGCTCACGCTGCAAGTCAACCGCGATCGCACCGAGATGCTGCACCGGCTCGACGAGGTCCGCACCATGTTGTGCGGCGTCAGCGGGCGCGATCCGGCGAGCCCGAGCGCGCGCGAGTCGCAGACCTTGCACGTGGTCCGCGATGGCAGCCGCCCCGAAACGGTGCCGCCGCCGTTCGGCAACACGCCGCGCGAGCAGGAGGCCGACGAGGCGATCCAGCTCATCGACTGGCTCAAGGACGACAACTTCATCTTCTCCGGGTACGCCTGGTTCCCGTACGCGGCCTCGGCGGGCGGCAATGGCCGTGCGCACCTCGAGCGCGGGCTCGGGTTGTTCGCCGCGGCGGAGCGCAAGGACCTCGAGGAGGTCGTCGGCGAGATCGTCGCGACGCGCCGCACGCGCGACGAGATCTACTCGTACTACCGCACCGACTTCGTCACCAACGTGCGTTCGGTGTCGCAGGTCCGCTACTTCGGCGTCGCGCAGCGCGGCCCCGACGGCAAGGTGACCGGCGAGCACGTCTTCATCGGCCAGATGTCGACAAAGGCGCTCAAGCAGGCGAACCGCCGCGTGCCCGTCATCAGCAGGCGGATCAAGGAGGTCCTGAAGGGCCTCGAGGATCAGCCGGGCAGCTACGCGTACACGAAGAGCGTCGCGATCCTCGACTCGATGCCGATCGAGGACCTCTTCTACTGGAGCCCGGACGAGATCCGGCACGCCGCCGAGCAGTTCCGGCTCGCCGAGAGCAAGGATCAGGCGGCGGTGTTCGTGTGGCGCCGCGTCGGTGGCCGCCGCATCACGATCGTGTGCGTCGTGCCGCGCATGCGGTTCTCCGAGGCGCTGCGCGAGGAGGTCAGCCAGGAGCTGCGCAAGTTCCTCGGCGTGCCGAGCCTGCGCGAGTACAAGCAGGAGACCGACGACGAGTCGCCGATCCGCCTGCACTTCACGGTCGGCAAGTACCGCCCGTTCGTCTCCGACGAGGATCTGGAGAAGCTGACCGAGGACATCGAGCGCCTGCTCGAGAGCTGGGACGATCAACTGCGCGGCCTGCTGTTCCGGCGTTACCGGGGCCGCACCGACGTCACCGGCCCGGTCTCGCGCGCGGCGATCTACCTCGCGACCACCGCGAGCGCGCAGGAGATCTGGGCGCGCTACGGCTCGCGGTTCCCCGAGTCGTACAAAGGCACGCTGTCGCCAGAGATCGCGCTGCTCGACATCGGGCTCATCGAGAAGCTCGAGGAGAACGATGGCCTGCGCGTGGCGCTGGTGAGCGTCGGTACGGGCGCGCAGCGCTACACGTCGCTGCGGATCATCTCGCGGCGCGAGCTGTTGTTGAACGACATCGTCCCATCGCTGCACCGAATGGCGCTGCGCACGACGAGCCGGCTCGCCGAGCGCCTGGAGCCCGGGGACGGCCCCGACATCTACATCACCGGGTTCGAGGTCACCGGCGCCGACGGCAAGAAGTTCGAGGACGAGGCGCAGCTCGCGCGGCTCAGCGCGATCCTCCAGCGCACGCTCGGCGGGCAGCTGCTCGACGATCGGCTCCTCGGGCTCGGCTACCTCGCCGGCCTCGACTGGAAGCAGATCGATCTCCTGATCACCTACCGCAACTACTTCGTGCAGGTGTTCCAGGGCTTCGGCACCTACACCGTCGACGACGCGCTGCTCAAGCACCCGCAGTGCGCGGCGCTGCTCGTGCAGTACTTCGAGACCAAGTTCTCGACCGAGCGCACGGAGAGCGTGCAGGAGCGGTTCGACAAGCTGCTGCCGGCGCTCGCGATCAAGTACGAGGAGCTGCTGCAGAAGGTCACCCTGATCCAGGAGGACTTGATCCTCCGCTACTTCATGGACCTGATCGAGGCGACGCGGCGGACCAACTTCTATCGCCCGGGCCGCGGCGACACGATCTCGATCAAGATCGAGTCGGGCCAGGTCGAGCACATGCCGAAGCCGAGCCCGCTGTACGAGATCTACGTGCACGCGCCCGGCGTCGAGGGCATCCACCTGCGCGGCGGCAAGGTCGCGCGTGGTGGCCTGCGCCACTCGGATCGCGCGGACGACTTCCGCACCGAGGTGCTCGGGCTGCAGCGCACCCAGGCGCTCAAGAACGTCATCATCGTCCCGCAGGGCGCGAAGGGTGGCTTCGTCACGCGCAAGGTCGCGCCGACGCGCGAGGAAGCGCGCGCGCAGTACGAGGTGTTCATCTCCGGCCTCCTCGACGTGACGGACAACTACGTCGGTTCGAAGATCGTCCCGCCGCCGGGCGTGATCCGTTACGACGAGGACGATCCGTACCTCGTCGTCGCCGCGGACAAGGGCACGGCGCACCTGTCGGACACCGCGAACGGGATCTCGCAGCACTACAAGTTCTGGCTCGACGACGCGTTCGCCTCGGGCGGCTCGGCCGGTTACGACCACAAGGCGATGGGCATCACCTCGCGCGGTGGCTGGACGAACGTCGAGCGCCACTTCCGCGAGATGGGCATCGACATCCGCAAGACGTCGATCCGCGCCGCGGGCGTCGGTGACATGGCGGGTGACGTGTTCGGCAACGGCATGCTGTTGAACGATCAGCTGCGCCTGGTCGCCGCGTTCAATCACAAGCACGTGTTCATCGATCCTCACCCGGATCCGGCGACGTCGTACGCGGAGCGCAAGCGCCTGTTCACGACGCCGGGCTCGCAGTGGAGCGACTACAGCGCGTCGTTGATCTCGAAGGGCGGCGGCGTGTACGAGCGCGCCGCGAAGGAGATCCACCTGGCGCCGGAAGCGAAGGCGCTGCTCGGCATCACGGCGAAGACGTGCACGGGACCCGATCTGGTGCGCGCGATCCTGCAGCTCGATGTCGACCTGCTGTGGTTCGGCGGGATCGGCACCTACGTGAAGGCGTCGACGGAGGCCCACGGTGAGGTCGGCGACAAGGTCAACGACAACGTTCGCATCAACGCGAACGAGCTGCGCGCGAAGGTCATCGGTGAGGGCGCGAACCTCGCGATCACGCAGCGCGCGCGCACCGAGTACAGCCAGCACGGAGGTCGCCACAATACGGACGCGATCGACAACTCGGCCGGCGTCGACTGCAGCGATCACGAGGTCAACCTCAAGATCCTGCTCTCGCCGCTGATGGCGAGCGGGGCGCTGACGCGCGAAGCACGCAACAAGTTGCTGCGCGAGCTCGAGCCCGACGTCGGCGCGGCGTGCGTGCAGGACAACTATCTGCAGTCGGCGCTGCTCTCCATGGAGGCGGTGCGCGCCAAGAAGCAGGGCGACGTCTTCCTGGACGTGCTCAGCTACCTCGACAAGCACGGCCTGTCGCGGACCGCCGAGCACATCCCGCCCGACGAGGAGCTGCGTACGTGGCTCGCGGCCGGCAAGGGGATCCCGCGCAACCTCCTCGCGGTGCTCGTCGCGCACACGAAGAACGACCTCTACGAGCGCGTGCTGACGTCGCGGATCCCGGATCTGCCGCTGTTCCAGCCGTTCCTCTTCTCGTACTTCCCCGAGGTCGCCGCGCTGCGCTTCAGAGATCAAGTTTCCAAGCACCACCTCCGCCGCGAGATCATCGCGACGGTGGTGACGAACGCGATCATCAACCAGGCGGGCTGCACGCTGCTCGTCCAGCTGATGAAGGAGTCGAGCGCGCCGCTCGACGAGCTCGTCGTGCGCTACTTCATCGTCGACGAGCTGCTCGGCGGTCGCGCGTTCCGCGCCGCGATCCATGGCAAGGACTACGTCGTCGCGGCGGCGGATCAGTACAGCGCGCTGCTCGCGTTCGAGGAGGTGCACCGCAACCTCCTGCGCTGGTGGAACTGGAACGAGAGCACGTGGAGGCTCGCGCCCGACGAGGTCCAGAAGCTCAAGCCGAAGTTCGAGGCCGCGGCCGATGCGCTGGTCTCGGCGCTCGAGCCGACCGCGAAGCAGGCCTACGAGGCGCGCATCCAGGAGCACCTCGCGCGCGGGTTCACGCCCGAGGTGGCGAAGACGCTGGCGCGGGCCCCGTTCCTGCGCGACACGTTCGCGCTGCTCGCGGCGGTGCGCGACACCAAGGCGAGCCTCGACACGGCCGCGCCGGCGATGCACCGCGTGGGGCGCGAGCTCCATGTCGACGCGTTCGACGAGCTCCTGTCGACGCAGGTGCCGGCGAACGGCTGGGAGCGTCGGTTCTATGCGTCGCTCGAGCGCGAGGCCTCCAGCGTTCGGCAGCGCGCCGTCGGCCGCATGGCGGGTGGCACCGAGTTCGTGGACAAGAACCGCGACCGCATCGACCGGATCGGCGACGGCCTGTCGATGGTGCGCCAGCTCGGCGCGCACGGGCTCGTGCCGCTGTTCTTGATCCTCGAGGACTACCGCACGCTGTCGTGACCAGCGATCTCGCCCGCAACGCGGACAAGAAGCTCGCGTCCCACGTCGTCGACGGCGGACGCCTGCGTGCACTGCTGCTCGAGCTGTGGCAGCGCACGCGCATGGACTGGGGCTTCGTCACCGACCGGCTCGCCACCACCTTCCGCAAGGAGACGTGGGTCGGCGCGCACGAGCGGCGGTTCGTCGGCGAGACGCTGTACGGCCTCGTGCGCCACCTCCGCCGGGTGGACGCCGCGCTCGAGCGCGGGCGCAAGGTAAAGAAGCCGCCCAAGGACCTCGAGCGGCTGCTCGCCCTCCTGGTCCTCGACAAGCTCGTCGAGCCCGCGCGCGCCGCGAAGCTCGAGCCCGGGGTCGACTGGGTGGCGGTCGCCACCATCGACGACGTCATCGCCGCCGAGCGCAAGCCGGTCGCGCGCATCGCCCTCGCCGCCTCCCTGCCCGACTGGCTCGCCCAGCGCCTCGTCGACGACTGGGGTGACGCCGCCGAGCCCCTCGCCCTCTCCCTCAACCAGCGCGCGCCGATGACCGTGCGCGCGAACCTGCTCGTCAACACGCGCGACGAGCTCGCCGCCGCCCTCGCGCGCGAGCAGCTGCGCACGACGCCGGGCCGCTGGCTCGACACCGCGTTGCACATCGACAGCCGCACCAACCTCTTCACGCTCGACGCCTTCAAGCGCGGCGCGCTCGAGGTCCAGGACGAGGGCAGCCAGCTCCTCGCCGAGCTCGCCACCGCCAACCTCGGTGACACCTCGCCCCTCGTCGTCGATCTGTGCGCCGGTGCCGGCGGTAAGACCCTCGCCATCGCCGCGCGCCTGGGCAATCGTGGCCGCATCCTCGCGAGCGACGTCGACGCGAGCAAGCTCGACGAGCTCCGCAAGCGCGCCCGCCGCGCCCAGGTCTCCACCGCGCAGGCGCTCCACCTCGACGACGGCCGGTGGCCGCGCGAGCTCGACGCCGTGCGCGGCAAGTGCGACGTCGTCCTCGTCGATGCCCCGTGCTCCGGCATCGGGGCCCTGCGCCGCAACCCCGAGGCGCGCTGGCGCCTGCGCGAGGCCGACCTCGCCACCTTCGCCGCCCGCCAGCGCTCGATCCTCACCGACGCCCTCGCGCTCGCCGCGCCCGGCGGCCGCGTCGTCTACGCGACGTGCACCCTGCTCCGCGTCGAGAACCAGGACGTCGTCGACGCCGTGCTCGCCTCGCGCGAAGACTTCGCCTCCGTCCCGCTCGCCGACGTCCTCGGCGACCGCGCATCGTCGTTCGACGCCGCGGGCGCGTTCACCGTCGCCCCGCACACGCACGGCACCGACGGCTTCTACGCGCAGGTCCTGCGGCGCAGCTGATCGCCGGTCGCGCTACGACGCGAGCGCGAACGTCGGGCGCTCGTTCGAGGTGCATCGCGAGCCACTGGCCTCCGATCGGGACTTTTCGTTTGAGGACCAACGATCTTGGTGTTGAGTCATGAGCGCGCCTCGACTACGTTGCGTTAGCCGATGAAGGCCTCCTGCTCCTTCACCGTCGTCGCGATCATGGCGATCGCGACCGGCTGCTATCCGATCTCGGGCGCCAGCGCCGACGGCGGCAATCAGCTCGAGCGCCTGCGCGCGGAGGGCGTCGTGCGGCTCGGCATCGCCGGCGAGATCCCGTTCGGCTACATCGATCGCGACGGTGCCTTCACCGGCGAGGCGCCCGAGATCGCGAAGGTCATCTTCCGCCGGCTCGGCGTCGCGAAGGTGCAACCCGTGCCGACCGAGTTCGGATCGCTGATCCCGGGGCTCCGCGCGCAGCAGTTCGACGTCGTCTCGGCCGGCATGTACGTGACCCCGACGCGGTGCGCGCAGGTGATCTTCTCGGATCCCGACTATCAGATGCGTGATGCGTTCATCGTGCCCGAGGGCAACCCGAAGCAGCTGCATGACTACGCCGACATCGTTCGCACCGGCGCGCGGATGGCGAGCGGGACGGCGTACGCGCAGATCGATTATGCGGTGGCGGCCGGCGTGGATCGCGACTCCATCCGCGTGCTGCCCGATCAGCTCGCCGGCCTGCTCGCCGTGGAGCAAGGACGCGTCGACGTGTTCGCCGGGACCAGCCTCACCGTGCAGAACGTGGTGCGCCAGCGTGGCAGCTCGCTCGTCGAGGCGACTCCTGCGTTTCAGCCGATGCTCGGTGGCAAGCCCGCGATCGGCGCCGGTGCGTTCGCGTTCCGCCCGGGCGAGACGAACCTGCGCGATGCGTTCAACCGCGAGCTCCACGAGCTCAAGCGCAGCGGCGAGCTCCTCCAGATCGTCGGTCGTTTCGGCTTCACCGAAGCGGAGATGACCGCGCTCACCGCGCAAGAGCTGTGTCGGCCGTGACCACGGGCTTGTGGATCCACTGGTTCCTCCCGGGCATCCTGATCACGCTCGAGCTCACGGTGTGCGGCGCCGCGCTCGCCGCCGTGATCGCGTTCATCGCCGGCGTCGGCCGCAGCGCGCGACACCCACTGGTGCGGTTCGCCGCCGGGCTGTACGTCGAGGTGTTTCGGGGCACCTCGGCGCTCGTCCTGATGTTCTGGCTGTTCTTCGTCGTGCCCCTCGCGTTCCACGTCCAGCTGCTGCCGATGTGGGCCGCGGTGCTCGCGCTCGGCCTGAGCTACGGCGCGTACGGCGCGGAGGTCGTTCGCGGCGCGATCGCGGCGGTGCCGGCGGGACAGCGCGAGGCCGCGATCGCGCTCAGCTTCACGCCGGCACAGCAGCTGCGGCGCGTGATCCTCCCGCAGGCGCTGCCCGAGATGATCCCCTCCTTCACCAACCTCCTGATCGAGCTGCTCAAGGGCACCGCGCTCGTCTCCGCGGTCAGCGTCGCGGACGTCAGCTTCGCCGCGCAGCTCGCACGGCTAGCGACCGGAGAGAGCCTGCAGATCTACGCGATCGTGCTGCTCATCTACTTCGTGCTCGCGTTCGCGATCACGCGCGGCATGCGCGTCCTCGAGCGACGCACCAAGGCGAGCGTCGGCCAGCTCTCGACCATGGAGATCGCGCGATGACCTGGAGCTGGGACGTCGCGGCGGCGTTCCTGCCCGAGCTGCTCGCGGGCCTGCGAACCACGGTCGTGTTGACCGCGCTCGGCGCCGTCGTCGCGTTCACGCTCGGGCTCGTGTGGGTGCTCGCGCTCCGGTCGTCGTCGCGGTTCCTGCGCTGGCCGGTGGCCGGGTTCGTCGAGCTCGTGCGCAACACGCCACTGCTGGTCCAGCTGTTCCTGTTCTTCTACGTGCTGCCCTCCGCCGGCATCCAGTTCTCGCGCTCGACGACGGGGGTGCTCGCGCTGGGTGTCCACTACTCGACGTACACGGCCGAGGTGTACCGCGCCGGCATCGAGGCGGTCCCCGCCGGTCAGTGGGAGGCGGCGATCGCGATCGGGCTGTCGCGGACGCGAACGTGGCTCGGCGTGATCTTGCCGCAGGCGATCCGCCGCGTGCTCCCCGCGCTGGGCAACTACGTGATCGCGATGCTCAAGGACTCGCCGCTGCTCGCCCTGATCGGCGTGGCCGACATGCTGCAGCACGCCCGCGCCCACGGAGCGTCGACGTTCCAGTACGTCGAGCCCTACACCATGGTGGGGATCGCTTTCATCGTGATCTCGTATCCCGCCGCCCTCCTCGTGCGAGCTCTGGAGCGTCGCCTTGTCTACTGAACATGTTCCCGACCTGATCCGGTTCGAAGCCGTGACGAAGCGCTTCGGCGGCAAGCTGGTGCTCGACCAGCTCGGCTTCCACGTCGCGCCCGGCGCCCACGTCACGCTGATCGGTCCCTCGGGATCGGGCAAGACCACGATCCTTCGCTTGCTGATGACGCTCGCCAAGCCAGACGAGGGCAAGATCTTCGTCGACGGCGAATACCTCACCCACGAGCTGAAGCGCGACAAGCTCGTGTCGGCCAGCGAGAAGCACATCCGCCGCGTGCGCAAGAAGATCGGGATGGTGTTCCAGCACTTCAACCTGTTCCCGAACATGCGCGTGCTGCGCAACGTCACTGAAGGCCCGGTCCACGTCCTGGGGCTGCCGCAGGAGGAGGCCGATGCTCGCGCGAAGGAGCTGCTCGACATGGTGGGTCTGGCGGACAAGTACGACGCCTACCCGAGTCAGCTGTCCGGTGGTCAGCGGCAACGCGTCGCCATCGCGCGCGCGCTGGCGATGCGGCCCAAGGTGCTGCTGCTCGACGAGGTCACCTCGGCGCTCGATCCCGAGCTCGTCGCGGGTGTGCTCGATCTGCTGCGCGACATCGCGCGGACCACGGATCTCACGATGGTCTGCGTGACCCACGAGATGAAGTTTGCCCGCGACATCTCCGACACCGTGTTCATGTTCGACGGCGGCAAGATCATCGAGTCAGGTCCGCCGGAGCAGATCTTCACGGCGCCCACCAACGAGCGCACGCGCAAGTTCCTCGGCACCGTGCTGTAGCCCGGCGGTCAGGATCGCGTGGTGGCGCGCGAACGGACCTCGCCCGCACCGACGCGCCGACCGATCGCGTACACGATCAGCGGACCGATCATCGCGGGCAACAGCTCGAGCACGTCGCCCGCCCACGGGCTGCGTGCCCATGCCAGGGCGATCGTCAGGCCGACCGCCATCATCGCGAGGCCCACGTTGGTCGGGATCGGCTGGCCCCAGAGCCGCAGCAGGACCAGCGGTCCGATCGACGCGCCGAGCGCGGACCACGCGCCGAGACCGAGCGCGACGATGCGCTCACCACCGACGAGCGCCGAGGTCATCGCCAGCACGCCGACCGTGAGCGTCGCGAGCTTGACGTACCCGTACGAGCTCCGTCGCGACAGATCCTGCGAGATCGCGGCGGAGCACGACAGCAGCTGCGCGCCCGCGCTGGTCATCGTCGCGGCGAACACGGCGGCCAGCAAGACGCCGACGAAGGCATCGGGCAGCACGAGGTACGCGACCGCCCGAAGCGCGATGCTCGCATCCGCCACCGTCCCGCCGCCTCCGAGGTCGGGCACCAGCACGCGCGCGCATAAGCCGGCGGCGATCACGACGAAGCTGAACGGGATGCGCCAGAGGAGGTAGACGTGGAAGGCGCGCCGCATCCCCGTCACCGAGTCGATCGCCATGGTGCGGATCAGGACGTGCGGCTGACCGATCGCGCCGAGACCACCGAACACCAGGCCGAGCGCATAGGCTCCGAGGCCGAACGCCGGGTCCTCGGGGCTCCATGCCACCAGCGTCGGATCCGCGGCAGCGAGGTCCGTCCATAGTGCGCGCGGGCCACCGACCTCGACGACCGCGAAGCCGACGAGCGCCCCCAGCGCGACGAGCAGCGTCAGTGCCTGCGCTGCGTCCGTCCACAATGACGCGCGGAGCCCGCCGGCCAGGCAATACGCGACGACGATCGCGCCGCCCAGGAGGATCCCCGGTGCGGCTCCCCAGTCGAAGAATCCGTCGAGCGCCACACTGCCTGCGTGCAGCTGTGCACCGGCGAGACCGCACAGGAACACCAGGGTCAGCGCGGCCACGGCGATGGCCAGCGAGCTCGAGGTGGTGCGCCCATCCTGGGGCACGACCAGCTGCGTGACCGTGGTCGCCTCCGAGGTCTCTGCGCGGAGCCGCACGCGCGGGTAGATCCATCGCCACGCGATCACGTCACCCGCGATCCAACCCGCCGGCAACCAGATCGCCTGCACCCCGGCGCGATACGTGAAGCCCAGCAGCGCGATGAACATGAGGCCGCTACTGGTCGTCGCAGCCGACGACAGCGCGACGAGCCAGGGTCGAGCGTCGCGCCCTGCTAGCAAGTAGTCATCGACCGAGGGTCGATGCCGTCTCGCAGCCAGCCAGCCGATCAGCGCGAAGGCCGCGACGCACGCGAGAAAGGCGAGCGCGAGGCTCATCTCGCTCGCGCGAGCGGCACGACTTCTCGCTCGGCGAGAAAGTGCGGGCGCGGGGACAGCTGAGCGTACGGCGCTCGCAGCGCATTCGACACCGCGTTGTAGACCAAGAACACGTTGTGCCGCGCCAGCGGCGTGACGTTGCCGCCCGACGCATGCATCAGGTTGCAGTCGAACAGCACGACCGTTCCCGGTGGTCCGGTCACCGACGCGAGCTGCACGTCACGCGCGAGCTCGGTGATCGCGGCGCGATCCGGCGAGCCGTACTCCTGGTTGCGCAACGAGACCTTGTAGTGATCCGGCGGCGTCGTCCCGGCGCAGCGCACGTAACGCCGATGCGAGCCGGGGATCACCAGCAACGGTCCGTTGTGCTCGGTGTTCGTCGTCAGCAGCACGGACGCCGAGAGAGCGCGCATGCGCGGCATCCCGTCCTCGACGTGCCAGGTCTCGAAGTCCGAGTGCCACGAGAATGGCTCACCTTCGAACGCCGGCTTGAAGTTGATGCGGGACTGGTGGATGTAGACCTCGTCGCCGAGGATCTGGCGCGCCGCGCCCGCGAGCCGATGGTCGGCGGTCAGGCCGCGGAACATCTGACTGTCCCGATGGACGCGGAACACGGAGCGCACCGCCTGCGACGCAGGCTCGAGGATCACGTCGTCGCGCGCTGGATCGACGCCGCGCGCGATCCGCTCCGATTCGACGAGCAAGCGCTCCGCCTCGGCGACCGAGAGCAGACCTCGCAGCACGAGGAAGCCGGAGGCCTGATAGGCCGCGAGCTGAGCAGCATCGAGCGGGCCGCATCCGCCTTCCCACACCACCGGATCCTCGCGCTCGACGATCGCGCTCGCACCTCCGATCCGGGACGCGTACGGATCACGGTCCGTCATGCCTTGTCCTCCGGCGTCAACAACGGGTACGCCCCCGTCGGATCATGGACTTCGCGCCCGTGCAGCGGCGGGTTGAACACGCAGATCATCCGCAGCTCGGTCTCCGCGCGCAGGATGTGCTCGTCGTGCTGATCGAGCGCGTACAGCGTCCCGTCTTCGATCGGGAACACCTCGCCCGTCGCGATCACCTCGATGCTGCCGCGACCGCCGACGCAGTACACCGCCTCGAGGTGATTTCGATAGTGCATGCGGGTCTCGGTGTTCGCCTTGATCGTGGTCTCGTGCATCGAGAACCCCATCTGGTCGGCGGCGAGCAGCAAGCGCCGGCTCGTCCAGGTCGCCGCATCGACCACGCGGTGCGGCTCCAGCGCCGCGAGCTTGCGGACGATCACGACGCCACCGCATTCACCGTGCCGAACTGATCGTCGGCGTCGACGCTACCGAGCGCCTTCTTGGTCGCGCGCTCGAGCCGCGTCAGGCCTTCGACGAGCACGTCCGTCTCGATGGTGAGCGGTGGCAGCAGCTTCAGGACCTGATCTTCGGCCCCCGCGGTCTCGACGATCAGCCCCTCGTCGAACGCGCAGCGCGAGATTCGCTTGGCGAGGCTCGGATCGGTGCACGCCACACCGAGGATCAGGCCGCGACCACGCACCGTGCCGTTGCACGCCTCCGCGATCCGCGCCAGGTGTGTGCGCACGAGCGTCGACTTCTCCTCGACTGCGTGCGACAGCGCGCTGTCCGCCCAGAACAGGTCGAGCGCTGCGCGCCCGGTGACGAACGCGGGGTTGTGGCCGCGGAAGGTGCCGTTGTGCTCGCCGGGCGACCACACGTCGAGCTCTTCGCGGAACATCGTCACCGCGAGAGGCAGGCCGTAGCCCGACAGCGACTTCGACAGGCAGACGATGTCGGGCTCGATGCCTGCTTCCTCGAAGCTGAAGAACGGCCCCGTGCGACCGCACCCGACCTGGATGTCGTCGACGATCAGCGGCGCGCCGACGGCCCTGGCCAGCGCCGCGAGCTTGCGCAGCCAGTTGCCGGTCGCGACGTTGACCCCGCCCTCGGCCTGGATGGGCTCGACCAGGATCGCCGCGGGGGCGTCGATGCCGCTGGAGTGATCCGCGAACAACGTCTCCAGGTATCCGAGCGAGTCGGCGTCACCGATGTAATTGCAGTACGGCGCCCGGATCACGTGCGCGAGCGGGACGCCCGCGGCACCGCGCTTGGTCGCGTTGCCCGTGACAGCCAGCGAGCCCAAGGACATACCGTGAAAGGCGTTCGTGAACGCGACCACCTGGGTGCGCCCCGTCAGCTTGCGCGCGAGCTTGAGCGCTGCCTCGACGGCGTTGGTGCCCGTCGGGCCCGGGAACATGACGCGATACGGTAGTCCGCGCGGCTTCAGGACGCGGCGATCCAACGCTTCGAGGAACTCGACCTTGGCCTGGGTCGCGAGATCGAGCGAGTGCGTGATGCCGTCGCGCGCTACGTACTCGAGCAGCGCCTGCTTCAAGACAGGATGGTTGTGTCCGTAGTTGAGCGCCCCGGCTCCTGCGAAGAAGTCGATGTACTCGCGCCCGTGCACGTCCTTCATCCAGGCCCCACGCGCGCTCTTGAAGACCGTGGGAAACGAACGGCAGTACGTTCGGACCTCGGATTCGAGGCGTTCGATGGTGTTGATCATG
This sequence comes from Kofleriaceae bacterium, assembly GCA_035539815.1. Classification (GTDB taxonomy): domain Bacteria; phylum Myxococcota_A; class Polyangia; order Haliangiales; family Haliangiaceae; genus JABFXX01. Next base: position 15,509 of record DATLHR010000365.1, read on the forward strand.
TACGTCCTTTCTGGACCAGCGGACCGATCCGCAGCAGGTCCTCGTCGGGGTGAGGCGCGGGAAACAACGTCGCCGGATACCCGCGACCGAGCTCGCACGCGACGCCACGACGGCGCGCGTACCCGCGGAACAGTGCGAGCGAAGGAAGGTTGTCGGGGCTCACCGTCGCCGTGAGATGGGAGACGCCCTTGCACCCCGGAAGCGCGAGCACGCCGTCGAGCATCCGCGTGCCGAGCCCTTCTCCTCGCGCGGCAGGCGCCACGCCCACCTGCCACACGAACAACGACGTGGGCTCGGTCGGCGGGCGATACGCGAGCACGAAGCCCGCGATCTCACGCTCGCAGACCGCCACGAGGCTCGTGGCCGCGAAGTGCGAGCACAACAAGAGGTAGGCATACGCGCTGTTGCGCTCGAGGTTTCCGACCTCCGGCAACAGCTTCCAGATGGGAGCCGCGTCCGCGACCTGCGGAGCTCGCAGTGTCACGCCGGGATTCGGCATCTCTGAGGGAGCTCGATTGATCATGAAAACGATGACTATTCGTTTGTACTCAAACGAATACAAACACAAGGTCCCCGTCGGTGGCAACGCCTGCGTTCGATTACGGCCCGCGCACCAGGCACGATCTCGTCACCTGCGAGCCGCGTCCGTTGCAGACTGCGAGACAAAGCAGGCATCTTGCATGCCTCACCTGGCGCATGGACCTGGGCCCACGCGCTCCGGTGACGAAAAGTGCAACGAACACCGTTGCAGATAGCAACACCTGCGCGCGCGCACACGCCGTGACAACCCCGAGGCCCGCTGCCGCCTCCGCGACGCCGACGACGACGTGGTCGACGCGGTGCTCGCCTCGTCCACGCCGCTCAGCGGCAATCGATCGCGTCGAACGTCCCGGTGACAGGGACGCCGTCGATCGTGGCGGTGAAGGTGCCGACGATCGATGGTGCGCTGCTGGTGATGGTGACCGTCCCCGCCGTGGCGACAACCTCGTCGAGCTCGCCGTCGAAGCCCTCCACCAGGATCGCCACGTACGGAGCTTCGCCGCAGGCCATGTCGGGATCGGCGACCGGATATGACGTCGCCGTGGCCGCACCGCACGGGAACCCGATTACCGTCGTCAGGCCGACGTCGCTGGCCTCCGTAGCGCAGGCCTCACCCGCTTCGGGCATCACGAGCACATCGATGTCGAGGATCGGATGCGCCATGTAGAACGCCGTCGTCGGCTGCGGCGTCTGCTGCTGGATCGTGCCGATGATGGTTGCCCAGCCGGGCCCCTGATTGTTGCCGTCGCTGCACCCAGTGAACAACGCCATCACCGAAACCACCACGCAGATGCGCATGCCGCATCGTATGCCACAAGCGAAGCGCCCGCGCTTAGTCGCAGGGCATCGTGGTCTCGACAAGAGCGCTGACGCGACCGTCGAACGTCATGCCCGCACACGAGTTCGGCCAGCCCTTCTCCGGGATCGTCACGGCCGCGATCACCACCTTGCCGACGAACCACTCGCCCACGTCTCCAGCGCCGAAGCCATCGATATGGCCGTAGTGCTCGACGACCTGCTTGCCGCGCGCCGGACCGCTCTCGACGGTGTACACGCGATAGCCGCTCAGTCCGTTGCGCATGTCGGCGCAATGGAACAACGGCGCGCGCCGCACTGCCACCCGACCATCGCAGGCCCCGCCGCCAGACACCTCCAACGTGGATGACGCGGTGGTGGGCTGCCCTGCGGTGGTCGGAGCCGTCCCGGGCTTCGACGATGCGCCACAGGCGGTGAACACGAACAGAACGGCGAGCGAGGTGATACGCGTCAGCATGGTGCGAGTAGACCGCGCGCCCTGCACTTCCACGCACCGACCAGGACGCGCTTACGAACTCCTTACAGCGTTAGCGCCGAGCACGTCGCGACCGCGCGGGCGTCGATGAACGACGACACCGCCGCGGGTGAGCGCTACGGCACGAGCACGGCGCGGAAGCGGGCGCGGTTCTCGATCATCTGCGCGTACGCTTGCTCGGCCTGCTCGAGCTTGTAGGTCTCCACGCGCGGGCGCACGCCCGTGAGCGCACTGAACGCCATGGTGTCCTGGGAGTCGATCGAGCTACCGCTCGGCCAGCCGGCGACGGAGCGGCCGCTGAGGAGGGCGAACGGATGGATGGAGAGAGGCGCGGTGGGCGCGGCGACGATGAGGAGCTTGCCGCGCGGCTTGAGGCCGCCGACGGTGCTCTCGATGGCCTCGGCGTGGGGCGCGGTGGCGAGGACGAGGTCGGCGCCACCGAGGCGCTGGAGGGCGTCGGCTGCCGGGGTGGCGTGCGTGTCGATGTAGTCGTGGGCGCCGAGCTCGCGCGCGAGGGACGCCTTGTCGGCGCCGCGCGAGATGGCGACGGTGCGGAAGCCCATGCGCGAGGCGAACTGGAGTGCGAGGTGGCCGAGGCCGCCGATGCCCTGGACGGCGACGAGCTGGCCGGGGCGCCCGCCGCTGTTGCGGAGCGCGTTGTAGGTGGTCACGCCGGCGCACATCAGCGGGCCGGCGTCCGCGGCAGAGAGGTCGTCGGGGATGCGCGCGAGGGCTTCGGCGGGCACGACCACGTACTCGGCGTAGCCGCCGTCGTGGGAGATGCCGGTGACCTTGCCGTCGACGCAGTTGATGAACAGGCCGCGCCGGCACGGATCGCAGACGAAGCAGTGGCCGCCGTGCCAGCCGACGCCGACGCGGTCGCCGACCTTCCATGCGGTGACGTTGGCGCCGAGGGCATCGACGCGGCCGGCGATCTCGTGGCCGGGCACGCGCGGCAGCGTGATGCCGGGATAGGCGCCGCTGCGCGTGAACACGTCACTATGGCAGATGCCGCAGGCCTCGACCTTGACGCGGACCCAGCCGGTGGCGGGGCTGGGAATGTCGCGCTCCACGAGCTCGAGGGGACCGTTCGGCTTGCTGACTTGCACGGCTTTCATCTTCGGCATCGAGGCAAGGCTGCGCGGGAGGGTGTGCGCGGCAAGCGGGAGCGTCCCGATCCGGTGGGCACCGCGCATGCATCACCACGCGCATGGACCTGGGGTCACGCGACCCGGCGACGCCAAGCGCAACGAACGACGTTGCCGATAGCAACGACACGGGCGCAGCAGGGCGCGCGCTCGTTCGGCGTGATAACGTCGCGAAGCGCATGGCGATCGATGTCTCCGTGGTGCGCGAGCTGACGGCGCTCCGCGCGATCGAGGGGGAGTGGCGCGCGCTCGCGAGCACGGGCGCCGGCGCGCTGTTCCGCGGCCCGGACTGGCTGCTGCCGTGGTGGCACGCGTATCACAACACGCTCGCTGCGGAGCTCCACGTGCTCGTCGGGCGCGCGGTCGAAGGGGACGCGACCACGCCCGCGGGGGAGATCGTGTGCATCGCCCCGTTGTATCGGCGGACGGTGAAGGTCGCCTTGCTCGACACGCGCGAGCTGCGGTTGCTCGGAGATGCCGGCCCGCGCCCGCCGTCGCTCGATCTGCTCGCGCGGCCGGGCTGGGAGGATCGCGCCGGAGCGGCGCTCGCACGCAAGCTCATCGACGAGGCCGCGACCTGGGACCTCCTCGATCTCGAGCCGCTGGCGGACCCGTCTCGCATCCGCGCGAACCTCGTGCAGCGCTTCGCGCCCGCCGGGTTCCACATCGAGAGCGCACCGTCGGCGGGCGGCGCGGACCGCATCGGGCTCGCGCTCGCGCCCACCGACGCGACCGATGGCTCCGGCGTGGTGACCACGTTCGGCGACGACCTCGCGGCGCTGCGCAAGGGCATGAGCGCGCTGCGCAGGCTGTCGCGCCTCGAATGGGCCGAGCGCGACGAGCCGTCGCCGCTCGTGGACCCCGAGGCGACCGCGCTGCTCGAGGAGGTCGCCCTCGAGCTCGGCAAGCAGGGCCGCGTGCGGCTCGCGCGGCTCGACGATGCGCAGGGCGAGGCCGTGGCGGCGGCGCTGATCGTCGACGACGGCGACCGCGGCGTGGTGCTCGCGATGGCGGTCGATCCGCAGGTCGGCCCACGCGCGTCGGCGCGGCTGCTTCACGCGGAGTCGCTCGCGGCGCGGGCTCGCGGCTGCACCGCCCTCGACGTGGTCTCCGGCGGCGACTACGCGATGCCCGCGCTTCCGATCTCGAAGCAGCCGGCGCTCGCCGTGCGCGTGTGGGGCCAGACGACGACCGCGTCCGTCGGCCGGACGGTGACCAGCGTCGGCCGCCGCGCGCGCCGCGTACGCGAGACGCCGTCGGTGGCCGCCGCGCAGGCCCGCGCCGCGTGGACGCGCATCCGCTCGGCGGCCGCGAGCGTCGCGCAATACGAGCGTTACAACCTGTATCGCGGGCAGCTGTGGACGCGTGGGCTCGAGCCGCCACCGGGCCTCGAGCTGACCGTGTTCACCGAGTCCGACTACGAAAAGCTCGACGAAGCGCGCCGCGCCGACCTGGCGGAGCAGCTCAAGCTCGACGAGCTCACGGCGCGCCGCTACTGGCGCCGCGGCGATCAGGCCGTGCTCGCCACGCTCGGCATCCGGCCCGCCGGTATCGCCTGGGCCGCACGCGGCCCGATCGAAGCGCCGGAGCTCGGCCGCACGCTGCGCCTGAGCAAGTACGACGCGTACATCCACAGCGTGTTCGTCGCCGTCGCGGCGCGTGGCCGTGGCGTCGGTCCCGTCATGCTCGAGCACCTGACGAAGGAGCTACGGCAGACCGACACCTATCGGTCGTGGGCGTTGATCGCCGCGGACAATCAGGCCTCGCTGCGCGCGTTCCAGAAGGCGTCGTTCACTCCGGTGTGCGACGTCATCCACGCGAAGATGGCGACGGTCGATCGCGTCGTGTGTCGCCCACCCGATCCGGAAGCCATGGAGCTCCTCGGCCTGCCAGGGTGATCCCATGCGGTGCGCGCTCGTGGTCGTCCTGTTCGCTGCATGTGGCGACAGCGTCGTCCCGCCGCCGAGCGCCGAGCCGCGCAGCGGCGATCGCCTCAAGGTCGAGCGCTACGTCTTTCCCGACGGCACGTCGCAGGTCGAGCCGGGGCGGTTCTTCGACGTCGAGCGCGGCGAGCACTGCACCCCGGAGGTGTGGTCCGACGGGCAGACCTACTGCACGCCCGACGCGAGCGAGGCCGTCTACACGTCCTCCGACTGCACCACGTTGATCGGCCGCGCCCCCGAGGCCGTTCGCGATCCGTCGTACTTCCTGCGCACGTACACCCTGCAGGAGATCGAGCATCCGTCCCGGCTGTTCATCGCGGGCGCGCGCAGCGAAGCGCCGGCGCAGATCTGGCGCCTCCGCGCGGGCGCGTGCCTGGGCCCCGTGGCGCCCGCGATCGGCGATCGCTACTACGCGCTCGCGGCCGAGGTGCCGCGCGACGAGCTCGTGCGCCTCGCGCACGCGACGTCGGCGGAAGCGTCGCGCCTCGCGGTCGTCGGCCTCCGCAGCGACGATGGCCTGCACGTGCCCGTCGAGCTCGTCGATCGCGCGCTCGAC
>DATLHR010000366.1:0-2847 GCA_035539815.1 Kofleriaceae bacterium
CCGACCTCCGGCGGCGTCGAATTCTGCGGCGAGGACATCACCGGCATGCCGCCGCTCGAGCTCGCGCGGCGCGGCGTGGGACGCACGTTCCAGACGCTGCAGGTGTTCGGCAAGATGACGGTGCGCGACAACCTGATCGCGGCGGCGCAGGAGTTCAAGGGCTCGATGCCGGGGCGCCTGTTCGCCAGGCCCGATGCCGGGCTCGGCCATCACGCGGACGAGATGATCGAGCTGTTCCGCCTCACGCACGTCGCCGACCTGCCCGCCGGCAGCCTGTCGTACGGCCAGCAGAAGCTGATCGACATCGCGATGGCGTTCATGCCCGCGCCTCGGCTCGTGCTGCTCGACGAGCCTTGCGCCGGCGTCAACCCGAGCCTCGTCGACCAGCTGCGCGAGCTGCTCGTGCAGCTCAACCGCACGCAGGGCGGCAGCTTCGTCGTCATCGAGCACAACATGGACTTCATCATGAAGCTGTGCCCGCACGTGATCTGCATGGTCGAGGGCAAGGTGCTCGCGTCGGGCAAGCCCGCCAACGTCCAGTCGAATCCGGCGGTCCTCGAAGCCTACCTGGGCAACTGACCATGGCGAAAACGCTCCCGCCCGGCTGTCCCGACGGCGAGGCCCCCTCCCCCCCGGGGAGCGGTTGCGCGACGCTGCGCGGCGGCTAGCCTCGGGAGATCGTCATGCCGATCATCGAGTTCGACCGCGTCGTCGCCGGCTATTCGCCGAGCCTCACGATCCTGAACGAGACCACGCTCGACGCGCGGCAAGGCGAGATCACGCTCTTGATCGGCCCCAACGGCGCCGGCAAGTCCACCGTGCTGAGGACGCTGTTCGGCATGCTCGTCCCGCGCTCGGGCGAGGTCCGCTTCGAGGGGCGCGTGATCAACGGCCGCTCGCAGCGCGAGCTCCTCGCCGACGGCATCGCGTTCGTGCCGCAGGGGCGCAACCTGTTCGGGTCGCTGTCGGTGCGGCACAACCTCGAGCTCGGCGGCATCACGCTGCCGCGTGCGGACCTGCCCGGCCGCATCGAGGAAGTGCTCGCGCAGTTCCCGCGCATCCGCGAGCGCATCGACAACCAGGCCTCGACGCTGTCCGGCGGCGAGCAGAAGCAGCTCGAGGTCGGCCGAGCGCTGCTCCTGCGCCCGCGCGTGCTGCTGATCGACGAGCCGTCGATCGGCCTGTCGCCCAAGCTCGTGCAGGATGTGATGGCGCTGCTGCGCGGGCTCGCCGATGCGGGAACCACGGTGCTGATGGTCGAGCAGAACGTGCGCACGGCGCTCAAGTACAGCGACCGCGCGCTGGTGCTGGAGATGGGGCGGCTCGCGCTCGACCGTCCCGCCTCCGAGCTGCTCGGCGACCCCAACCTCAACCGGTTGTTCCTGGGCGGGCACGCCCCGATGCCGGCCGCGTCATCGGCGTGACGCGCCTGCCGAAGGCCCGACGATGACCCGCCCGATCTCGCTCGCGGCGCTCACCGCGCTCGAGCTCGCGCCGCCCGACCTCGTGTCGACCGCCGCGGCGGCGGGCTACACGCACGTCGGGCTGCGGCTCATCCCGGCGACGTCGACCGAAGCGCAGCACCCGATGATCGGCGACACGCCCATGGTGCGCGAGACGCGCGCGCGGCTCGATGCGACCGGCGTGCAGGCGCTCGACATCGAGATCGTGCGCCTCAAGCCCGCGACGCGCGTGTCCGACGACTACCTCGCCGCGATCGAGACCGGCGCCCGGCTCGGCGCCCGGTTCCTGCTCGCCGCAGGCAACGATCCGGACGAGTCGCGCCTCGTCGACCGCTTCGCCGAGCTGTGCGACCTCGCGTCGCGGTACGGCATCCGCGCGCACCTCGAGTTCATGGCGTGGACCGACGCGAAGGACCTCGTGCAGGCGGCGCGGATCGTCGAGCGGGCCGGCCGCGACGACGGCGGCATCGTGGTCGACGCGTTCCACTTCTCGCGCTCGCGTTGCCGGATGGCCGACATCGCACGCGTCCCGCCGGCACGCTTCGGCTACATGCAGCTGGGCGACGTACCGGCAGCGGTGCCCCCGACGATGGACGCGATCCTGGCCGAGGCGCGCGCCGAGCGCCGCTTCCCCGGCGAAGGCGAGCTCGACCTGGTCGCGCTGGTCGGCGCCCTGCCGCCCGGCATCCCGGTGTCGGTCGAGGTCCCGACCGTCGAGCTCGCGAAGTCGATGCCCGCGCTCGAGCGCGCGCGTCGTGCGATCGCCGGCGCACGCGCCGTGCTCGCACAGGTTGGCGATGCCCCCGGCCGAACCTCCGCTGCCGCGGCCGTCGCGCGCTGACGCCCTGCGCCGGATCGCGGGCGCGACGATGGACCTACCGGACTGGCGCGGCCTCGCGCGGCGGAACCAGCCGATCGCGGTTCGCCAGCGCCGGGAACAGGCGGATCCACAGCACGGCGACGATCAACGTGCCGACGCCGCCGGCGACGGTCGCGCCGATCGGGCCGAGCACGTCGGCGACGGTGCCCGCGCGGAACTCGCCGAGCTCGTTGCTCGCGCCGATGAACACGCTGTTGACCGCGGACACCCTCCCGCGCATCACGTCGGGCGTGTCGATCTGCACCAGCGTCTGGCGCACGACGACGCTCACCATGTCCGCCCCGCCGCTCACGGCGAGCGCGACCAGCGACACCCCGAAATCGTGCGACAGCCCGAATACGACGATCGATGCGCCGTAGATCGCGACCGCCGCGAGCATGCGCCGCCCCACGCGCCGCGCGAGAGGCCGGCGCGCGAGCGAGATGCCCACGACCATCGCGCCGATCGCCGGGGCGGCGCGCAGGATGCCGAGCCCCCACGGCCCGGTGGCCAACACGTCCTTCG
>DATLHR010000367.1:0-25596 GCA_035539815.1 Kofleriaceae bacterium
TGAGCACGCTGCAGAGCGCCGGCATCGACGATCGCGAGCTGTTGCGCCGGATCGTCCAGGATCACCTCGCACCGACGGGCGCCGTGCTGCTCGGCATGCCGAACTGCCGCTACGTCGACGGCGAGCTCGAGTACGGCGCGCGGATGAAGAACTTCCGGCAGCCCGAGCTCGGGCTCCTCGTCAAGGACGTCGCGTTCTACCGCAAATACCTCCAGCAGCATCATCGGCAAGTGTTCGTGACCGGCAAACACTACCTACTCGTTCTGGGAGTCGTCGGAAGCTCGGTGTAAGCGGATCGATCAACTGCCGGGCGACTCGACAGGTGATCGCGCGAAATCGCGTTTGCGCGCGGGGCTCGCCTGGCGCACGCGTTGCTCTTGATCGCGATCGTCCGAACGTCGCGCACGGAGCTCACGGCGTCCGAGGAACTTCGCTCCAGAAAATGTGACGTGTCATGAAGGCATCTAACTTGATTGCAGCGCTGTCTCTCGTCGTCCCCAGCATCGCCCTCGCGCAAGAGGACACCTCGATCACCGCCAAGCACGCCCCGGTGAAGAGCGCGTTCGAGATCGGCGTCGGCGCCGGCTACACGCAAGGCGTCGGCGAGATGGGCGCGAACCTCGCCGACCTCGACGACGTCGCCGGTCCCGGCGGCGCCGTCGAAGTGCAGCTCGGCTACCGCATCATCCCGCAGCTCACGGTTGGTGCGTACGGCACGTTCGCCGGCTTCGATCGCGGCGACGCACTCGCCAGCGAGACCAACGTCATGGGTGCGGGTGCAGGCGTACAGGCGGTCTGGCACATCCTCCCCGATCGCGAGATCGATCCATGGGTGAGCCTCGGCGCGGGCTGGAAGGGACTGTGGCTCGATCCGGACAGCGGCAAGGCGACGTCGCTGCAGGGCATCGACTTCGCGCGCCTGCAGGTCGGCGCCGACTACCGCATCTCGAAGGACGTCGCGATCGCGCCCGTCCTCGGCGGCAGCCTCGGCACGTTCCTCGCGGCCGATTCGCCGATGACCACCGAGTACACGGAGATCGACGACAAGCAGGTGAGCTTCACCGGCTTCGCGGGCCTCGCCGGCCGCTTCGATCTCTGATCGCGACTTGACACTCATACCTTGTTGTCCTATGCATAGGACCATGAGGCTACGGAAGGAGCCCGCGCGGATCGGCAAGGACCTGGTGGCCGCGTCGGCTACGCCGCTCCTGCTCGCGATCCTGCAGAAGGGCCCGAGCTACGGCTACGCGATCATCCAGGAGGTGCGCGAGCTGTCCGGCGGCGAGCTCGCCTGGTCGGAAGGCATGCTGTACCCGGTGCTTCACCGGCTGGAGGACCAGGGACTCATCGAGTCCTACGAGGACATCGGCGAGACCAATCGCAAGCGGCGCTACTACCGCTTGCGCCCGGACGGCCGCCGCGCGCTCGCCGAAGAGCGCCGCCAGTGGGACGTCGTGCACGCTGCCCTGACCAAGGCCTGGAGGACCGCATGAGCGAGAAGGATGTGGACGAGGCGATCGAGCACTACCGCACGCAGCTACTCGCCGAGGCGGAGCTCGGCGCGCGTGAGCTCGACGAGATCGAGGACCACCTGCGCACGTTGATCGAGGACCTGCGCGCGACCGGGATGCCCGCGACCGTCGCGGTCACCGAGGCCGCGCGCCGGGTCGGCGATCCACGTGCGGTGGCGCGCGAGCACGCCCGTGTCCGTGGTGCGTTCGGCGCCAAGCTCTCGCGCCTACGCGCGTGGAGCGTCGCCGCGCTGATGCTGCCGATGCTGACGATGCTCGCCATCTCGGGCGTCGGCTACGAGGGCGTGTGGTCGCGCAGCGGGCTCGAGCTCGGTTTCGGCCTCGTGCTGTTCACTGCGCTCGTCGCGCGTTTGTCATGGGCGCGGCCCGTCCTCCTCGGTGGCCTCGCGTTCTACATCGCACCCTCGATCCTCGCGGCGTGGATGTGGCCCGCGTACAACGCGATCTGGCTCCTCGTGCCAATCATCGGCGCGGTGGCCTTTCTCGCACCGTGGCGACGGGGCGAGCTCACGGCAGCCGGCGCGGCGCTCGCGCTGCAAGTGTGGGCCTATGCGGCCGCGAGCTATGCGCTGAACTACCAGTACACGAGCGGTGAAGGTTCGCCGTACGTGCCCGTGGCGCCGACAGCACAGGTCGCGCTCGTCGCCGCGGTCGTCGCGACGATCGGCGGCCTCCTGCGCGCGCGATGGAGCGCCATCGCGGCGCTGGGGTCATCGCTGACGCTCGCACTCGCGGTCATCGAGCTCTCGTCCCTCCGCTTCGTGTTCAGCGACCCCGAGGTAATGCGCGCGTCGCTGCTGACCATCGTCGCGAGCGGCGCCATCACCTCGGCGCTCGCGAGCATCCTCGCCTGGCGCTCCGCGCGCTCGCTGCTCGGCACGCTGCGCGAGATCGCGCGCTAAGGATCCTGCCGGAAAATGGGGAGGGCCCCTATTTCGTACGCGTCCGGCGACTCGTAGTCGATGTGGCACCGGAGAGCACGCCGCCAGCGAGCGGCTGGGCGCATGCGGTGGCAGGGAAGGCGAGGTTCGCGCCCACGTGGGCGCTACGTCCACGGCAGCTGCGCGCGGGCCGCCCAGTAGGCGTCGGGCGATTCGGTCAGCGCGGACAGCTCGTCGGCGAGGTTCGCGCCATCGAGGTCGCACGCGCGCAGGTTCGACGCGAGCTGCGCGGTCGACACGGCGCCGGAGAGCACGACGTCGGCGAACGGCTGGGCGCACGCGGCGGCGAGCGCGATCGCATCGGGCGTGGTGCCCAGGCACGTGGCGACCGCGCGGAGCGCGTCGGGGGCGGAGGTGGCGGCGAGCCGGCCGTTGGCCATCGCTTCCTTGACGAGGACGCGGAGGCCCGCGCGCTTGGCGGCGACGAGGGCAGGGGCCACGGACGGCTCGAGCAGGTTCCACGTCGCCTGCACCGCCGAGAACAGCGGGCGCCCGTCGACCACGATCGCGAGCGCGCGCTCGAGCGTGTCGCGCTGGCGCGGGCCGGAGAGCGAGAGGCCGATCGCGAGGCCACCGTCGCGCAGCTCGCCGAGGCGCGCGAGCACGGCCGCATCGTCGAGGACGCCGCTGTCGAGGGTCGCCGAGTGGATCTGGTAGAGCGCGAGGTGTGGACCCAGCAGCGCGCGGCTCTCGGCGAGCTGGCGATCGAGCGTCGCGAGATCGTGCGACTTGATCTCGTGCGCGGGCGCGGTGGTCTGCCAGTTCGCGACGTACGTGTAGCCCCACTTCGACGACACGGTGACCTCGCCCGGCGCGAGGCCGCGCGCCGCGAGCCAGCTCGCGAGGAACGCCTCGCCGCGGCCGTACGAGCGCGCCGTGTCGAGCCAGCGAACGCCGGCGGCGTACGCGGCGTCGAGCACGTCATGCGTGCGGCGCTCCATCGCCGCGACGGAGGTGTCGCCGCCGAGCGCACGCGCGTGGTCGAGCGTGATGTAGCCGGGGCGTCCGAGCGCCGCGAGGCCGAGGCCGATCGTCGCGATCATGACTTCCTGCGGAACATGCCGAGCCGCCAGAACACGAGCGCGAGGATCGCCACGCCGCCGAGGTTGAGGAGGGCGTCGCTCGCGATCACCCCCGAGCTGCCGTGCGCCTCGTGGAAGCGCGTATCGACGAAGCCGACGTAGGTGATCGCGGCGTTGCCACCCGCGGTGAACAGCGAGTACCGCGTGCCCGCCGACGATTCGCTCGTGCCGATCGTCTCGAGCACGGTCGCGGTGAACGCCGCGTAGGAGAAGCCGGTGATCAGGGCGTAGACGAGCGCGCCGTACTTGATCGTGGCCTCGGTGTGCGGCGACAGCGCCATCACGATCCCGCACACGGCGGTCAGCGCGCCCGCGAACAGGTACAGCGCGCGGCGGTTGCCACGATCGCACAGGTAGCCGCCGATGAACGCACCGAGGCCGAGGAGGGTCTGCGCGCGCCAGCCGCTGAGCCAGGCCACGACGTCCGACACCCGCTCCTCGAGCAGCACCTTGGCCGCCTCTGGATCGAGCGCGGCAAGCTGGTGTGCCATTCCCGGCTGCACGTAGTCCACGGCGATCGAGCTGAAGTAGTTCGAGAGCGCCACGGTGCCGACGGGAGATGCGCACAACAAGAGACCGGTGACTCCGACGCGGCTCGTCAGCACCTCTTTCACGTCGCGCAGCACCGCGGCGAGCGCCTCGCGCAGCGAGCCCGTGTTCGCGCGCGCCGGCTCGTCGATCGCGAGCGCCGCGAGCGCCGGAACGATCATGCATGCCACGAGCACGAGCCCGACCGACTCCTCCGTGTATCCGTGGCCGAGGAGGTACACGACGAGCGCACCCGACAGCCCACCACCGGCGAGGTTGCCGACGGTGTGGAACGCGCTCGCCTGGCCGCTCTTGGCATCGGGGATCAGCGTCGCCATCAAGCCGCCGTTGCACGCGCCGATGAGTCCCGAGATCGCCTGCGCGAGGAACGCCAGGACGAGGAAAGGGACCATCTGGTCCTTCAGGGACAGCTGCATGGCGGCGTACATGCATCCCGCGCTCACCACCGAGATGCCGACGAGCCAGTGCTTGCGGCGGGGGCCGAAGTCGACGACCGGCGCGTAGAGGAACTGCAGGAACGTGGGGATCAGCAGCAGCGACACGTACCAGCCGATCGCGTCGAGATCGCTGCCCGCGGCGCGAGCCATGTAGCCCATCACGGCGCCGGCGAACGCGGCCGCGACGCCGTACGGCATCGCGGTCAGCAGGAAGATCCACGGCGGCGTCGGGCGGCGAGGCATGTGCAGTACGAGCCGTGCACACAACGGCGCCGCGGCCCGACGAGGGTGCCACAGGCGGTCGCCGGCCGCCGCGACATCGGTGCCATGGTTTTCCGTAACGCCGGCAAGTCGCGGCTCGCAACGCGCCGGGATCACGTCACGCGCGAAGGCACCGGCGTTGCTGATTGGCTGCGCCATGCGAATGCGCTGGTTGATCGCGATGTCCGCGCTGAGCGCGGCCTGTGGCGCGGACGATGGCCTTGCTGGTTCCCCCGGTGCCGGCGGCGACTGGGCGGCCCCCGACGCCGGCACCACCGGGTGCCTCACCTCCAACGAGTGCCCGGCCGGCTACGTGTGCAGCGAGTTCGGCAGCTGCATCCTGCCGCCGCAGGGGCCCGACGGGGGCGGCACGGAACCGCCGCCGGAGATCGAGTACGACCTCGGCGATCCGATCAGCTCCGATCGCTACATCTATGTCGCGATGACCGAGCAGGACGAGCTGTGCCGCATCGACGGCCAGACGCTCGCCGTCACCTCGACCAGTGTCGGCAAGTCGCCTCGCGTCGTGCAGACCATCCCGGGCAGCGACGGCGCGATCGTCCTCGATTCGATCAACGGCACCGCGACGGTCGTCCGGCCCAGCGGCGAGCACGACACGACGCGCGTGCTCGCGACGCTGCCCAACCTCAACCGTCTCGACCTCGACCCGTCGGGCCGCTACGCCGTCGTGTGGTTCGACCTCGCGAAGCACCTGCAGGAGCTCGGGCTCGGCGGCGTCGGCAGCTTCCAGGACGTCACGGTCATCTCGCTACAGGAGGGCGTCGAGCGCGCGGTCAACCTCACCGTCGGGTTCCGCCCGCGTGCGGTGCAGTTCGACGCGGCTGGCGCGCGCGCCTACGTCATCACGCAGGATGGTGTGTCGGTCATCGACCTCGCGTACGCGACGACGCACGGCCCGAGCATCGTGCCGCCGATTCCCGTCTCGGATCCCGCGTTCCCGCCCGAGTCCGTCGAGGTCAACATCGTGTCGACGGGGATCTACGCGGCCGTGCGCCAGATCGGCGACTCGAACCTGCGCGTCGTCGACGTCGGCGGCTTCGAGCCCGGGCGGACGTGGCTCGTCCCGCTCGCTTCGCCCGCGACCGACATCGATCTCGCGCCGGACGGAGCGAAGGTGTACGCCGTGCAGCGCGAGGCCGCGCGGCTCTCGATCGTCGACATCCCCGCCGACGCGGAGGATCCCGCGGGCGTCGAGTCGATCGATCTGACCGACGCGAGCGTCGGCTCGCTCGTGCTGTCGGCCGACGGGCGGCGCGGCCTGATGTTCACCAACGCGAGCAACGACGAGCGGCTCACCCTGCTCCACCTCGACGAGCCGGGATGTCCGTTCGAGACCTGGCCGCTCAAGAAGAGCGTGCGCACGGTCGGCCTCTCGCCTACCGCGACCACCGCGATCGTCCTCCACGCCAAGGCGCCCGGCGATCTGGCCAGCGCGACCACCGTCGACGAGTACATCGATCGCAGCTACGGGTACTCGCTCGTCGACCTCGCGACCGGGTTCGCGAAGCTGCAGGTGACGCCCGTCGATCCGGGACCGTTCGCCTACGCCGCCGACGGCCGTAAGGCGTACGTCGCGCTCGATGGCGGCGATGACGTCACCGCGGTGCGCGCGCTGCAGGTCGTCAACACGCAGACCGGCGTCGTGATCAGCAAGCCGCTCGGCTCGCCGCCATCGGCGGTCGGCATCCTGCCCGGTGCCGGCGAGGCGTTCGCGGCGCAGCGCCACCCGCTCGGGCGCGTGACGTTCGTCGATCTCGCGACCGACGCCGTCCGCACCATCACCGGCTTCGACCTCAACAGCAACATCGTGAACTGAGGCCCACCATGCGTACCGCCTTGCTCGCCTCCGCTCTGTTCGTCGTCACCACCGCCTGCGCGTGGGAGGACGAGCCTCCGATCATGTGGGAACGGCCGCGTAGCGTGCTCGGTCCGATCCAGCTCAAGTCGCACGTCGCGTACATCGACTCGGCGCTCGATCGCGTGACCATGCTCGACCTCGGTGTCGACGATCCGGCGATCACCACTGCGCGCATCGGGCGCAACGCGATCCACGCGATGCCGAGCCACGATCGTCACCGGCTGTTCGTGATCACGCGCGGCGAGGAAGCGATCCACCACGGCGAGATCGATCAGGCGCCCTTGTTCTGGTCGCTCGACGCGGAGAACCCGACGGTGCCGCCCGTCGCGTACGAGATCGGCTCGCCGTTCGACCGCGTCGCGATCTCGCCCGACAACACGGTCGCGATCGCCTACTTCTCGGCCGCCGGACCGGATGCGGCCGGCTTCTTCCGCAACCCGAACGAGCTCGCGATCATCGACCTGACCCGCCCGCCCGGCGACGGCAACCCCGTGCTCAAGACGATCCGCTCGTTCGGCTCGGTACCCGAAGGCATCACGCTGTCGCCGCCGATGGTGGTGCCCGGCTCCGAAGAGTCCGGCGCCCGGACGTTCGCGTTCGTGCTGTCGGCGAACAACCTCACCGTCCTCGACACCACGCACCCCGAGCGGCGCGAGATCTCGATCCGCCTCGATCTCGGCGGCCTGCCGGTGCTGCCGCGCGAGGTCGTGTTCGCGCCGAACAGCTCGAGCGCGTACGTGCGCAGCGACAACGCGCGCGACGTCCTGCAGGTCATCCTCGAGGGTGTGCCCCCGTCACCGGAGAGCGGGAACACCTACCGGCCCGTGCTCGCCGAGCTCGGCGCGGGTGGCGGCCCGACGGACATCGCCGTGTACGACGACGCGACCGGCCGTCGCTACATCCTCGCCGCGACGCCGAACACCGGCGAGGTCGTCGTCATCGACGCCGACACCGCGCAGTTCCGCGCGGTCCCGCTCGCCGATCCGATCGATCGCATCCTCCTGTTCCCGCCGGGCGACGTGCCGCCGCGCAAGGCGCTGTTCGCGTCGATCGGCGCCAAGCTGCCGCGCGTGCACGTCCTCGACCTCGAGCACATCAACGATCCGCTGACCCAGGCGGGCCTCCGCAAGATCGCGCTCCCCGAGGCGGTCCGCGATCTGGTCCCGGTGCCCGGCCGCGAGCTCGCGATGCTCGTGCACGACGACGCGCGCACCGTGCTCGGCCTGCTCGACATGAACACCGAGTCGACGTCGCCGCTGCTCGGGGTCGGCAAGCTCGACACCTACGACTTCTCGCCCGACGGTACGCACCTGATCGGCGCGACCCCGAACGTCTCGCGCGTCGGCTTCGTCGCGCTCGACAACCTGCATCCCACCAACTTCCGCCTCGACGATCCGCCGAACCGCGTCCTGTCGACGAACAACGGCAAGATCTTCGTCGACCACGGCGATCCGCTCGGCCTCGCCACGATCATCCCGTCGCCGCAGGCCACGCGCGACGAGGCGCTCACGCTCGCCGGCTTCCTCACCGTGAACCTCCTCGACCAGGAGCCCTGACCATGCGCACGCTCAGCCTCGCCTTGCTCCTCGCCGCGACCACCGCTGCACACGCCGGCGATCACAACGAGCTCTCGATCGGCGGCGGCGGACGCGCGCTGCGCTCGAACAGCGCGAACGCGGTCACCTCCGACACTCTCTCGCATGGCGAGCTCGCCTACGGCCGCCGCCTCGACCTCTCTCTGGTCCCGCGGCTCCAGACCTGGCTCACCGCCGGGTTCAACTGGGGCGGAGCGAGCGGCACGCTGTTCCAGTCGATGGCGACCGAGGTCGACACGCTCGGGTTCACCGGCGGGGCGCGCGCTCGCTACGTGCTGCACCCGCACTTCGCCGCCACCGCGCGCGTCGACCTCGGCACCGCACGCACCGCGCTCGCGCTCGACGGCAACGCCGGCCGCGTCTCCGATGCCGGCTGGGGCGCCACCTTCGGCGCGGCGCTCGGCGCCGAGGCATACATGATCGCCCACCCGACGTTCTCGCTCGGCGTGCGCTTCGAGCTCGGCTACGTGACGATGACCGCGCCTGCCCTCTCGCCGCGCGCGAGCGAGGACGACTCGATGATCCTGCTCGACGCGCAGCAAGCCTCGATCGGTCACCTCGACCTCGGCGGCCGCTACGCCTCGTTCGCGATGATCAGCCGATTCTAAGTCACTCGAGCTCGAGCGCGAGCTTGCCGATGTGATGGCGCTGCACGTCGCGCAGCGCTTGCGCCGCCGCATCGAGCGGATAGCGCTTCGTCAGCTCGACGTGGAACGGGCTCTCGGCGATCAGCTCGTTCATCCGCGCGAACGTCGCGGGCGAGCTCTCGCCGTCGTACGCGATGCGCTCGACGCCCTCGGGCACCACGGGCAGCGGCTCGACCCCATTGGGCCACACGATGCGGCCGCTCCTGCGGACGAGCGCGAGCTCTTGCTTCCAGCCCTTCGCGCCGGCGAACACGAGCGCGCCCTCGTAGCCCTCGGGGCTGAACTCGCGCAGCTGCTTCAGCAGCGAGCGCGCGTGGCCGTCGGCGCACGCATCTGCACCGAGCCGTTCCACGAGCTCGACGCCGTCGGACTTGGAGGCGACCGCGAACACGGCAAAGCCGAGGCGCTTCGCGAGCTGGAGCGCGACGTGACCGACGCCGCCGCTCGCGCCGAAGATGATGATGCGGGCGCCGCTCTCGAGCGCGAGGTGATCCAGGCCTTGCAGCGCGGTGATGCCCGACACCGCGAGCGCACCGGCCTCGTCGAACGACAGTGACTCCGGGATCGGCGCGAGGTTCTTCTCGTGGATCGCGGCGTACTCGGCGAAGAACCCACCCTTGACGTTGCCGAGGCCCCAGCCGTAGACGCGATCACCGACGGCGAATCGCTCGACGCGGTCCCCTACGGCGATCACCGTGCCCGCGCCATCGGAGCCGATCACGCGCGGGAACTTCGGCTTCATGTCCTGGAACGTGCCGTCGACCAGCGCGGGGTCCCAGGTCCCGACGCCCGCGGTGTGGACGCGGACGAGCACCTCGCGCCTGCCCGGCTTGGGTACACGCATCGTCTCGGTGTGGATCACGTCGGGCCCTCCGAAATGATCCATCGCTGCGACTCGCATCCGCGTCGGGATTGTTCTCGCGCTCGGCATCTCGGACCTCCGCCCGCAGTGAGTTGCAAGCGCGAGGCCGCTCAGCGAAACGCGTGCAACTCGATCGCGCCGCGCTCGCCGTCGAACTGCAGCAGCGAGGTGACGAGCGCGGGGCCATCCGCGCGCGTGATGTGCCAGCCGAGCCAGTCGCCGGGCTGCTCGCCGTACAGCTCGGCGAGCACGGCGTTGGTGCGCGAGGAGCGGACCTCGATCCGCCCGCGCCGTTCGTTCCACCACGGCGCGCCGATCGCGAGATCGCGGAGGCCGTCGCCGTCGAGATCGTCGACGGTCGCGAGCATGCGGCCGTACAGCTCGCCGGGCTCGCGCGCGGCGAGCAGGCGGAGGCGCGCGCCGGTGCCGCTCGAGACGATGTGCACCTCGCTCGACCCGGGCGCGGCGCCTTGCTCGGCGTCCACGGGCGCGGCGATCGCGAGGTCATCGAGGCCGTCACCGTCGAGGTCGTCGAGCGGCGCGAGCATCTCGCCGAACAGGTGGCCGGGCAGGTCGCCCGCGAGCTCGCGCAGCGGTGCGCCGGTGGCGGCGGACGCGAGGGTCACCGCGCCGACGATGCGGCCGTTGATGCTCGCACCGGGCGCGCCGATCGCGACGTCGCGCTCGCCATCGCCGTCGAGGTCGCCCATCGGCACGACGTAGAAGCCGAAGCGATCCGCGCTGCGCGTGCTCGTGATCGTGCGCAGCACGCTGCCGTCGCGGCCCGATAGCAGATACGCCCGCCCGCGATCCGGGTTCGACGTCGCGCCGGCCCACAGGTCTTCGATGCCGTCGCCGTCGTGATCGCCCGCGCGCTCGACGTGCCAGCCGAGGCCGTCCTTGGCCTCGGTCGTCGCGCGCCAGATCAAGTGACCATCTCGTACGGAGTACGCGGCGATCGCCCCGAACGCTCCGCCTTCGACCTGAGCGAGCGGCGCTGCCACCACGACGTCGGCACGGCCATCGCCGTCGAGATCGGGCACCGGAACCGTGACCTGGCCGAACAGCGAGCTGCCGTAGGTTCCCTCCCAGTGCGCGAGCGGTTCGCCGTCGAGCGTCCACACGCCGGCCTCGCCGCCGCCACCCGGCCCACCGTAGCGAGCGCCCGCCGCGAGATCGAGCAAGCCGTCACCGTCGAGATCGAGCGGCGCGCCGAAGCGAAAGCCGAGCTCACCGGCGGGCGTCGGACCATCGATGCGCGTCAGCCGGCAGGTGGAGTCGGTGCTCGGCCCCGGGCACGCGTTGTCGCCGCAACCGGCGAGCGCGCCGAGCGAGACGAGGATCAGGGAGCGGTGACGAGAGAGCAGCAAGGGACGTTGCGCATCACGTTGCAGGTCACGTCCATCGTCGTCGCGGTGATCGCGCCCGTGGCGGCGGTCAGCTCGACGTGGCGGCCGGAGTGGTTGAGGTGGGCCGTCGCGTACGACCAGGGGACGTTCTCCGCGGCGATGTCATTGCAGCGGCCCTCGCCCGCGAGGTCCTCGTCGAGCCACCACGTGGTCACCGGCGTGCCGTTGATATCGGTCGCGTTGAGCGTCTCCGCCGGCACCTTCATCGACGCCGCCTGGAGCTTCGCGAACGTGCACACGGCCGACCCCGGCCACGCTGCTTCGCAGGCGGCGTTCGCGCCGACGAGGCCGAGCGAGCTGTTGAACTCCCAGCGGCCCGTCGTCGGCGGGAGGCTGCCACGATAGATCTTGAGGGCAGCGCAGACGCCGTTGATGCACGACTCCTCGGTCGTGCACATGTCGCCTGCGTTCACGCCGATGCAGTCGCCGGTCGCGCCGCAGTGCATGGGATCCGTCTGGGGATCCGTGCAGGCGCCGCCGCACGTGAGCTTCGGCGCATCGCACGAGCAGACGCTGTTGCTGCAGGTCTCGCCGGGGGCGCACTGAAACGACGGATCGCTCGCGCTGCAGCCGCCGCAGTTCGCGGGATCCGTCTCGATGTTGGTGCACGTGCCGCCGCAGTTCGCGAGCCCGTTGTCACACGCCTCGACGCACGAGCCACCGGCGCACGTGAAGCCGTCGCCGCACACGTTGCCGCACGAGCCGCAGTTATCGCGATCCGTGAGCGGGTTCGAGCACACGCCACCGCACACGCTCTCGTTCGGCGCGCAGTTGTCGGCGTGGCAGAACACGCTGCCCTGCGCGCCACCGTCCGGGCAGTCCGAGCCGCAGCCGGCGAAGAGGGAGAGCGCGAGTCCAGTCGAGGCGAGGAACCGAAGCATCAGGGCCACGATACCCGAGTACGAGCCGCGGTCGCCAGCAGATCATCGAGGCGAGCGCTCACGGAACGACGAGGCGCGGCGCGCGGCGAAGTGAGGTCAAGAACACCCGCAACGCGTCACGGTCCTCGCGGGGCAGCTGGGTCCACGCGAGCCGTGACGCTTCGGCTTCACCGTGATGGCGGCCGATCGCGTCATCGAGCGTCACCGACGCGCCATCGTGGAAGTACGGCGCGGTCTCGCCGACGCCCCACAAGCGGCGCGTCAGGTAGAACCGCGTCGCGATGCCGCCGTGGACGTGCTGGCTCGCATTCTCCCCGCCGAGGTCGTGGCGCTTGAAGTCCGAGTAGACGAAGGCGTTGTAAGTCCCCGTCGCTGCGTCGCGTGCGACGCGCGGGGCCTCGGTGCCATTGGCGAGATCGACCATCACCGAACCCGCGGTTAGCGGTGAGGTAATCGCGACGACAGTGCGGGCGAGGGGCAGGCTCGGCGTGTGGCAGCCGGTGCACCCGATCTGCTCGAGGATCACCCGGCCACGCGCCCACTCGTCGACGAGATAGGGCTGGGTCGGACCGGCCGGGTGGGCGAGGTCGTCGGGGCTCTCGAACGGCGCGTTGATCGGCAGCTCGAGGGAAGCGACGTACACGGCGAGGGCGGTGGCCTGACCACTCGTCAGCTCGTCCGCGATGCCGTCGCCGTCCGGATCCTCGGGCGGGCCGCCGCCGAGCTCGAGCGGATCCTCGACGAGCGCGGCGTCCTCGCTCTGCACTCCGAGATGCGCCGCGGCGGCCTCGGTCACCAGCTCGGTGATCGTGCGCGCGGTGCCCTTCCAGCCGAACGGGCGCACGACGAGATCGCGATCGATGCCGCGCACGTCGTCGGTGCTGACGTTGCCGCGCGCGTCGACGTGCAGCGTGCCGAACGAGATGCCCTTGGTGACGAGCTCGACCTCGGTCGCGCGGCCGCGTGCGATCGCGTCGGCGCGCAGCTGGGCGAGCTCGGCGGTCATCTCGTCGGCGAGCGCCTGCACGACGCCGGCGCCGATCAGCGACGGCGGGTTGCGCGCGTCGGCCGACGAGATGCGATCGCCGTCGCCGAGGAGGTACGCGTTGTCGGGAAACGCGCCTGCGCCGCCGGGGCCGCTGCGCCAGTGACATGACGTACACGACGTGGTCTCGGGGCCGCCGGCGCGCCCGCGTTGCACGCGGTGGAACGGCGCGGCGTCGGAGGTCGCGAGGCCGTCGGCGAACGTGAAGTCGTGCTCGAACAGGATCCGCCCGACCTCGTAGAGCTCCTGCGCGCACACCTCGCCGCGATCGATGCGCGCCTGATCGGCGACGAGGCGGGTCTCGCGCATGACGTAGCCGGGCTCGAGTGCCTCGCGATAGCGGAGGTGCTGGCGCAGCGCGGCGCGGCGGTGCGCTTCGCGCGCGGCGTCGAGGCCGAGGCCCGTCGGCGGTGGTGCGTACGCGCTGCAGTCCGCGCGCGGCGGCGGTGCGAGGTTGTCGCCGCACGCGGCCAACAGCACGACGAGCGCGAGTGCGCGGTTCACGGCGCCACCAGCTTCGGCGTGCGCCGCAACGACATGAGGTATACGCGCAGCGCCGCGCGCTCCTCGTCGGGGAGCGCGGCGAACGCATCGCGCGAGGCCTGCGCTTCGCCGCCGTGCAGGAGGATCGCCTCGTCGATCGTCGAGGCGCGGCCGTCGTGCAGGTACGGCGCGGTGTCGGCGAGCCCCCACAGCGGGCGCGTCAGCCACTGCGTCGGTGCGATCGCGCCGCCTTCGGAGGGCTGCGCCGCCGCCGACGCGAGCGCGGGGCCGAGGTCGTGCCGGCGCAGATCCGAGAACAGCTGCACGCCGAACGGGGCGTCGGCGAGCCCGATGGGCTCGATCTTCGGCGTCAGGCCGTCGCGCGCGACATCGACGGTGATCGACGGGCTCGCCGCGTTCTCGCTCTGCTCGGGGCGCGTGACGAGCAGCGGATCGGCGAGCTGCAGCGTCGGCGTGTGGCAGCCGCCGCACTGCACGCGCGCGAACACGTCGCGGCCGCGCGCGAACGCGTCGCGCAGCGCGGGATCCGAGGGTGGCGCGACGACCGGCACCTCGAGCTGCGCGAGGTACGCGACCATCGTCGAGATCATCCCGTCCTCGACCTCGATCGTCTTGCCATCCTCGTCGACGTCGTACCAGGGCCCGTCGCCGTAGGTGCCCGCCGGCACGAGACCGTCGCGCACGGCGTGCTGCTCGACGAGCGGCACGAGGCCCATGTGGACGCGGAAGCCTTCCTTCACGATCCCGCGCACCGTGGCCTGGTGCCCCTTCCAGCCGAACGGCCGCACGATCAGATCCGCCGCGACGCCGGTGACGCCCGACGCATCGACGCTGCCGTCCGCGCGCGCGACGAGCGTGCCGAACGACAAACCCTTCGCGACGAGCGGCATCGAGACCGGTGCGCCCGCCGTCATCGCCGCCGCGATCGCCGACGCGCGCTGCGCGGCGAGCTCGCACGACATCTCGGCGGCGAGGCGCTCGACCGGCCCCGTGCCGAGCACGGCCGGCGGGTTGCGCTCGTCGGCGGCGAGCGTGCGATCGCCGTCGCCGCGGAAGAACGTGTTCTGCGTGCGCGTGCCCGCGCCGTCGTCGCCTCCGAGCGAGTGACACTCCGCGCACGCCATCGCATCGGGGCCGCCGAACGCGCCGTACTGGACGCGGCGCAAGTTCGGCGCGGGATATGGCCCGGCGAGCGGGTGCCCGGCGAGCCCGTTGCCGAGGCCGTTCTCCGGGCGGAACTGATACGCGAACAGGTCGTCACCGACGCGGAACAGATCGTCGAGCGTGAAGATCTGGCGGTCGAGCGCGAGCTGCGTGAGCCGCGCGTGCTCGAGCTGCTCGCCCGGCTCCAAGGCGTCGAGCGCGCGGTCGACGTCGGCGCGCCGCTTCTTCTCGAGCGCGTCGTCGATCTGCGCGAGCAGCGCTTGCTCCGACGGCAGCGCGAGCTCCTCGGTGAACAGCCGGCTGGTCACCGGCGCGCTCGGCGGCGCGGCATCGCGATCGCACGCGGCCGCGCAGAGCACGAAGAGCCAGCCGCGCAGCCTCACACGCGTTACTCGCTGCCGAGGATCAGGAACTCGACGCGTCGGTTCTTCGACGTGTCGTCGCCGCCGACGAGCGGGCGGGACTTACCGTAGCCCTCGGTCTCGAGCACGGCCGGGCTCACGCCGGCCTCGGTGATCAGCCACTGCGCGACGGCACGCGCGCGGCGCTTCGAGAGATCGAGGTTGTACGAATCGCTGCCCTTCTCGTCGGTGTGGCCCTCGATGCGCACGCGCTGGTTGTCGAGGCCCTTGATCGCGCCCGCGACGGCGCGCAGCACCGGGAAGCTCTCGGCCTTGAGCGTCGCGCTGTCGTTCTCGAAGAAGATCTGCTGCAGGATCTCGATCTTGTTGTTCACGACGGCCACGAGCTCCGGGCAGCCGTGCTTCGACGGCTCGAACGGGTTCGGCGGGCCGGCCTCGGTCGGGCACTTGTCCTCGCGGTCGATGATCTTGTCGCCGTCTTGATCCTCGCGCGGGCAGCCGGGGCGCTCGGCGTCCGGCAGGTCACCGGCGGCTTCTTCGGGGCACTGGTCCTTGGCATCCGCGAGCCCATCCTCGTCGGTGTCGGGGCAGCCGGGCATGTCCTCGCTCGGGTGCTCGCCGGCGGGGACCGCGGGACACTGATCGTCGGCGTTGGCCACGCCGTCGCCATCGTCGTCGGTGAGGACCACCGGGATCGCGGTGCGCGTGCGGCCACCGTACGAGGCGGCGAGCCCGAGCGTGATCAGCTGCGCGTTCTTGTCGAACGGATCCGAGCCGAACTGGTAGCGGAGCACCGGGCCGAGGCGCAGCTTGGGTGCGACCTCGAACAGCACCGCCGCGCCGATGTCGAACCCGGGCCGCTTGATGCCGCCGGATGTGCCGAAGTTGAAGTGCGCGTCGAGCCAGGCGTCGTTGTGCGTGAGCGCGCCGAACAGCTTCTCGCCGATGTGCAGGCGCGGGCCGATCTGGCCCGAGATCCACGTCGTCGAGTCCATGCTCTGATCGGTGCTCAGGTAGACGATGTTCGCCGCGGCGTGAACGCCGAGCAGCGTCGACAGGAACACGTCGACACCGATGCCGACCCCACCGCCGGCACCGAACTGCGCGCGGTTCGTGCCGTCGATCGGCGACGCTCCGACGAGCTCCGCGGTGAACGTCGCGCGCGGCGGCCGGCCATCATCGCTGTCGTCGACCGACACCGCGCTGCTGACGCCGGGCGCTGCCTCGTCGTCGCTCTGCGCGGACTCGTCCGCCTGCTTCGCCTTCTTCTTCTTTTTCTTCTTCTTCTTCTTCTTCTTCGGCTCGGCCGGCGCATCCGCCGCCGGCTCGCCCGCCTCCTCGGCGATGGGGGCGTCCGCGGGCTGCTCGGTATCGTCGGTATCGTCGTCATCGGCGCCGGCGGTTCCCAGCGGGGCGACGAGTGCGAAGAAAGCGACAGGAACGAGCGAACGCATCCTCATGCGCCGGCCATTGTCGCACGGATCGTCGACGGTGCGCATGGCCGGACGACCGCTCGACTACCGGCGCGTGTTCGTGCGCGGACGCGCCACCTCGGCGAGCTCGGCCTCGGGCCAGCTGACCCGCGGCGGCGGCGAGGCCGGGCGCGCGAGCAGGTACCCCTGACCGTACTGCGCCCCTGACGCGATCACCGCCTCGAGCTCGTCGGCGGTCTCGATGCCCTCGGCGACGACCATCGCGTCGAGCTGCTTGCACAGCACGACGATGCCCGACACGAGCTTGAACAGCCGCGAGTCGCGCGTGAGCCCGGCCACCAGGTCGCGGTCGAGCTTCACGAATCGCGGATGAAGGTCCGCGATGTACTTGAGGTTCGAGTACCCGGCGCCCAGGTCATCGACCACGAGGTAGATCCCGCGGCCGCGGACCTCCGCGAGGATCGTGCGGCACAGGTGGAAGTGCGAGAGCGGCACGCCCTCGGTGATCTCGAGGTGGATGTCGCGATCGTGCATGTAGATCGGATCGTCGGGGCGAACGATCCAGCTCTCGTTGAGCTCGGCGGGGTGAATGTTGAGGAACAGCGGGAAGTCCGGGCAGCCGCGGATCGCGAGCTCGCGCAGCAGGCGCCCCAGCTCGCCCGTGCACGCGTGCTGGACCGCCGCTTCGAACAGCGCCGGCGGGTTCGGGAAGTCTTCCTTGCGCGGGCGCGCGAGCGCCTCGTACGCGAACACCTTCCGCGTGCGCAGATCGACCACCGGCTGATAGGCGATGCCGACCGCCCGGTCATCGAGCACGCGGCGGATCGCGTGCGTCGGTGGTGGCAACGTCGGAGTCCTCATGCGAGCACGCCATTGTCATCGCGCACCGCGCATGCCGTCAATGTTCAATGGGGTAGGGTGCGGGCTGATGTCGGTTCCCGCGCGCACCGTGCTTCAAGGCGACGGCGTGGCCTATCTCTCACGCGGCCAGCTACCCGACGATTACTCCATCTTCACGTCGCTACCCGATCACAGCGAGCTTCCCACCCTCGGTGTCGCGGGTTGGCGCACCTGGTTCATCGAGACCGTCGCCCTCGCGTGTCGCGCCCTCGCCGACGACGCGGTCGCCGTCTTCTATCAGACCGACGTCAAGCATGATGGTCGCTGGATCGACAAGGGCCACCTCGTGATGCTCGGCGCCGACGCGGCCGGCAACCATCTGCTCTGGCACAAGGTCGTGTGCCGCGTCGCCCCCAACACCACCACCTTCGGCCGCCCTGCCTACGCCCACCTGCTCGCAGTCAGCCGCACGCGCCGCCTCTCGCCCTCCGCCTCCACACCCGACGTGCTGCCCTCGCTCGGCGAGATGAGCTGGTCGCGCGCCATGGGCAGCGCCGCGTGTGACGTCGCGATCGCCTTCATCGCCTCGACCGGCGCGCGCACCGTCGTCGATCCCTTCTGCGGCCAGGGCACCGCGCTCGCCGCCGCCAATGCCCACGGCCTCGATGCGATCGGCGTCGAGCTCTCGCGCCGCCGTGCTGCCAAGGCGCGCACGGCCACACACGCGCATTAGCCGAGCATCGCGGCGTCGATCCAGCGAAGGAGCAGGGCGAGCGCGCGCTCGGCGGGGGCCGGGTGATCGGAGAGTGCTTCGCAGGCGTCGGCGAACCGGAGGCCGCGCGAGGCGGAGCCGGCGAGCATGCCGATCACGGTGGCCTCGTCGGGCTCGAGCAACCGATGGATCACCCGGCCGTCGCGGCGCCAGACCGCGATCACGCGGGACGCGGGGAGCTGCGCTCCGGTCGGGATCGCCGCGCCGATCTCGATCGCGTTCCAGATGTCGTCCGCGTTGGTCGCGAGCTCGACCAGCTGGCACGACGCCACGAGCGCGAGCCGGAGCCCGGGAAACTCCTCGAGTGCGAGCGCCGCGAGCTGCGCGCGGGTGATCGGCGCGGTGTCGGCGCCGCCGTCGAACGCCTCGGTGCGCGCGCGCTCGAGGCGTGCGAGGTCGGCGAGGTAGGGCGCGGCGCCGCGTTCGACGAGGTATCGCGCGACTGGACCACCGGCTTCGCGAAGCGACGGATGCGCGGGTGGGTACGCGCGCAGGTACTCGGGGGTGAGCGCGCGCAGCGAGGTGGCGGGCATGCGTGCGGCGCCGCGCGTCGCGGCGTCGGCCAGCGCGATCTCGAGCTTGGGGTAGTCGGCCTCGAGGACGCCCGCGATGCGCGAGGTGTAGGCGTAGGCGTAGACACCGAGCCGGAGATGCGCGGGCACGTCGCCTTGCTCGACCAGCTCGAACGCGGTGTCGAGCGGCGCCGCGCCGGTGACCGCGGCGTGGAACCGACGGAGTTGCTCGGCGAACGACGCCCGGGTCATCGCGCGGCCTCGGTGCGCGCGGCCTCGGCGACCGCGCGCGCCCGCCCGAGCTCGTCGAGGAGATCCTCCAGCGGCGGGATGGCGTCGTCGCGCTCGATGCAGGTGCCCGCGGCCGGGAACCGGCGCGCGGCCTCGGCATAGAGCTCCCACGCCGTCTCGCACACCGGCGCAGAGTGCGTGTCGATCAGGAGCGCGCCCTCGGTCGTATGCCCCGCGAGGTGGAAGTAGCCGACGCTCTCGGCCGGGATCGCATCGAGGTACGCGATCGGATCCCAGCCGTGGTTGGTGCACGACACGTGGACGTTGTTGACGTCGAGGATCAGCCCGCAGCCCGAGCGCCGGGCGAGCTCGGCGAGGAACGCGGGCTCGGAGAGCTCGCCGTCCGCGAACACGGCATAGGTCGAGGGGTTCTCGAGCAGGATGCGACGCTGCAGCCGATCCTGGACGTGCGCGACGCGAGCCGAGATGTGCGCGAGCGCGGCCTCGGTGTACGGCACCGGCCACAGATCGTGGACGGTGTGGCCGCCGAGCGATGACCAGCACAGGTGATCCGAGACCATCGCCGGCTCGAGCTCGGCGCACAGCCGCGCCACCGCGTCGAGGTACGCGTCGTCGAGCGGATCGAGCGATCCGATCGACAGCGAGACGCCGTGCAACACCACCGGGTAGCGAGCCCGAACGTCGCGCAGCACGCGTCGCGGTGTCCCGCCCTCGACGAGGAAGTTCTCGGTGATGACCTCGAACCAGTCGACCCCGGTGACCTCACCCGCCAGCACGTCGTGGTGGTGCTCCTTGCGCAGCCCCAGGCCAGACCCTGCCAGCGGCGCTTCTCCCACGCGCTACTTCTTCTTGGCCGGGCCGGCGACCTTGCCGCCCTTGGCGAGGCAGTCGGACTCGGTCATGGACACCAGGCCCTGACCCTTGCAGGCGTTCTGGCCACCGCACGCGTGCTTCGCGGTCTTGCACGATCCTTGGCCCTTGCACGCGTTGACCCCGGTGCAGTCGACCTTCGCGGTCTTCTCGGGAGGCGGGCCTCCACACCCATCGCCGCCACAGCCGCCGCAGCTGTGCTCCTCGGGGTGGGCCTCCGAGGTGTGCTCCTCCGGCGCCGCCATCTCGTTGGTCGCGGGCGCAGCGGCGGGCGTGGCAGCAGGGCTGGCCGCGGGCGCGGCCGCAGCGCCGGCCGCCGGCGGGGTAGGTTGCGCCACCGCCGGGTCCTTCGCGCAAGCGGTCGCGAACAGGTTTCCCGCGGTGAGTGCGATCATGGCGCCAGTCTTCAGGGTCTTCACGTCGACTCCTCGGTGAGCCGGTACGGTAACATCACGGGCTATGGCTCGCACGCCGGAGACGGCCGTCTTGCGGGGAGCCGCGTTCGCGCTCGTGGTGGCGCTCGGTTGCGGGTCACGGCCGACCGGTCCGGAGCTGGTGACCGTGCCCGTGACCGGTGACGAGCTGTCCCCGGCCGAGCGCGCCGCGGTACGAGCGCTGTCACCGCTGCCCGCGCCGCCGCTCGATCCGACCAACGCTTATGCCGCCGAGCCGCGCGCGGTGGCGCTCGGCCAGATGCTGTTCTTCGACGAGGACCTGAGTGGACCGATGCTCGTCGACAGTCCGCTCGGTCAGCGCGGTGAGCGCGGCAAGCTGTCGTGTCGGACGTGCCACGCCGGGCCGGCCCTCGACGATCGCCAGTCGCAGCCGGGGCACATCTCGATCGGCACCGGCGTCACGGGCCGCAACGCGCCGCCGGTCCTCAACTCGGTGTTCTATCGGTGGTTCAACTGGGGCGGGCGCTTCGACTCGCCGTGGTCACTGGCGCTCGGCGCCGCCGAGAAGCCCGAGGTCATGAACGGCTCGCGCGTCGCGATCGCGCGCGTGATCTACGCGAAGTATCGCGCCGAGTACGACGCCTTGTTCCCTGCGCCGCTCGATCCGATCCTCGGCGCGCCGCCGGGCCCGCGCCTCCCGGCGGACGGCAAACCCAAACCGCCCGGCGCCCCCGACGGCGCGTGGGAGGCGATGGCGCCCGAGGACCGCACGATGATCGATCGCGTGTTCTCCGACGCCGGTAAGGCGGTCGCGGCGTACATGCGCACGCTGGTGGCGCGCGACGCGCCCTTCGACCGGTACGTCGCCGGCGATCCCACCGCGATCTCGGCCCGGGCGAAGCGGGGCCTCCGGCTGTTCCTCGCGCACTGCGCGAGCTGTCACGGCGGCCCGCACTTCTCGGACGACAAGTTCCACGCCCTCGGCATCGCGCAGTTCGGCGACGGTGTTCCGGCCGACGATCTCGGGCGCTTCGCGGATCTCCCTCCGTTGCTCGCCAGCCCCTTCCGTGGCGACGGCGCGCACAGTGATGCCCCCGGCGCGCAGCTCGCCGGGCTCCGGCGCGAGCCGTCGCAGCGCGGTCAGTTCCGCACCCCGAGCCTGCGCAACGTCGCCGTGACCGGGCCGTACATGCACGCCGGGCAACTGCCCACGCTCGAGGCGGTGGTCGCGTTCTACAACGTCGGCGGCGGCCGCGTCGACGGCGTCACCAAGAGCGACCAGATGAAGCCGCTCGGGCTCTCCGAGGAGGATCAGGCCGATCTCGTCGCGTTCATGCAGTCGCTCACCGACCTCGCGGTGCCCGCCGAGCGGTTGGTCGACACGTCGAGGTGAAGTGCGAGCCGCCTACGTGGCGCGGCGCCAGCCCTCGAGGATCCCGCCGCCGAGCCCGAGCAACCACGCGCGGCGCTTGCGCGCGGGATCCGCGGCGAGCGCGTACATCGAGGGCAGCGATCTTCGCGCGATCGCTCGGATGGTCACCCCGACACGCGGCCATGGCGCGCGACTTCGTGTGAGCTCGAAAGGGTTCGCACACCGCCCTCTCGCGGGCGTCCTCGCGGCGCGTCCTCTCGCGCCGCCGGGCCGCCAAGACCTAGCGATCCGCGACGACGAGGTTGGTGAGCCAACGCCGTGAAGCATCGGCGTACGAGACCAGGAGCGGTGTCTCATCGGCGATCCGGAACGGCCCGCGGCCTTGATCGATCGCGAGGCGCAGCCCGTGCGCATCGAACGCTCCCCCGGCGGACGTCGACGTCGTGGCGATCGCCGCGCCGGCGAGCGCCGAGGTGTCGGCGAGCTTCGTCGCCACGGTCGCGTCGCCGGACGCCTCGACGGTGAACGCCTGGTATCCGTACGCGTCGTAGCGCTGCGCGTGCAGCCGCCCATCGCGACCGAACGCGAACACATCGATCGAGGACGTGTAGCGATCGTGATTCCACGGGTTCGCGGTGTCGACGTACGCGCGATGCGGCGGCGAGGTCCACACGGCGCGCCAGCTGCGCCCGTCACCGACGTAGTAGATCACCGGCGCCTCCGTGCCCGTCGCCGCGGCGAACCGCACGCTGCGATCGTCAGCGACGAACACGGCGGCGCTCGTCGAGGCGGGTGGCGCACCTCGGATCGACCACGTCTCACCGGCGTCGTCGCTCAGCGCGAGCGCTTGCCGGGACGTCACGATGATCCAGCGTCCCGATGCGTAGATGCGATCGTAGCGCGCCGCGAGGGTGCGCTCGACGTGCGTGCCGTCGGCGCGGTCGACGAGGAGCTGCGCGCCGTGCAGCACGTACACCGTCTGATCATCAGCGACCGCGACCGACGGCACCGCGGGCGTGGACGGGGCCCACGGATCGGCCGTGGGCGCTGCGCGCGTGGAGAAGGTCGCGAGCACACTGAACGTCGCGCCGTCATCGCGGCTCACATCGACACGGCCGGCGGTCCACGTCGCGATCGTGCACCCCGTTGCCGATGCCGCCACGCCGAGCAACCGCGTCGCCGCGCTCGCAGCGCGCGCCTCGTCAGCGAAGAGCCCGATGTGCGAGACCGGCAGCGTGCAGCCGATCCGTCGAGGCGCTGCGGACCGCGCCGGTGCGGGCGTCACGTGATTCGCCGCGGGCGCGGGCACTACGATCTCCACCACGGGCGCCGGGGCTACGAGCTCCACCGCGGAGGCCGGCGCGTACACCTCGACGCGCTTCCCAACGGCCCGCCCCAGCGCGCTGCCGAACACTGCACTCGCGACGAACGCGATCACGTACTCGGCGCGCCGCACCCGCGCACGCATCACCTCGCGCTCGAGCGCGACCCTCGACGTCTCCTCACGCCTCGGCGTGACCGTCGACACCTCCTCGTCGCGGTTCATCGCGTCCCCGTGTAGAGCACGCGCCAACCGTGGCCCGTGTCGCGGATGATCATCGACGCGCCGGCAACCGCGACGAGGCGATCGTGCGCGTCTCGCTGCGGTTGGGACACATTCGGAGGTGCGGCGGGGGGCTCGGCGAAGGACTGCAGCGCCTTCGCGTGCCGGTGCGTCGCGTCCCGCCATGGCCGGCCGTCGAGGTGCGTCTCCAGGTACCCGACGGTCGGCTCCGCGCAACCGAAGTGGTCGCACATGCTGCCGCGGTAATCGAACTGTCCGACGATCGCGCCGTCGTCGAGCACGCGCAGGTCGAGCAGGTAGCCGCCGGTCTGATCGAGCACGCGCCAGGTCACGCCGTCATCGGGGCTGAGCGCGACCACGTCGCCCCCCGCGTCCCCACCGTTGATCACGAGCCACTCGCCGCGCGCCATCGGCGAGCCGCGGAACGCGAGCGTGCGCGACGTGGTCGATCCGTCCGGGTGGATGATGCCGAGCGTGCCGTCGTCGCGCGTCGCGTACACCGTCCCGTCGTCGGCCGCCGCCACGCCGATCAAGCGCGACGTACTCGCGAGCATCGGCGAGAACGTCGCCCCGTCGTCCCAGCTCACGACCAGGCGGGCCCCTTCCCACGCGGCGATCACGCACGCATGGCGCGACACCGCGATCTGCCACACGCTGCGCGCATTCTCCGGCCACGTGGGGATCGCCGCGAGCGGCGTGCCCACGTCCTCGAGCCGGTCGGCGCACCCGATCCGCGGCGCGCTGCTCGGCGCCGGCGCCGGCGCCAACCCCGACCCGGCCCCGGAGCCCGGAGCCGCAGACCGCGATACCGGCATCGGCGCGGGCGCCGTCTCCGCCGGCACAGGCACAGGCACAGGCGCAGGCGCCGCCTCCGCCGGCACAGGCGTTCGTGCGCCGAAGGGCACGAGTCCCTCGTCCGCGGGACGCAGTCGCTGTGCGACGAGGCCGATCGTCGTGCCAGCGAGCAAGCAAAGCAGGGTCGCACGCATGTCCACGCGGCCGTCCGCAAGACCGATGCCCGATCCGAGGCGAGCGATCGGGCGGAGTTAGCCGACTCGTGGGTAACGAGACACGCGCCTCGTGTCAGGCTCGCTCGACCGAGACCAGGGCATCGATGACCCACTCGTAGTTAACGGGCTGCCCATCCCACCCACAGGCCGGCCTCTCGGCGGTGATCTCCAGCTCGCGGTTCCGATCCACCACGAGCTCCCAACCTCGATACGCATTGGCGGGCGGCAGTGGCGCGTCGATCACCTGCCGGCCGCGCGGATCGAGGAACCTGGGCTGCTGCTGCTCGTCGAGCTCGATGCGGTAGCCGTACTCGTGAACGTAGCGATGATGGAAGCTGCAGACCCCGAGGAGGTTCGCCAGCGAGGTCTCTCCTCCGTCTGCCCAGTGCTCGACGTGGTGTCCTTCAAGGAACATCCGGTTCTCGCAACCCGGAAACCGGCACGCCCGATCACGCCTCAGCAACGCCCGCTTGATGGATGCAGGGATCGATCGCGTCTTGCGCCCCACCGAAAGGGTGCGCCCCTGCTCGTCCTCGGTCACCTGAACCACACCGCAGTCACAGCCGAGACGGCGCACCGTTTCCGAGGATCCGAGGAAACGCACGTGCCGTCCGCGAACGAGCCGATGGGATCCGCAGCCCCGGCCGGATCGCGGAGCGTCTCGGCTTCGACCATCACGACCAGCTCGATCGGCGACCGCTCACGCCGCACCCCACGTAGCACCTCCTCTGCCAACATCACGAGCGCATCCGCGCGGCCGAACCGCTGCCGTGAAGCGTGCATCGATCGCGATGCCGACCCTGGCGAGCCCAATGCGGCCACCGATCGCGATGCCGACGCTGGCGAGCCCAATGCGGCTGCCGAGCCCGAGGCCGAGCCCGAGCCCGATGCGGACACCGAATCCGATGCCGCCGTCGACACCAAATCCGATACCGACACCGAATCCGGTGCAGCCGCCAATGCGGGCGCCGAGCCGGCTGCCGAGGTTGATGCCGCCACCGATACCGAATCCGATGCGGCTGCCGAATCCGATGCCGCCGCTGATGCGGACGCCGAGCCCGCTGTCGAGCTCGATGCGGCCACGGACACCGAATCCGATGCGGACGCCGAGCGCGATGCGGACACTGAATCCGATGCGGAGGCCGAGCCCGAAACGGACGCCGAATCCGATGCGGCTGCCGAATCCGACGCCGAGCGCGATGCGGACGCCGAGTCCGATGCGGCCGCCGACACCGAATCCGATGCCGATACCGAATCCGATGCCGACCCCGAACCCAATGCGGAAGCCGAGGACGATTGCGTCGTCGGCCTCGAGGCCGAGGCCGAGGCCGGTGCGACCCGAGTGATCAAGCCGGATCCTTCCTCGACGCTGGCGGTCCCGTAGAGCGCTGCTTCCGCGGACTGATGGATCCCCATAGATCACGCG
>DATLHR010000368.1:0-2601 GCA_035539815.1 Kofleriaceae bacterium
GCTGTACCCCACGATGAACGTCGAGAAGAACATGTCGTTCGGGCTGCGCATCAACGGCGTGCCCAAGCGCGAGATCACCCAGCGGGTGGAGCGCGCGGCCGACATGCTGCACCTGAACGAACTGCTCGACCGCAAGCCGTCCCAGCTCTCGGGCGGCCAGCGGCAGCGCGTGGCCATCGGCCGCGCACTCGTGCGCGAGGCGAAGGTGTTCCTGTTCGACGAGCCGCTGTCGAACCTCGACGCGAAGCTGCGCGGCGACATGCGCCGCGAGATCGCGCGCATCCACCAGGCGTCGGGGACGACGTCGATGTACGTCACGCACGATCAGATCGAGGCGATGACGCTCGCCGATCAGATCGTCGTGCTCAAGGACGGCGTCGTGCAGCAGATCGGGTCCCCGCTCGACATCTACGAGCGCCCCGCGAACCGCTTCGTCGCCGGGTTCTTCGGGACGCCGACGATGAACTTCCTCGCCGCCGACCTCACCCACGCGGGTGACACGCCGACCGCGCGTGGCCCGGGGTTCGAGATCCCGCTCGGCGCGACGCCGGCACTGCGCCCCGCGAAGCTCGCGATCGATCGTGTCGTCGTCGGCGTGCGCCCCGAGCGGCTGTCGCTGGCCGCACGCGCGCACGACGTCGCGCTCCCCGGTCAGGTCCTGATGCGCGAGGTGCTGGGCGCCGAGGTCGTGCTGCACGTCGAGTCGTCCGCCGGTCCGCTGACCGTGCGCACCGACGTCGGCACCGCGGCACGTCCCGGTGACGCCGTGCAGCTCTGGCTCGATCCTGCATCGATCCACGTGTTCGACGGCGCGACGGAGCAGCGGCTGTGACCGACGACGATAGATCCGCGAGTGCGAAGCGCGAGCGCTCCCTAGGAGGAGGAAATCCCCGCGGGATGAAGCACGCGTGGCTCGTGGTGCTGCTCGCTCTCGCCGCGTGCGAGCGCCGCGACGCGATCGTGCTGTGGCACGCGCATCAGGGCGCCGAGCGCGAGGTGCTCGTGCGCGCCGCGGCGCGCTGGAATGCGGAGCACCCGGATCGCCCGCTCGAGCTCGTCGGCATGCCGTTCAACGGCTTCGCCGACAAGCTCAGCTCCGCGATCCCGCGCGGCAACGGCCCCGACCTCTTCATCTACCCGCAGGATCGGATCGGCGACTGGGCGGACGCAGGCGCGCTCGAGCCGATCGAGTTCTGGATCGACGACGCGCGCGCCGATCGCTTCGACCGCACCGCCGTCGATGCGATGGCCTATCACGGCTCGCTGTGGGGCCTGCCGCTCGCGACCAAGTCGCTCGCGCTGTACTACCGCCCCGACCTCATCGCCGCACCGCCGCGCACCACCGACGAGCTCGTGAAGCTCACCACCGTGATGCACCCGCGCCAGGGCTACGCGGTCGCGTACGCGAACGCCGATCTCTACGGCCACGCAGCGTGGTTGTTCGGGTTCGGCGGCGAGGTGATGCATGCGGGCCGACTCTCGCTCGCGACGCCCGAGGCCGCCGCGGCGATGCAGTTCGCGCGCGAGCTCGTCGTGACCGGTGCCTCTCCCCCGAACACCGACGGCGCGTACGTCGCGACGCTATTCAATGAAGGCAAGGCGGCGACCGCGATCTCGGGCCCCTGGTTCCAGGCCGACATCGCCGCCGGCGTGCCGTGGAAGGTCGCCACGCTGCCCACGATCTCGGCGACCGGCAGGCCGGCGGCGCCGTTCCTCGACGTCGAAGGCGTCCTGATGTCATCGCGCGCGAAGGACACGGACGCCGCGTTCGCCGTGATGGATGCGCTGACGACGGACCTCGCCGCCGCCGAGCGCGCGAAGCTCACGCGCCAGGCCGTCCCCAACCCGCACGCGTTCGACGATCCGGACGTCGTCGCGGACCCGGTGCTCGGCGCCTTTCGCGCACAGCTCGCGCACGCGGTGCTGATGCCGAAGGATCCGGCGATGCGGCTCGTGTGGACGCCGTACAAGACCGCGCTCGGTGAGGTGCTCGCGGGCCGCGCGGAGCCCGGCCCCAAGCTGCTCGCCGTCGAGCGCGAGGTCGCCGGCTACCTCGCTGGAGCGAAGTGACGCCGATCGGACGCCAGCTGCGCGACTTCGCGATCGCCGCGGTGCTCGCCGTCGTGATCGCGACGATCGCGTTCGTCGCCGTGCGCAACCACGAGCTCGCCGAGCGCCAGCGCGGGCTCGCGACGCGCGCCGTCGAGACCGCGCTCGCGGATGGCACGCCGAACCTCAGCCCGCTGCCCGAGGTCGAGGTCGTGCTCGTCGGCGCGCCCGTGCCCTCGCGAAAGCATCCCTTGCTCCGCCAGCGCAGCGCACAGGACAAGCACGGCTGCCGCGTGCTGTCCGCCGCGGGTGGTCCCGACGACAAGCTGCTCTACGACGCCGCGAACCGCGCCGACCGCACGCGCGCAACCGCAACCGCAACCGACGCAGCAACCGCAACCGCAGCCGACGCCGCAACCGCAGCCGCAACCGACGCCGCAACCGCAACCGCAACCGACGCCGCAACCGCAACCGCAACCGACGGCTCCGCGGCCACTTCCGCGATCGCCGGTGCTTCCGCGACCCGCGGCGCGGGGTCCGTGTTCTCCGAGC
>DATLHR010000369.1:0-3732 GCA_035539815.1 Kofleriaceae bacterium
ACGACCTCCATCCGCTCCGTGTCGGTCACGAAGTACGGCGAGAGGTAGCCGCGGTCGAACTGCATACCCTCGACGACGTCGAGCTCGCTGTTCAGCGTCTTGGCCTCCTCGACCGTGATCACGCCTTCCTTGCCGACCTTCTTCATCGCGTCCGCGATCATGTTGCCGATCTCGGTGTCGCCGTTCGCGCTGATCGTGCCGACCTGCGCGATGTCGTCCTTGCCCTTCGTCGGGGTGGAGAGCTTCTTGAGCGACTCGATGAGGGTGCCAACCGCGGAGTCGATGCCGCGCTTCAGCTCCATCGGGTTGTGACCGGCAGCGACGAGCTTGGAGCCCTCGCGGTAGATCGACTGGGCGAGCACCGTCGCGGTGGTCGTGCCGTCGCCGGCGTTGTCAGAGGTCTTGGAGGCGACCTCCTTGACCATCTGCGCGCCCATGTTCTCGAACTTGTTCTCGAGCTCGATCTCCTTGGCGACGGTGACGCCGTCCTTGGTGACCGTGGGAGCGCCCCACGACTTCTCGATCACCACGTTGCGGCCGCGCGGGCCGAGGGTGACCTTGACGGCGTTCGCCAGCGTGTCGACGCCAGTGAGGACGCGGTTACGAGCCTTCTCGTCAAAAATAATGTCTTTGGCAGCCATGGTCGTTGCTCCTTAGCCTTCGAGGACGCCGAGGACTTCGTCCTCGCGGATGATGATGTGCTCCACGCCGTCGACCTTGATCTCGGTCCCGGCGTACTTGCCGAACAGGACGCGGTCGCCCGCCTTCACGTCGAGCTTGACCAGCGTGCCGTCCTCGAGGCGCTTGCCCGAGCCGACGGCGACGACCTTGCCCTCGAGCGGACGCTCCTTGGCAGAGTCAGGGATGATGATGCCGCCGCGGGTCTTCTCGACCTCCTCGACGCGACGAACCAGGATGCGATCCTGCAGGGGACGAACGTTCATGGCTTCTCGCTCCTCAGTGCTGTTTCCGAGAGATGTCGAACTTTGTTAGCACTCACCTCGGGCGACTGCTAACGGCCTGCTTCGTAAGATCGCCCCGCGTTTCGCGCAAGCCCTTATTCAGCGGATTTCGTTAACGACTACATCGACGCCACGCTGCTCGGCGGAGCACGCTCGAACGCTCCATCCGGAGCTGTCCGGAGGCGCCGTAACCGGCTGGACTTTTAAGGGAACTTGCAATGGCCCCGCCTTCGCTGATGATCGGAACATGGACGTTTGTCTGGCTGCTTCTGTGGATGAGTTCTTCCACGAGGTGGTGAGCGACGCGCTCTCCGCGGTCGATCTCGACGCCTCGGAACCCGCGAGCTGGTACCTCGTCGGCCTGCTCGGCGAGTTCACCACCGCTCGCCTCACCGACGAACCGCTCGGCCTCAAGCTCGCCGCCTCGCAGAACGAGCTGCCCGGCGAGCGCGTGAAGAATCTGAAGCAAGTGGGCGATACGTCGCTCTACGTGGCCGGCTTCTTCGCCGAGTCGCTCACGCGCTCGCTGGTCGACATCGATTACTACGTCGGCATCGGCCAGAACGCGTACGCGCAGCTCGCGCGCTCGTTCGGTACCGGCAAGCAGATCAGTGACGTGTACGAGGAGCTCGCCGCCGGGTTCCCGCGGTTCGTCGACGTGCTCACCGAGGTCCGCAAGCGCACGCACCTCGCGGAGCTCAACGCGACCACCGACATCGCCAAGCTCTACGAGATCTGGCTGCGCACTCGCGACGAGTGGGTGGAGAAGAAGCTGCGCGCCGCCGGCCTGATCGTCGACCCCAGCAAGGTGATCCAGTAGTGCAGGCGCTGGCTCGCGTGCAGCGCGGGCTCGAGTCGCTGTACCGCGTGGAGACGGGCGTCGAGGTCGGGGACTTCGTGGTCGGCACCGAGTATCGCGACGAGCTCGCCCCCGCGCGCAAAGCGCGCGAGCAGCTCCTCGTCGTGGAGACGCCGGGAGAGATGAACATCGCGCTCTATCTCGAGCCCGCGGTGATCGCGAACCTCTCGACGCACGATCCGGGCAAGCGCCTCGGCGACCACAACCTCGGTGACTTCCTGCTCGCCGTCGAGGGCGTGAGCCACTTCATCTACACCGTGTGCTGCGCGCGCGTCGAGCGCCCGGTGAGTCAGCTCGAGCTCGAGCTCCAGGCCGAGGTCGACAAGTACGTCACCTGCCTGCTCACCACCGAGCCCGAGATGGAGCTGTCCAGCGCGTTCCGCCGCCGGCTGTTCGGCGACGCGGAGTACGAGCCCGACCTCGATGCCGACGAGCAAGACCGCTACCGCGTCGCCAACGACAACGCGCACCGCTATGCCGCCTGGCTCGAGGAGACCTTCGTCGCGCGCCGCCGCATCCCCGAGATGCTCGCCGAGCTCCGCCGCTTCTACCGCCTGGGCCTCGCCGCGAAGCTGTCGACGATCGCGCGGGCCGCGTAGCTACGGTTCCGCGTCGGGCGGCGCCGCGGTTCGCGCCCCCGTCTTGTCGATGTAGAACGTCTCGCCCGCCTGCTCGACGCGCGCCTTGCCGTGACAGAACGCCCACGCGGTGTCGTACTGCGGCGCGATGACGATCTGTCCACGGTCGTTCATGAAGCCGTGCTTGCCGCCTGCCGTGATGCGGAAGAAGCCCTCCTGGTAGTAGTCCGGGCCGTTGTCGAACAGGAATGCGAGCGCGATCGGCTTGCCCACCGGATCGATAAACGCGAACGGGTGACGCGGATCGGTCACGTCCTTCGCAGGCAAGTGCACCGCCGCGAACCCGCCCGGCCAGAAGCTCCACGCCTCCTCGTACTGCGCGGGCAGCGCGATCGCGCCGGCCTTCGTCTTGTAGCCCCAGAGCTCGGTCGCGGGATCCTGGAACGCGACCCGATCCGCCTGACCGTCGGGCCACTCCGGCGCCCACGGCTCGCACGCCGGCGGCGCGCCGCCATCAGCGGGGGCGACGCTCGTAGGCGCGGCGTTCGCCGTCGAGACATTTGCCGGGGGCGCCGATGTGGTGGAGGCGCCGCACGCGGCCAGGAGCGAGAGGACAACGACAACACGCATGCGCCCACTCTACGCCGTCGCGGATGTCGCTTCCCAGATCGGAGCCGGCTCCGACTCCGCCGGCACGATCTCGTCCACGCCGGACCTCGCCGGCCGCGGGCGCCGGCCGAGCGTGCATTCCCGAGATCCTCGCCGTCGTCGTAGTAGGACGGCTGTGCGTTGGCCGCCGAGGACGAGCGCATCGATCTTGCAGCTCGTTCAGGCATGGAGCTGCTCCTGCGCCTTGCGGTGGTGATGCTGGTCGATGGCGCGGCGGCGCAGGTCGAGGAGCCAGCTCCGGTGGACAGCGAGACGCAGGCTCCGGTCGACGGCGAGGCGCTGTTCGCCGATGACGCTGAGCTCCTTGCCGAAGGGACGAACGTCCATCTCGAGAACGTGGTGGTCCGCGCAAAGTCCGGGCTGATGATGCGGGTCGCGGTCGGACGCCACCAGATCTACGTCGCTCCGGTCGACCCATCGATGCTCGAGTTCCTCGCGGTCGGTGCGACCGTCGACGTACGAGGGACCCTGCGCAGGGCGCCCAGCGCTCCCCAGGCGCGCCTCGCGTACGCGATGAGCTCGCACGAAGCTCGGCGGCTCGCGCGGCAGGGCGTGTATCTCGATGCGTGGTCGCTCGGGCGGAGCTGAGCCCCACGCCCGTCCGCCTCCTCTACGCCGCTCGGCGCCGCGCATCGCCGAGGAACGCCAGCAACCGCTGCCGGCG
>DATLHR010000370.1:0-12285 GCA_035539815.1 Kofleriaceae bacterium
CACCTGATTCATGCAGCCGCCGAGCTTCTCGCTGACCGCTGTCATGCGTGCCTTCTGCTCGTCGCTCGGGACCGGCTCGTGACCTGCGTATTTCTTCGCCTGCTGCTCGGACCACGTGGCCATCTCGCCGGCGACCTTGTCCACGCACGCCTTGTCGGCGC
The DNA here is from genome assembly GCA_035539815.1 of Kofleriaceae bacterium. Classification (GTDB taxonomy): domain Bacteria; phylum Myxococcota_A; class Polyangia; order Haliangiales; family Haliangiaceae; genus JABFXX01. The sequence goes on from DATLHR010000370.1 coordinate 162, forward strand.
ACGCGCACATCTGATCCTGGTACGTCGTCATCGCCTCGATCTGGGTCTCCACCTCGGCGGATGGCTTCGCGGGCGCTGAGGCCTCCGCTGGCGTCGTCGCCGCCGGCTTACCGCTGCACCCGAAGAGGATCACCACTGCGAGTCCGAGGCCGCGCATCGAGGTGCAGTATCGACCAAACGGCTACAGAAACCAACTCGTCGCGATCATCGCGATCGTCACCACCGGCGCGAGTGCGGTCACACACGCCAGAAAGTAGATGCGAAACGACACGCCCGTGAACGCGAGCGCATACGACATCGGCAGATTGCACCACAGTACAAGCCGCAGCAGCACCACCGTGCGAAACGGATGTGTCTCGAGCATCTCGAACAGCCGTGCGAGGTGCCGCTGCTTCGGCCGCCATGGATCGCGGCCCGCGCTCCGCACTCGCCGCGCGAGCAAGAAGGGCGTCGTCACGGCGAGCAGCGCGCCGACGAAGCCGACCGCGAACCCGAGGTACGGCCCGAACGCGAGCCGGCCGCCTATGATGAACGCCATCGCGGGCAGCCCGACGAACATGCCCGCCAGGAACGCACCGAGGAAGATCACGGGCGCGGCCGCACCGAGCGACTCGAGCCACACCTTCACGGCGAAGGGCGTGACCGCGCCGGTGCGCCAGAGGTAGATCGCGCCCGCGACGAAGCCGATCACGAACAGCCCGAGGATCACACGCCGGGCCGATCGCGACAGCGTCACGCCATGATGGTACGCGATCAGCGCAGCGCTTGCGCCGACAGCAGCCGCGACGCGCACTCCGACATCGACAGCCCGACCTCGGTGATCCGCGCCAGCGTCTGCTCGCTCGGGGGAGGCTCGAAGTGCTGCGGCTCGCTCATCCGCCTCTCGACCCACGCCGACATCGCGGACTGGACGCCGTCGAAGCACGGGCGGTTGTCGCACTCGCACATGCGATCTCGGAACAGCGACATCATCTCGAGGTTCGCCTCCGCCTGGGGCCGCACCTGCGGCGCCGGCTTCACCACTGACGGCTCGCTCCCACGCCAACACCCCGTGACCATCACCATCACCAGCATCGACCAGGTTCGCATCTCCGACGCTAACCGCGCGCGACCCTCGCCGGTAGTCGCGCACGATGCGCGCAGGTGCCACAATCGTCGATCGTAGCTCGTGGGTTCGCGCCGCCTTCATATCCTTGTTGTCGCCGTGATCGCGACGGGCTGCGGCCGGCTCGGCTTCGATCCGTACGGGGACGACACTCCCGTGCTGACGATCGAACCGCGATATCCGGCGGCGCCGGGCTTCACCGACTGGATCGCACGCGATGGCGCCGCGTGCAGCGGGGACAGCACGCTCGCCCGCCGGGACTGCATCCACGGTGGCCCGCTGCGCCGCGCCGTCCTCGCCGATGCGAGCTGTAGCGACGTCGCCGCACACGACGTGCTCGACCAGTTCCTGTGGGAGTGCACCGAGAGCGGCGCCGACGCCGTGCTGATCGCCACCGAGCTCCGCGGCTCCGCGCGCGACCTGCTCGACGCCTCCGGCTGGCGCTCGAATCGACTCGAGGTCACGCGAGCCGGCAACGTGATCGCCCAGAGTGAAGATCTCGCGTGGTGGCCCAATGCCGTGGTCGCCCTCGACAGCGTCGCCGTCGTGGAGGGAGCCACCGGCGCCCCCGGGGTCACCGGCATCGTCGGCGATGGCACGGTCATCGCGCTGGAGCTCGGTGCGGCCGGAACGATCTACACCCTCGACGGTGATCGCGCCCTGCCCTCCATCATGGTCGCCGCCGCGGGAACGGCGTTCGTCACGCTCGGCAGCGCGACGCTCGCGCACACGGGTGCGTCGAACAGCTGCGTGCGCGACGCCGGGCTCGACGCGCCCTGCGTGATCGCCACTACGCCGGCCGCGCGGTTCGCGCTCGTCAGCGCCACCATCCAAGCGGCGACCGCGTACGGCATCGTCGCGAGCGAGCCCACGTTCGTCACCATCAGCGCGTCAGCGATCACCGGCCCGAGCAACGGCATCGCGATCACCAACGGCACCGCGACCGCGGTCGCGGCGACCAGCCTGCTCGACGTCGGCGCCGGTGTCACGATCACCGGCGGCCGCGGCCACGTGCTCGACACGGTTCGCGTGATCGGACGCGGCAGCGGCACCGGCGTCCTCGTCACCGGAGGCATGCGGCATGACCTGCGACGGACGTCCGTCACCGGCATGACCACGAGCGTACGCGTCACCGACTCGCCCGAGGTTCGGCTGCATGACGTCGAGAGCGCCAACGCGCGCAGCGTCGGCATCCACATCGGCGGAGCGTCGCCCGATGCCGTGCTCACCGATCTCGTGTCGACCAACAGCGGATTGCAGGGCATCCTCGTCGACGGCACCGCGCACAACGTCACCCTGGTCGGTGCGCTCGCGGCGAACAGCTTTGACGAGGGCATCACGCTGTGGGGAGTCACGCGCGCAACGGCCACGCATCTCACCGGAATCGCCAACGAGCAGTTCGGCGTCAACACGTACCTCGGTGCGCACTACGCGAGCGTGTCGCAGGTCAACGCGGCCAATAACGGAGCCTACGGCCTGTTCGTGCGCGGCTCGAGCTTCGGCCTGTACTCGCAGATCGCGGTCACCAACAACGCGTTCCAGCAGGCGCGCGTCTATCAGAACTCAGACTTCAACACGTTCACGCACTCGCTCGCCGGCGGCCCCGGCACGCTGTGTCTCGTCGACGGCGGTGGCGTCGACAACAACTCGGTCGTCACCGACGACTCGCTGTCCGCGTGCGGTGGTGATGACCCCGCGCTCGACTTCCGCGCGACGAGCGGGCTCACGCAAGCGGACCAGTTCGCCGGCCTCGTCATCGCAGACGCGACCAACGCGCACCAGGCCGCGCTCGCCGCGATGCAGCCGCTCACCGCAACCGCGATCACCGACTGGCTCGACTTCGATCACCCCTTGCGCTTCTGGGGCACCGGCCAGAGCACCACGTTCCTCGACGCGAGCAATCGCCTCGATTGCGTCGATCCCGAGCCGTGCCGCGCGTGGGACGCGCGCCTCCTCGCGACCAATCCGTTCCGTGGCGCGAGCGGTACGGGCCGCACCGCCAACGAGCCGTTCGTCGACGGCATGCCCTGCCCCGCCGCCGTACACGGCGATCAGACGACGCACGACCTGCGCGGCAGCGAGGTCGCGGGCGATGGCGTCGGCGACGAGGACAGCGTCTGCGAGGTCTTCGAGAAGTGCACCGATCAGTCGATCTTCCTGCTCAACGCGCGCGAGCTGCTCGAGGACGAAGTCGGCGACGACGACGGCTTGTGCGAATCGAACGAGACCTGCGTGTACTCGCCGAATTTCGGCTACTACCAGGGCACCGGCGATCCGCGCACCGGCCCGCGCTGCACGTTCGTCGACGGCACGGGCGCGTTCGCGGTCACCGGCGTGAAGATGCTCGCGCACCCGAGCGAGTGATGAATGAACCCGACCGACGGTGGACAACTTGCCTTTGGTCACCCCGGGCTCTCGCCGTGCGCGTACACTCGAGCTCGTGAGGCGAGTGATCGCATTGCTTGCTGTCACCGCCGGCCTGGCCGCGAGCACACCGGACGCGCGCGCCGACGATTGCCATCACGGCGACGTCTCGCCCCAGACCGACGCCGACCTAGCCGTGCTCGCCGGCAAGACCTGCCTCGTCGGAACGCTCGCGATCTCGGGCAACGTGACCTCGCTGCGCGTGCTGAACAAGCTGACATCGATCGATGGCGCGCTCACGATCCACGGCACGAAGAAGCTGAGCTCGCTCGCCGGTCTCGACCAGCTCGAGCGCATCACGGGCTCGATCGTCATCGGTGGCCCCAAGCGCGGCGCGCCGAAGCTGCGCAAGATCGACGGCCTGAACAAGCTCGTCGAGATCGGCGGCCGCCTCGACCTGCGCGGCGGCTACATCTTCATCCCGGGCAGGTCGATGATCGCGCCGATCGACGATGTGACCGGATTGCGCTCGCTCCAGCGCGTGAAGGGCGATGTGATGCTGTTCGACGTGCGCGCATTTCGCGGGCTCAATGCGCTCGTCGAGATCGGTGGCACCTTGACGATCTCGCACAGCAAGATGACGGACCTGCGCGGCTTCGCGAAGCTGGAGCGCGTCGGCGAGCGCGTCGTGATCCAGGCCAACACCAACCTCCGGCGCATCACTGGCCTGGGCGCCGTGAAGATCGTCGAAGGCGACGTCGTTGCAGGATGCTCGAATCGCAACGCCGTACTGACCGAGAACGCGTTACGCGCGTGGACGGACAAGCGCGAGGTGAAGGGCAAGGTCGTGTTCGTCGGCGCCGACGTTCCGCACAGCACGACGGTCGTGAATGGTCAGATCGTGGGCGATCCGTGCGAGGGCTACTGACCAACATCACGGATGGAATAAGGATCTGGACGCGAGGGCGGCTGCCGCGGTGTCCGGTGACGCCGATCAGCTCGCTGTCCTCGAGATGTGGCTCGCGCGCGGGACGGCGCGAAGCTACGGCGAACCCGACATGCCGCGCAGACCCGACGCCACGGCTGTCCACGCCGCGCTTCGGCGTGCCACCGGCGGCAAGCCATCGGGCGAGGTGGCCAAGCTGCTCGCGATCAAGCTCTAGCTCCTGGATCGACGGCGACCATCCGCGGAAGCTCTGTGACCGCGCCTGACTCTGCACGTCTGACGCCGATCGAAGCGACGACGTATGCCGCCGGCGCCATGGTCGCCGTCCTCGGCATCGCTTCACCACCGCAGATCTGGGCGTTTCCCGTCGCAGGGCTGTCGCCGCTCGTGCCGCCGCTCCTGGTGCTCGCCGCACTCGGCGCCGCCCTCTGGTCACGCGTCCATCCGGCGCCGCGTCGCGAGCGCGCATCGATGCACCCCGTCGTGACGTTCGCGATCGCTGCGGTCGTGCTGTGGCTATTGCGCAGCACAGAGCTGTACGGCGATGCGAAGAACGTCCGGCGGCTCGTCGGCGAGGGCGCCCTGTTCATCAAGCGCGAGCCGTTAGCGACCACGCTGTTCGTGCTCGTGCATCGCACCTTCGGCAGCGTGCTCGGATGGGCGCCCATCGTGTCGATCCAGGTCGTGAACACGCTCGCCGGTGCACTCGGGGTCGTGGTGCTCGCCGGCCTCGCGCGTCGCATCGCCGGCCGTGCATCGGCGCCCGCGATCGTGGCACTCGTCGGCTGCGGTGCCGTGCAGCTGTTCGCCGGGTACGTCGAGCTGTACACGCTGTCGACGGTCTGCATGCTCGCGAGCCTCGCGTGCGGACTCGACGCGCTGGCGGGCCGGCGCGATCTCGTCGTGGCGTTCGGCCTGTGGACGCTGTCGTGCATGTTCCATCTGTCCGGCATCGTGTTCGTGCCGGCAATGCTCTGGCTCGCCTACCACGCCGGCTTCCGGCGCCCCGGCAGTCGCGCGCTCGCCACCAGCATCCGGCTCGCGGCGGTCACCGTCGTACCCGCGCTCGTGCTCTACGTCGCGATGCGGTGGGTCGGGTACGCGGGCGCCGACGAGACAGGGGTGGGCGGCGGCGACGGCGGCATGTTCGTCCCGCTGTTCGAGCTCACCGGGATGACGCGGTACCTCATGCTCCGGCCGGGCCATCTGCTCGCGATCGCGAACGAGCAACTGCTGGTGGCGCCGCTCGGGATCGTGATGGTGCTCGGCGGCACACTCTTCGCCTTGCATCGCGGCCGCTGGCGAACGTGGCGCACGCCGGATACGCGAGGGCTCCCGCTCGTCGCGCAGTTCTATCTCGGCCTGATCTCCACCGGCTTCCTCGCACTCACCGTGATCTGGAACCCCGATTTCGGACCGCTCAAGGACTGGGACCTGTTCGGCCCTGTCGGGTTCTATCTCGGCGTCTCGGGCATCGCGCTCCTCGCGCGGCACCTCGACGACGAACCCGAGCATCTGAACGCGCTGCTCTGGTTCGTGGCGATCGTGAACGTGAGCCGCGCGCTCCCGTTCGTGCTCTACAACGCAGGCTTGGGGACCGCGTAGCTCGACGACGTGACCGGCCGGGATCCACCCGGCGCGTCTACTTGACGACCGTCGTGGTCGAGCCGCCTTCGGGATTCTCGACCACGACGTACGTGACGTCCTCGCCGCTGTACTGTGGTGCGTAGTAGGTGCCACCGCAGTTGTAGTAGGGCGAGCCCGCGTAGTTGTAGCTGCCGCAACCGCTCGGCAGCGAGTACGCGACCGAGCCGACGGCAGCGGCGGTGAGTCCCACGGCCGCGCCGTACGCGATGCCTCGCGCGATCGGTGCCCCGTAGTAGCCGCCGCCCCAGCCGTAGTGACCCCAGTCGCCGTGGACGTCGACGTCGCGATTCACGTCGCGGTTCACGTTCCGGTTCCGATTCACGTTGCGATTGGAGAGGTTCTGATTCGTGCGGCTGTAGTTCCCGGCCGTACGCGTGCCGGCGCCGCTCGGTCGGCTGTAGCTACCGGCGGTCCGCGTACCCCCGCCGCTCGGACGGCTGTATCCGCCGCTCGGACGGCTGTATCCGCCGCTCGGACGACTGACACTGGTCCGTGCGCCGCCGCCACGCATGCCGCCCATGCTCGCGCCGCCGCCACCGCGGAAGCCACCTCCGCCGCGTCCACCGCCTCCGCGTCCACCGCGTGCCTCGGCGACGCCGGCGGCGAACGTGAAGGCTGCAAGTACCAGTAGACCGTGTTTCGTATGTCGCGATGTCATGGTGTCCCTCTCAGCGGCGAGCGCTGCGCTCGCCGCTCTTCCTGGCGTCGGGGGCAGATGGCGTGCCCAGCTCCTCGACGGCGATCAGAGAGCTGCCCTGCGGCGGCACGAACGAGAACCTCGCGTCGTCGGTCCGCGTGTTCAGCTGCCAGCTCATGTTGATCTCGTGCTCCGGCCGCGTCGGATCGTCCGTCGTCGTCAGCACGAGTTTGCGCGGTAGTGGTCGAGAGCCGCGCTCGATCCAGATCTGCCAGTCAACGCCCTCCTGACGGAACGCGTACTGGTCGGTGAGCACACCGTCGATCGTCGCTGTCCCGACATACCTCGCGGCCTCGATGTCGCTGAAGTCGGGATTGGGCATGCCCCAGCGGAATAGATCGACGAGCGGCAGCGCGAGTCCGAAGCGTGCCTCGAGAGTGTCGGCGAGCGCTCCGATCGTCGGTGGTGCATCGATTCGCGAGTAGTAGCCGAGGTTCGGGCTGAACACCGTGAACGTGTCGCCGTCATAGAAGAACTCGCGCTCTTTGCGATCGCTCACGACCTTGGCGTGGAGGCGATTCGGTCGGCGCGCTTCGAGCTCGCCGCGCGCGCCACGACGCAGCAGCTGACCGTTATCGGCGACGTAGTCGGTCTCCGTCGTCGTGCGGACGATGAAGTTCTGCTGAGCCATCAGGAAGGCCCCCATCCGACAGAGCGCGGCGATCGCTTGCTGATCGATGGCCGGTGGTTTCTTGGGTTCGGCCGCCGCGACTCCAGCCGCGAGGGCAACTGCGACGACTCCAGTGATGAACGTACGCGCCTCTCTCATTGCGAGCTCCATGGGCCTTGCCCGAACAGATATGCACGTCACATGCGCGCCCGGGGAGACGCGACTCGCACGACATACCCTATTGTCCGAAGTTCGGACGTCGTGCCGCCGTGCGAGGCGTCACGCCACGCTTCGGCCGTGTACGTGCCGCCATCGGCGACGTCTTGCGAGTAGGCGCCGTTCAGGCTGAGTGCCGACTCTTGAACGATGACGCCTTCGACCCTGTGGTTGCCGTCGTACTTCGCGCTTGGAGGTACACCGGACACGGGTTGAGCTCGGCGCTGCTCGCGAAGCTCTTGTACTCGACGAACAACCACAGCTGGCAGCTCGGGTTTGACGACGCGGCGATCGCGGTGAGCACGTCGTCGAAGCTACTGAAGTCGTACACGCCCTCGCTCGGCGAGACTTCCTTCCATGTGCGTCGAAAGTTGATGCCGGTCACGCCGGGCTGCTCGCACAGCGCGGCGGCGCCGGCGGGCGTGTCCGCATAGCGCGTCGCGAAGTACTCACGGTTCAGTCACCTGCTCGTGGATGGACAGCGACTCGGTGGTACTCGTGGGCGAGGATCCCGAGCATCATCGTGTCGCACCACTCGCCCTTGATCCACACGTCCTGGACGAAGTGTGCCTCGCGCCGCATGCCGATCCGCTCGAGCACGCGGATCGAGCGCAGGTTGCGCGGGTCGACGTCGGCATATATGCGGTGCAACGCGAGCTCCGCGAACGCGAGCCGCAGCATCGCGCGCGCGGCCTCGGTCGCGTAGCCACGCCCCACGCATGCGGGCGAGAGGACGTACCAGATCTCGCCGATGCGCGGCTCGGAGTCCTTGCGGCGAAGGCCACAGCGGCCGACGAGCTCACCGTTGCCCCCGCGCTCCGTGATCGCGAGATCGAACGTCAGGCGAGGCTCCTCGCGCGCGCTGGCGATCGCGCGTTCGACATACTCGCGCGCCGAGTCCTCCGTGGCCACGTCCTGCGTCAGGTAGCGAACGACGGCGGGCTCGCGATGGATGTCGTAGAACGCACGCCAGTCCTCCGGGATCATCTCGCGAAGGATCAGCCGCTCTGTCGCGAGCTCCAAGCGCATCGAGAGAGTGTACCCGAGTGGCCCGAGCGCTACTGGTTGCGCATCAGCTCGATCTGGGTCGTGTTCTCGTCTTCCTTGGCCAGGACGATCGTGAACGCGGCACCCGCACCATCGGTGATGTCGAACACCGCGGACGACGCCATCCCGGTTTGACGGTCATTGCTCACCGTGAACCCGGCGGTTGGCAAGTACCGCACGTAGTCGCGATAGAGATCGTCGTACGGCAGGCGCACCTTGTAAACGGCGCGCGTGTCGTCGCCATGATCGTGCACCGCGTCGACCGGAAGGGGTGGCCCCTGCGGCGAGACCTTCCAGCGATCGGTGTCCTGCTGGTTGGTAGGGACGGTCTCGGCCTGGTTGACGGGCTGCACCGGCGCAGCGCACGCCGTGACGAACGCGAGCAGCACGTAGCGCAGCACGCGCAGGTCCTCAGTGCGCCGCAGCGTCGAGGCGGGCACGCGCCCAGTCAGCGCGCGCCTTCGCGTTCGTGTAATCGCCGTCCTGCGCCTTGTCGCCCCACTTCGCGAGCTCAGCCTCGGCGGTGTCGAGGTCCTTCTTCGCGCCGGTGGCGTCGACGTCCTTCGCAGCGACGGCCTGCTCGACGAGGATCTCGACGACGCCGTTCGGGTCGACGCGCAGGTAGCCGTTGCCGACCGCATAGCGCGCGCGCGCCTTGGTCCCTATGGTCAGCACGCCCGGCTTGAGCGCGGTGAGCAGCGGGATGTGTCCCGGCAGCAGCTCGAACTCGCCGAGCTCGCCGGGCGCCTGCACGCTGTCTGCCTCGGTGTGCGCGACGACGCCCTTGGGCGTCACCAGGTTCACTCCGAGGATGGTCCCGAGCGACATGGACTACGCCCTCTTCGCGAGGTCCGCCGCCTTGGCGCGGACGTCGTCGATGGTGCCGGTCATCTCGAACGCCTGCTCGGGCAGGTCGTCGCACTTGCCCTCGAGGATCTCGGCGAAGCTACGCACCGTGTCCTCGCGCGAGCAGAAGATGCCCTTCATGCCGGTGAACGTCTCGGCGACGTGGAACGGCTGGCCCATGAACTTCTCGATCTTGCGAGCGCGCGAGACCGTGAGCTTGTCGTCTTCCGACAGCTCGTCCATGCCGAGGATGGCGATGATGTCCTGCAGGTCCTTGTAGCGCTGGAGGATGCGCTGCACTTCGCGGGCGACCTTGTAGTGCTGCTCGCCGACGACGGCGGGGGTGAGGATCGACGAGGTCGAGTCGAGCGGGTCGACGGCCGGGTAGATGCCCTTCTCCGTGATCGCGCGGTTGAGCACCGTCGTCGCGTCGAGGTGGGCGAACGCCGTCGCCGGCGCCGGGTCGGTGAGGTCGTCGGCGGGCACGTAGATCGCCTGCACCGAGGTGATCGAGCCGTCCTTGGTCGACGTGATGCGCTCCTGCAGACCACCCATCTCGGTCGACAGCGTCGGCTGGTAACCGACGGCGCTCGGGATGCGGCCGAGGAGTGCGGACACCTCGGAGCCGGCCTGGGTGAACCGGAAGATGTTGTCGACGAACAGCAGGAGGTCCTGCTTCTCGACGTCGCGGAAGTACTCGGCGACGGTCAGCGCCGCGAGCGCGACGCGCTGGCGGGCGCCAGGCGGCTCGTTCATCTGACCGAACACGAGCGCGGTCTTCGAGAGCACCGAGCTACCGTCGAACAGCTTCGCTTCCTTGAGCTCGTGGAAGAGGTCGTTGCCCTCGCGAGTGCGCTCGCCGACGCCGGCGAACACCGAGTACGAGCCCGACTTCTTGGCGACGTTGTTGATCAGCTCCTGGATGAGCACCGTCTTGCCGACGCCGGCGCCGCCGAACAGGCCGATCTTGCCGCCGCGGCGGTACGGAGCGAGGAGGTCGATGACCTTGATGCCGGTCTCGAACATCTCGACGTTCACGCTCTGGTCGGTGAACTTCGGCGCCGAGCGGTGGATCGGCGACCGCTTCTTCGCGGTGACCGGGCCCTGCTCGTCGACCGGCTCGCCGACGACGTTCATGATGCGGCCGAGGACCTCGGCGCCCACCGGCACCGAGATCGGCGCGTTGGTGTTCTTCACCTGCTGGCCGCGAACCAGACCGTCCGTGGTGTCCATGGCGACGCAGCGGACCATGTGCTCGCCGAGGTGCTGAGCGACCTCGACGATCAGGTTGTCCTCGCGCTTGTCGATCGAGGGGTTGGTGAGGACGAGCGCCGTGTTGATCTCCGGCAGCTCGGCCGAATCGAACGCCACGTCGACGACCGGTCCGATGACCTGAACGATGCGGCCCATGCTGTTGGGAGAGAAATCGGTGGTAGCCATGGTGTTCCTTAACCCTTGAGAGCCTCGGCGCCGCCGACGATCTCGGCGAGCTCCTTGGTGATCGCCGCCTGACGAGCGCGGTTGTACTGAAGCGTGAGCGACGAGATCATGTCGCCGGCGTTCTTGGTCGCGTTGTCCATCGCCGTCATCTGCGCCGCGAAGAACGACGTGATCGACTCGAGGGACGCGCGGTAGAGGAGGATCTGGACGAACAGCGGAACGAGCCGATCGAGCAGCACCTGCTTGCTCGGCTCGTAGATGAAGTCGGTCGCCGCGGCATCGCCGTGCGAATCCTGTTTCACGAGCTCGGTGCCCGCGTCATCGCCGGTGGCGACGACCGGCAGCAGCTGGCGCACGCGCACCGCCTGCGAGCCCGCGTTCTTGAACTCGTTGTAGACGACGAACACGCGATCGACCTTCCCCGAGAGGAAGTCGTCGATCACGCGGTTGGCATTCTCGCGCGCCGACTCGAGCGCGTTGGCGCCGGTCGGAGCGTTGTCGAAGCTCGTGATCGTCGCGCGGCGACGCGAGAAGTACTGGTTGCCCTTGCGGCCGATGATGCGGAGCGAGACCTCACTCGCACCCGACAGCTCGTTCGCCGCGTAGCGCTCGACGGCCTTGACGACGTTCGCGTTGAACGCGCCGGCCTGCCCGCGGTCGCTGGTCATGACGACGATCGTCGCCTTGCTGAGCGGCCGCTCCTCGAACAGCTTGTGCGCGTCGGAGCCCGCCACGGCCGACAGCTCGCCGACCACGCGGGTGATCGCTGCGGTGTACGGCCGCGCCTGGATCAGGGCCACATGCGCGCGCCGCAGCTTCGCCGTCGACACGAGCTTCATCGCACGCGTGATCTTGCGCGTGTTCTTGACGCTCGTGATGCGGTTTCTGATTGCCTTGAGACTCGGCACGGGTCTTCTCCGGTTACGGCTTCTTCTCTTCGACGGAGAACTGCTTCGCGAACTCGGTGAGCGCGTCGCGCAGCTGCTTCTCGATGTCGCCCTCGAGCTTGCCCGTCGACGCGATCTGCGAGACGAGGTCGGCCTTGCGCGACTTCATGAACGACAACAGCTCCTGCTCGTAACGCCCGAGCACGGCCACCGGGTAGTCATCGACGAAGCCGTTGGTGCCGGCGTAGATGACGATGACCTGCTGCTCCATCGGCATCGGCTGGAACTGGCCCTGCTTGAGCAGCTCGACCATGCGCTC
>DATLHR010000371.1:0-37444 GCA_035539815.1 Kofleriaceae bacterium
TCGCCTGGTTCAGGCGCTCGAACGCGGCGTCATTCTCGACGTTGTTCTGCATCGAGACGCGCGCAGCGATCCGGAATCCGCGCGTGGGATCGTGCTGCCACACGATGTGGAGGTCGACGCCTTCCCCGAATGGGGAGACGAAGACACAAGTAGAGTTCATGACGCCGGCCGCGTCGTTGGTGCACTTAGGATCGCTTTGCCGGACCTCCCCACCTTCGAACGTCTGCTTGAGGTCTGCCGCGGCATTTGCGCAGACCTGCTTGATCTCGGGCCGCTGGACGGGGCCGCGTTCTTCTTGTCGCCGCAGCCGACGAGCGAGCAGAGCACGAGCGTTGTGATGAGATGTTTCATGAGCATCGGCTAGACGGTGCGCCAAGGCGCGCGCAACACCGAATCGACATTGTCCAATATGGCCGCGCGAATGGCGCGTGCTCGCCAGGTAGTGGCGCTCAGTCGCGGCGAAGGATCACGCCGCTCATCGTGCCCGGGTACTGCGCGAGGTCGCCGCCGACGGTGTACGTGGTGCCCGCATCGGCGTAGGCGTCGAACGCGGCATGGACGAAGCCGCACTGCGGAACATGGTGCGCACGACGATCCGCGAGGAGCTCGCGGCACATGAAACGCCGGAGCGGACCGCAGCCGCAGAACCAGCCGAGGCTGCAGACGAGGAACATGTCGAGGCCGCGCGCGAGGAACATGTCGAAGCACGACAGCGTGCCGAGCGCACGGTGGCGGCAGCGATCAGCCGCGGCGTCTGGCGGGAGGCGGATCGCGACGAGCTCGCGGCCACACGTGCAAGCACGAGCCAGGCCGGCGCTCGTGCCGCGTGCACGATCTCTCCCTATCGTCGTCCGTGACATGAAGCGCGCCCTGCTAGCGATCGCGGCCTCTGGATGTCTCGCTCAGCCCACCCCCTGGCCTGGCGTACTCGGCTCACCCGACGACGTCGAGACAGCCCCGGGGACTACGTCGGCTATCGCGTGGTCACCGATTGCACGGGTGCGGGCCTTGGCTCGATCGTCGTGGTCGGGGCGGCGGTGGCACGGGCATCCAGCTCAGCGACTGGCGCGAGGTCGATCGCGTGCTCGCGATCACCGGAGCGTGGCTGCTCGAGCGGGACCTCGCGCTCGCGGTCGGCGTCGAGGTCGCGGAGATCCCTCGTCCGGTCGCGTCGGGCCGCTGAGCTTCCACGCCGAGCTGCGCGCGCGTCCCGCGGCGACTAGGGCAAGGACCGTGCACCGTCGTCGATTTCGCATGGGCTCGTCCCGTTCGCCCGCAGCGAGGAGATGAGGCGCAACGGCACGTGCATTGCTCATCGATCGGGGGTGACCTCGCGTTGCAACTTCTGGGTCGCGCTGCTGCTGCTCGCGAGCTGCGCGACCAAGCCGCCCGCGCGAACAACCTGGACCGAGCCGCCCCATCAAGCGCGTCCAGGAGTCATCGAATCCGTCAACAAGATCGAGGAGCGCGTCACGAGCAACGCGAGCGAGAATGTGATCCTCGGGATCTTCGTCGGTGGCTTGCTGCTCAGCGGTCTTCTGTTGCCTTACGGCTCACGGAGCATCATCGGCGCCGAGGACGGCAGTTCGGCGATCGCCTCGCATGATGGAACTTCCACCGCGTTACCGCGTTACCAAGTCCTCATTCGTTTTGACGACGGCGGTTCGATGACGCTCGTGTACACCAACGACGTGGCATTTCACCGCGGCGAACGCGTGGTGCTGACGCAGCAGGGTCTCGTCGCCGCCGAGGCAAAGCGGCCGAAAGTGATCGCCCATGGAGCATCGGCAGCTCGGACTGCGGGTTCGCAAGCTCGGTGATTGGCTTCATCCCGCTCCACACCGCGACGACACCGAGCTCGGTCGGCACGGTGCAGTCTCCTTGCACGGGTCAATTTGTCGACGGTCGTGGCGCGATCGGATCGATGTTCTCGCTCGCGAGCCAGCGCCGGATCCTGTGGCGCACGCACATCTTCTGGAACGAGAGCCAGCGCGCGCGCTCGTCGGGGAACGCCTGTAGCACGTTCTCGAAGCGCGCGGACGCGGACGCCTCGCGCCCCGCGACGTCGAGCAGCGCGCGGAGCTTGTTGTCGTTCACCGAACCGATGAACTCGGCCCTGTCTCGCTGACTTGCCTGCAAGCCTTGATAGGGGATCCCGCGATACCGGTCGCCGATTCCAGCCTCGATCCGGACGACGTCGCCAGTCTCGGTATCGAGGAACCACCGGCCTTCGCCGTCGCGGTCTTCGAACGCCGTCTGCATCGCCTCGAAGTCGATTGCGAGCCGCCTCGACATGAAGACACGGTAGCACTCGACGGAAGTGGTCTTGTCGGGAGACTCCTGATGGCGCGCTTGATGCCGGCAGACACTCGATGCCGAGATCACGGCGCCCCCCGGCGGTGGCCATCGTGCGTGCACGATGCCAGCGACCGCGATGTCCAGCTCGCCCGGCTCGAGGCCGCGGTCCACTGACCCGGCTGCGCGCGCCCCGGCGCCCCGCGTTCAGAGCTGTGCGAGCCGCGTCAGCCCCGCACCATCGCGGCCGAGCGACATCACCAAGTAGCCGCCGAGCTTCGTCGCGGGCGCCGGCCGCCGGCCGATCGTCTTCCACCGCCCGCCGCGATCGTCGCGCGCCCACAGATCCAGCATCATCGATCCCGGGCGTGGCGGGGCCGTGCGGAGGTTGGCGAGCAATGGGGCGGAGCTGCCCGTCCAGTCCAGCCGCTGGATGATCGGGTATCGTCCGCCCATGGTCTGGCGATGGTCGATCACATGTGCCGCGTACCAGGCCTTGCCGACGGTGAACGCGATCACATCCCCGCGCTCGAGCTCGGTCGCGCGGGCCGCGCGCTTCGCGCGGGCCGTGAGCCGCTTCGTCGTCTTCGCGACGGCGACCTTGCGGGGCCGGGAGGACGCCGGCGCGGCGACGCCGAGCGTGCCGAACCAGCCCTTCACGTTCGCGGCATCGACGCCGTGGGCCGCGGTCCAGAACGCGATCGGCGGATCGCACTCGACGCGCGTCGATGGCCGATCCTGGCGCGCCGCAAACGACGTCCACCGCGTCGTAAACCCCGGATGCTCGGGCGTCTGCAGCACCCCGCACGCACCGAGCGTCTCGATCACCGAGCGCGCGTCGTAGCGATTGCCGGCGACGAGCTTGGCCTTGCGCAGCGCATCGGCGAGCTTGCCTTCGCGCGCGTCCCCCGGCAGCGTGCCGACCGTCGCGAGGACCTTCATCAGCCGCCGGGCGTCGGCCGCGGTCGCGACGAGCGGCGGCGTGGTCTTCACCTGCTCGAGGACGGCGAGCGCGGTCGCGAGATCACCGGGCAGGATCTCGCCGCGCTCGCTCGGCTCCTCGAGCACGACCGTCGGCAGCAGGCCGCACTCGCGGCAGTCCTTCGTCGACGCACTGAACGGCCGGTAGCGATGGGTGGGCACCGCCTCCGCGGCGGCGAGCGCGCAGAGGGGTGCGCGCCAGAAGCCGGGCGCCACGCCAAGGCTCGCGACGAACGCGCTGGCGATCGCCTCGCGATCGGCGGTGCGTGCGAGCGCACGGAGCTTGCGGATCACCTCGTCATGCGTTCGTCGCGCCATGTAGGTCGAGCGTAACGTCCCGCCCGGGGGGCGGTCGACCGCGTCGCTTGCGTTCTACGTCCGGCTCGACAGGCGTGATCATCCGCGGCAGCACCGGCAGGAGCAGCTCGACGGTGGCCACGCGCGAGTACGGCACGGCGGCGAACCGGCCGTTGCGCATCACGTACACGCCATAGAACAAGCCCGCCGCGTCGCACGTTGTTCTCGCATGAGACGACTCGCGGCCGTGCTGATGCTCGTAGCGACGCCTGCCCTCGCGGACAAGCCGCACGTGGCGCGCGATGCCACGGCGTGGTGCAACGGCGGCGGCGACACGTTCGTCGAGAACGCGGACGGCACGTGGACACCGAGGGAGTGGACGGATCCGGATCCACCTCGGTACACGGTGGTCTGGCGCGGGTTCCTCGACCGCGACAAGCGCAAGGACGTCATCCTC
Source organism: Kofleriaceae bacterium (assembly GCA_035539815.1). GTDB lineage: Bacteria > Myxococcota_A > Polyangia > Haliangiales > Haliangiaceae > JABFXX01. The sequence goes on from DATLHR010000371.1 coordinate 4,031, forward strand.
GACGAGGGCGGCTGCGGCACGCAGGAGTGCATGCACGCCGCGTACGTGCAGTGCCCCGACAAGACGTACAAGCGCGTGATGGGACCTGACTATGCGTCGCGCGTGCGGGTGCGAGGGAAGGCGCGCGGCTGGGCGATCATCCAGCTCGAGCATGTCGGCGATCTCGAGAATGGCCGACGGGGGCGCGCATGGTCTCCGGTCAAGTTCGGCGTCGAGGGCTACACCGAGCAGTAAGGGGCCGCGAATGCGGAAGCCGACCGATCATGACTTTTTGCGCGGCCTGATTACTTAGTTCCAGTCGCCGTGCCAGCGATCGGGGTCGATGTTGATCGTCGCGAACTCCTTCTTCGGGATCTTCTTGCCGGTCGTTGCGATCGTGGGCCCCTCGCATCAACCTCGGTGCGGCCCCCCTCGCATCAACCTCGGTGCGGCTCCCCTCAGAACCAGGACGGCCGCAAGCTTCGTCGATACGAGCGGCGCTGGCTCGTCGAGCGAGTCTTCGCGTGACTGATGCGGTCTCGCCGGCTCGTCACACGTTACGAGCACAAGGCCGAGAACTTCCTCGCGTTCCTGGAGCTCGCTTGCGCCGTCATTCTGCTACGGCGTTTTTGAGATGCGTTCTAGCTGAGGCGTTGACCAACCGGATCCATTGCACCCAACGTCGCCGGTGCTCACGCAGCTGTCGCACGTGCGCCGTGCACGGAGCCCGCACCACCGCACAACGAAATTCCCATGGGCCGCGCGGAGGCATATCGTCGAGGCGTGCCGTTCACGCCGTTTCATTTCGGCCCTGGCCTGGTGGGGAAGGGACTCGCGCCGCGCTGGTACTCGTGGACGGCCTTCGTCGCCAGCAATGTCATCATCGACGTCGAGTCGCTCTACTACCTCCAGCAGCACGCGTATCCCGTGCATCGGCAGCTGCACACGTTCCTCGGAGCAGCGCTCTTCGGCCTCGCCACGGCGGGCGTGCTGCTCGGGATGCGTCGGCTGCTGCCGAACGTGAGATCGTGGTTGGACGCGCGGTCACCGACCATTCGCGCGGAGGCAGCGCCGCTCGGCATCGTCGTTGGAGCGATGGTCGGTGCGCTATCCCATCCCGTGCTCGACGGCCTGATGCACGCGGACATCCAGCCGCTCCAACCGTGGAGTGACGCGAATCCGCTGCTCGGCCTCGTCGGGCTCGAGGCGCTACACACGGGATGCATGGCTGCCGGCGTGGTCGGCGCGCTTCTCGTGCTGATCTGGCTCGTGCGCGAGCGCCGTGGTTCGAGAGCATCACGAGGCTGATCGCCGTCTCCCGGCGCGGTCCCTGTGGTCTTCCAGCTCAACAAGCGCGCCCTGCCGAACGCGGCCTCCGAGGCGGAGCTGCGAACGCTGTTCCAATCGCCGCGCTGTGCACATGTCGCGACGCTCGCTCGACGTGGCGATGGGACTCCTGTGGAGGTTGCCGCTGCTGTCGCAGCTCGGCACTGCGACCGCGTTGCCAGATCCCTTTGTGTTCGCGAAACAAGAGCTCGTCGGGAAGCCCCAGCGCAGTTTCGCCTTCCATCCGCGACCGTCTTCTATCAGGGCAACAGCGTCGGGACGTCGCGCCACGACTCACCATCGCCGAGGTTTCCGGTGCGGTTGGGTCCCCAGCACCACAGCGTGCCGTCGCTGCGGGTCGCACAGGTATTCGCGGAGCCGACGGCGATCTCGGTCGTCCACGTCGTCGATGCGCCGACCATCGTCGGTGTCGGTGCGGGCAGGGTGCCCAGGCCCAGGCCCAGGCCAGCGCCGCTGCTGCCCCATGCGAACAGCGAGCTCGACGTCGATGTCGCGAACGTGCGGTAGTAGCCCGCTGCGGGCGAGCTCCACGTCGCGAGCGAGCCGACCTGCGCAGGTGATGCCGAGGTCATCCCGATCCCGAGCGTGTTGTACGCGTTCGTGCCCCAGCACCACAGCGTGCCATCCGTGCGGGTCGCGCACGTGCTGATGTAGCCAGCGGCGACGCGATCCCACGTCATCGCGGTGCCGACCTGCGTCGGCGAGATCCGGCTGGATGTGTCGCCGAGGCCGAGCTGCCGGCTCGCGTTGTCGCCCCAACACCACAAGGTGTCATCGGTGCGGGTCGCACACGTGAAGGCGAAGCCCGCCTCGATGCGATCCCACGTGGTAATCGAGCCGACCTGGATGGGCGCGAGCTGGCTGCTCTGCGCTCCGATCCCGAGCTGGCCCTGGGTGTGACTGCCCCAGCACCACAGCGTCCGATCGGTTCGGCGCGCGCACGTATGCTCGGCGCCCGCGGTGACCTCGGCCCACGACGTCTCCATTCCGACGCGTGTGGGCGTCGAGCGCGCCATGGCGTCGCCGAGCCCGAGCTGTCCACGCAGGTTGCCACCCCAGCACCACAGCGACCCGTCGGTGCGAATGCCGCACGTGTGTGTCGAACCCGTGGCCACCCGGCTCCACGTCGCGATGTCGACGAGCGTGGGCACCTGTTTGGAGCTCAGCGTTCCGATCCCCAGCGCGCCGTCGCTGTTGTCGCCCCAGCACCACAGCGAGTCATCGTCGCGGATCGCGCAGCTGTGATCTTCCGTCCCCGCGAGAAGCTCCCACGTCGTCGTGGCTCCCACCTGCATGGGGACGGTCTTCTCGGCGACGAGGCCGAGGCCGAGCTGACCGGTACCCAGCGTTCCCCAGCAGTGGCGTGCTCCGCTCGTGTCGATCCCGCAGGTGTGTGCAGAGCCACCGGCGAGCTTCGTCCACGTGAGGGTGCCGACCGCCGACGGCGTGGTGCGCCGGAGCGTGTCGCCAAGGCCGAGCTGACCGACCTCGTTGGCGCCCCAGCACCACAGGTGGTCGTCGTTCTGGGTCGCGCACGTGTGATAGCCACCGGCCGCGACCGCGCTCCACGTCGTCTCGGCTCCGACTTGCGCCGGCACCGTCGTGCCCGTGTTGCCGACGAGGCCATTCTTGTCGCCCCAGCACCACAGCGTGCCGTTGGTCTGAACGCCGCACGTGTGAACGACGCCGCCGGTGACCAAGGTCCACGTCGCGGTGCCGATCTGCGTCGGCTGACCGATGTCGACGAGCCACTGGCCTGCGCCGACCTGCCCGTTCTGGCTCGAGCCCCAGCACCAGAGCAGACCCTGCGTGTCGATCGCGCATGAATGATCGTGTCCCGCGGTGACCGCGACCCACGTGGCGAGCGTCCCGACCTGGCGCGGCGTCGAGGTCGCGCCGCCGGTCGAGCCGAGCTGCGCGTGGAAGTTGTTCCCCCAGCACCACAAGGTGCCATCGCTACGGATCGCGCAGGAGTGCTCGTCGCCTGCCGCGACCGCGCGCCACGTCTCGGTGCCGACCTGCGTGGGCGCCAGGACCATCGCGCCGGTGGCGCCGGTCTGGCCGCGCCCGTTGTTGCCCCAGCACCAGAGTGTGTCGTCGGTACGGATCGCGCACGCGTGGCTGCCGCCGACCTCGATCGCGAACCAGCGTGCGAGGCTTCCAACCTGCGTGGGGCTCGGGCTCGCCGTCGTCGTTCCGAGGCCGAGCTGTCCGAGGGTGTTGTTGCCCCAGCACCAGAGCGTGCCGCCGGGGCGGATCTCGCACGTGCTCGCGTTGCCGGCAGAGATCGAGCCAGGGACCGGCACACAGACGATGACGACGTTCGTGACCGGAGCGGCCGCGACACCCATGCCGCCGGTCACCGTGCAGCGCGCACCGTCGGGCTGCCCTGCGACGGTGACAAGGAACATCGCGCCCGCGGCGACGGGCGTCTCGAACGTGAACTCACCGTCGGCGGCGATCGTCAGCGCGTCGCCGCCGTTGTTGTGCAGCACGAGGCTGCCGACGAGCCCCATGACGTTGCCACCGATCGTGTAGGCCGCCGGTGCATCGACGGCGGCGTCGACCGGAGCGTCGACCGGCGCATCGATCGCTGCGTCGATCGCGGCATCGATCGATGCATCGTCGGGTGCCGGCGCGTCGATGGGGGCCGCGTCTGTCTGCGCATCGGAGCTCGCCCCGGGGGAGCCGCCACACGCGGCGCACGCGAGCACGACGATGACGAGCCAGCCCATGCCGCGGTGAGCCACGTCCATCGTGCGATCGTATCAGGCCTTGTGCCGCGTTACTTCGTGCGCTGCGTCACCACAAGCTATGGCGATGGGGGCGAAGGTGGAACGCGTGCAAGGAGGAACGAACAGGACGCCACCATCGGCAACACCGCCACCGAGCAAGACGACGACACCGCCCCGGCGCAGAACTCGAAGTGAGCTCGTCGGTGCCGTGGTAATCCGCGCCGGCGTGTACGTCAGGTCCGGGCCGGATCGTTTTCTCGCGAACTAGAACACGAATGGGTACGAGAACGAGCCGCCGTTCACGGTCTTCGCGAAGGTCGCTTTCTCTACCGCTTTCTGGACGCAGGCCGCGAGTGCCTCGTCAGGGCTCTCCTTGATGTCGGTGCTTTCCACGGCTCCACCAGGCGCGACCCTGACCGAGATCTTGACCCTGCCCGTTGCCGACGAGCGATCTCCACACGAGGAGACCCGCGCTTTCACCTTGGCGATACCGGTCGAGATCATCGCTCGATCCAAGCTGTCCGGTAGATTGCTGGAAGGCTTCGCTACGAACGGGTCTCGGTGTCCCTTCTTGTACTTCGCGCAGCAATTGCCTTCGTAGTTGTTGAGGACGCACGAGACCTCGTCGCAACCACCGTCCTCTATCAAGACAGGCGCACCCTGTCCGTCGCTCACGTCGAATCTCGCGAACACTTCTGCTCCGGCGGAGGACTGAACGAACCGCGCGGAGGAGAGCGCGACATTCAAGCACTCCTCGAGCTCCTTCCGCTGCCTCTGCTCGTCACTGCAACCCTCAGAGCGAATGCAGCCCGTATTGGCATCGACTCGCTCCACATGTCCCTCGCTCGTAACGGTGATCACCGTTTTGACGCGAGCGCCCGCTTTGAGCAAAGGCGAGTGCACGTTCACGCAACCATCTGTACGGCCACGAACGCTCTCGAGTCCGGCCTTCTTTTGTGCAGGCGTGAGAGTCTTACCAAGCGCAGGCTTCACGCGAACCTCGGTCGCACCGGCGATGGCGAGGTTGGCCGCGTCGAGCGGTGCTTCGGCCGGTGCGTCGATCGGCACAGCCATAGGCACTTGGGGAGGAATCGGCTCGATGGGGGTCACTGTGACGCCCGCATCCACCGCCGGCGGCGTCTGGACCAAACTCGTCGCGACTTCAGACGCGCTGCTTGATTCGCGTCGCGTTGCGGCAACGTAGATCGCGACGGCTCCGCTGACGAGCGCACCAACCGCGATCGCACCAAGCGCCCACGGACGCCGCGATGGCGCTGCAACGGTCTTGGATGCAGAGAGGGCGTCCGAGGTCGAACCTCCTCGGTGTCGAGGACCCGAATCCCTCAGCGTATGGGGAACCGCGCCGAACACTCCCTGCGTCCCGCTGGGTAGCGTGTCCGCTGGCACCTGCGGCGATTGCGGGACTGACGGTGCGTTCACCGCGGGCAGCGCTTTGGGCGCGGGTGCCTTCGGCGCTGGCGGGGCTTTCAGCGTCGCGCGGTGAGGAGGGGCTGCCTTCTTCGGCGTGACCGCGAATGGAGCGAGCGCGACAGCCAACTCGGTCACGCTCGCGAAACGATTCTCGGCGTGATGCTGCAAGCAGCGTTCGATGATCGGCTCGAGCTCCTCGCCGGAGCCGACGATGCTGTCGCGCATTCCGTCGAGGATGCGCGAGTACACGACTGCGATGGACTCGCTCAAGAACGGTGATGTTCCTGTGACGAGCTCCTGCAGCATTACTCCGATCGCCCAGATGTCCGCCGCAGGGCCGACGTCCTTCGAGTTCATCAATTGTTCCGGCGCCATGTACAGAGGCGACCCCATCGCCTGTCCGGTACTGGTGAGTCTCACGTCACTGAGTGCGCGAGCCACACCGAAGTCCAGCAGCTTGATCACGTCGTCGCCGCTCGACTCGACCACCATTACGTTCTCGGGCTTGAGGTCGCGGTGCACGACACCGTTGGCGTGGGTCTCGCCGAGGGCCTCGCAGATCTGGACCATGTAGCGTGCGGCAAGATCCAGAGGCAGTTGACCTTGCTTCTCCAACTTCGTGCGAAGCGTTTCGCCGCGCACGAACTCCGTCACGAGGTACTGCGTCCCGTTGGACGTAGCGCCCGAACCAAGGCTGCGGCAGATCCGCGGACTGCGCAGTTTCGCCAGAATCGCCGCTTCACGCTCGAAACGAGCCAGCACCTCGCGTTGCTGATTGAACCTGGGGCGGAGCAGCTTGATCGCAACGCGCTTGTCGCTGTTTCGCGCGGTCGCGCTCACAACGAGTCCGAACGTGCCCGCGCCCAGGATCTCGTCGATGATGAACGATTCGCCGACGACCGCACCCGGCCGTACTTCGGGTACCTCACGCACCGCCTCGAGGGCGTACTGAACATCGTCCGAGCTCGCGCGCGTGCTGCACTGCTTGCATGTGTTGACGTGGGTTCCAAGCGCTGGCGCATGACCCGCGAGAAACCAGATCAACTCGCTTCGCGAGACGCACCCCATCGATCCACCATCATATTCGTTTCGGCGGGTAGCCGTCACGTGAGGCTGGAGAATTGGTCGCATGAGGAAGGACGAGGCGAGGATCGACTAAGGTAGTTAGATGTTGTTACGTGGCTGTCTACCGTACGTTCTCCTCGTTGCATGTGGCGGGCGCGAGTCGGATGCGGGGCCGCCGCCGAGTAGCACGCCGCCCGCAAGGCCGTCGTCGTCTCCAAGCCCGTCCGCGTCATGGTCATCTCCCGCGGAATTACCAGCAGGCGCAGTTGGGCAGCGCATCCAGCCAGACACCCCATGCGTGGTGGTCGGTCCAAGCGGCGACCTTGCGATCGGTGCGGTCCCGGTGTCGGGCGTCGCCGTGGGCTCGCCGGTGGCGACGATGGACGAGCTAGCGTCCAAGCTCACGCCGCTTCGGGAGAAAAGCCGCTCCACGTCGTCGTCATCCGCGCCACCGCAACGGCCGACGAACCCAGGTGCGGAGGGTATCGAGGTTGGGAAGATGAACATAGGCGGTCCCGATCGTCCTCGTGGTAAGGGCGATGTCGCCCAAGTCGGTAGTGGCCCGATTGGCACAGGCGCGGACGGGGATGGCCACGGTCTTGGGATGCGTGGGGTGCCTCTCTTCGCGAGTCTCGAACCGCTCGAGCCTGGGGACGTCCTCGTGCTCGCGTCGCGGAAGACTCCGGCGGCCAAAGCGTTGCCTATCGTTCTTGCTGCCAAAGCACCGAGTGCCTTTGCGTTCGAAGACACCTCGAAAGCGCCCCGCTCGAACGCTTATCGCTTCGGGGGCCCGCGGGAAGCGCCCGTCCTCGACATGATCGAGGCATTCGATCTGGAGCTCGATCCGACGAAGTTCATCAAGCCCACGGGGGGCCTCGATCGCGATGCTCTCCAGGCGGCTGTGCGAGCTGGTGCCGCGACGAAGCAGGCACGAGACGAGGCGAAAGCGAAGACGTCGTCGTACACCTTGATCGCGCCCTTCACGGTCGCGGTTCGCTCTGGTGTGTCCATCGACCTCGTCGTGACGACACTCGACGTGTTGGCCAGTCAACGGATCTCGCGCATCGCGGTGGTCGGTGCGGTCGAACGGTCGAAGAGCCCTTACGGGCGCGGAAAGTGACTCGGATCGTCCGGATGTGGGCGGCGCCCGCACTGGGGCGGCACCCGCACCGAGGTTGATTTCTCGCCTGCTGAAGCCCGGTTTTCGCGTCCGAGAGTTGTCCGACGCGAAGATTAGCCGGGAGCACCTCGTGTCCGGACTCTGTCCGAGTTTCGGACGCGTGCGTCCGGATTTCGGAATTCCCGGAGCTGCCCAAACGTCAGCAACCATCACCCCCGGTCCGGATCGCCCGCGAGCACTCGACGACAACTGCGCGGTCGTCAATGACTCCAGGTGGCTGTGAGCTACGCGAGCTCAGCAGCTGGAGATCTCGGACACGCGGCGCGGAACCGCCGACCATCCATGTTGTCGATGGGGCATGCGTTTCTTGGTGCTCGCGCTGGTCGCCTGCTCGGCGTCGAAGCCTCCTGCGGCCCCAGCAGTCGCGACCTCCGCGCCGCCACCGTCCGCACCGGAGCCTGCCGCGCCGCCGCGTGGCGTGTGCCACGACGAAGCCGCGCACGCCGGAAGAGCTGCCGGAGATGCCCACGGCTCCCTCGATACCAACTTCATCCGGCACACGATCCAGGGTGAGCTCGTGGTGTTCGACCTCGACGAGCTCGGACGCTGGTTGCAGGCGCGCGATCAGTTGTCCCGCTGCTACGACGAGTACTTGACGCATGGCAGCGAGACCGGTCGAGTCAACTCCGTGTTCAAGATCGAGCACGACGGCCATGTGTCGTTCGCGCAGGTCACCGGGTTCGACGACGGGCTCGCTGCGTGCGTCTGCCGCGTCGTCGCGCGGTTCGCGTTCCCGTCGATCGTGAAACAGGGCAGCGTTCTCGTGAACTTTCCGTTCACCTTCGGAACGAGCGACTCGTAAGGGCGACCTAGGATCAGATCACGCTTCTCCATCAGCTCCTTCATCTCGGGATCGTCCTGGCACTTCACGAGTCGGCCAGATCACGCGCATCACCACGCCGGAGGGGCGCGTGGCGGCAGTGCGCTGCAGCTGGGCACCGCGGTCAGGTCATCGCGCTTGGAGGCCCCGGTCTGCGCGCAAATGACGAGGAACGCCACGGCAGCGAGGCGATTCATGAGCTCGCGCATGGTCCGGGGACCAACGTGCGGCTCTGCGGATTATCCAGTCGACCTGGCGGAAGAACCCGACGAGAGCGACGTCATCTCGCCCGACCCATCGCCAACCTCACGCTTGCCGTCGCTGCGATCAACGCCTGGAACCGGTTCGCGACTTCCTCGCGCGCGACGGCGGGCCTGTATCGCGCGAAGTCCCGCGGCTAACCCATCAGGGGATTTCTGGAGTGGCCCCGGCCCGGCGAAGGAGTAGACCGTTGAAAGGAGGTCCCATGATCAGAGCTCGAGGCGCCGCGTTCGCATTCGCCGCCGGTGCCCTGATGGGTTCGGTCGCGCTGGCGGGCCCGGCGATCCGCACTTCGAAGCCGACGGAGACCGAGCTGCAAGACATGTTGACGCCGCAGCAGTACGCGGTCACGCAACAGAACGAGACCGAGCCACCGTTTCACAACGCGTACTGGAACAACCACCGCGCCGGGATCTACGTCGACATCACCACCGGCCAGCCGCTGTTCAGCTCGACCGACAAGTTCGACACGCAGACCGGGTGGCCGAGCTTCACGCGGCCGATCAGCAAGGACGCGGTCGTCGAGAAGCTCGACCGTTCGGACGACACGGTGCGGGTCGAGGTCCGCTCGCGGATCGGTGACGCCCACCTCGGACACGTGTTCACCGACGGCCCCAAGCCAACCGGCCTGCGCTACTGCATGAACTCCGCGGCGCTGCGGTTCGTGCCCGCCGACGAGCTTTCGCAGCAGGGCTATGGCAGGTATGCGGCGCTGTTCGCAGAGAAGGAGTGAGCTGTGCGCGGCGTGACGATCGTTGCCACCGTGCTCGCGCTCGTGACCAGTACGGCGCGCGCCGATGATGCGCCGCGCGAGGTCGCGATCCTTGCCGGCGGTTGCTTCTGGGGCATGGAACAGGTGATGCGCGGCGCGCCCGGCATCATCGACATGGAGGTCGGCTATGCGGGAGGCGCGTCGAGCGACGTGACCTACGAGCAGGTGTCGACCGGCACGACCGGTCATGCCGAGGCGGTGCGCGTGGTGTTCGATCCGACGCGGCTGTCGTACGAGGATCTGCTCGCGCACTGGTACTTCCGCGGCCACGATCCGACGCAGCTGAATCGCCAGAACAACGACCTCGGCCCGCAGTACCGCTCGGAGGTCTTCACGCTGTCACCCGCGCAGTACCGCACTGCGCTCGCGGTGAAGGCGCGCGTCGACGCGAGTGGCAAGTGGAAGCATCCGGTGGTCACGCGGATCGAACCGGCGACCACCTGGGTGCGTGCGGAGGAGGAGCATCAGGACTACTTGCTCAAGCACCCGCACGGATACAACGATCATTACCTTCGCCCGTTCGACTTCTGATCACGCCATCTGCTGCGGATTCCGCAACGTGAACTTCGGTGAGGCGGCGACGACCGCGACCCGTGCGGCGACCAAGTACAACGAGCGCATCACGGTCGCGAACCGCGACTCGTCGCTCGACATCCAGGCCAAGCAACCGCGCAGGATGGCTGCCGATAGCGGCCCGCATGCCGAGCTCCGCGCTTGTCGTCCGCACCTTCCGCCCCGGCCCCGTAGAGGCCACCATCGAGCGCTACGTCACCGCGAGCTGCGCTCGCCTCGATCGGCTGCTCGCCGACGTAGAGCTCGCCGAGCCCGTGGTCAGAGAGGCCGACCTCGCGGTGAAGGCGCTCGAACCGCTGCTCGAGACGCTCACCGGCCTCGCGATCGGTCGGCTGATCGGCGCCGTCATGCACGGCGTGCGGCGTACGTTCGAGCCCGCGGTGACAGCGCGCGTGCAAGCCGCGATGGCCGGGGCGCTGCGCACCGTCGCGCCCTTCGCTGCTCCCACGCTGTTCGCGCTCGACGGGTCACCGTGCCGCGCGTTCAGTCACGAGCTCCGCCAGCGCCTGCGCCGCCGGATCGCTCTCGTCCCACGCGAGGTGCGCCTCGTGCTCGCGGCGATGGCGCGCGCACTCGTGACCGATGAGCTCGCGCCGTTCGCGCGCATGCTGGCGCTGCTCGCGGAAGACCCAACGCTCGACGATCGGTTCGCGCCGCAGATCGCGATTGCGTGGTGCTGCTACGCCGCCGTCGTCGAGGGCGCCGCGTTCAATCCCGCGGACGCCACGTGGGCGCGCTGGCTGCGCATGATGCGCGGCGAAGCGGAGCCCGTGCTCGCGCCGACGCGCGCACAGCTCGCCGCCGCCGGCGTGATCGTCCGGATCGCGTAGCTCCGCAGCGCTTGCGAGAATTTGACCCGGTGTTGCTCGTGAAAAGTACTCGCGGCGGCTGTTCTTCCAGTTCTCCCCGCGATTCACCCGGTTAGCTAGGTGAGGCGTTAAAGGGGACCTCGCGTTCGTGCCCCGCTATCGAGGCTTCTTGTCGCGCGCGGTCTTCGCCTCGAGTGCGCGTCGCGCGAACAGCTTCGCCTGCCACAACCAGGCGAGTCGCTGCGCTGGCGACAGTGTGCGCCATGCCCGCAGCTGTTCGCGCTCGTGTGCGCGCCAGGGATCGCGATCACGCGTCATCGTCAAGTGCCTCCAGCGCCGCGATATCTGCGAGGTCCTTTGGCCGCCCAGCAGCACGCTTCAGTCCAATCAGGTCGGCGATCGATGCCACCGTAACTTCGGTCGATCCGAGATCGACGTGCAACGCTCGCGCGTACGCGGGGGCGAACGGGAACGGCTCTTCGACGAAGACGTCGATCTCCGTGGCCGGATGCTCGGGGCTCCACAACGAGAACACAGTCAGCCCCTTCTCATCGATCCACGAGCGCCGGATCGCCGGATCGGCGAGATGCTCCGCAGGGACCGGAGGTCGCGGCCGGTATCCGAGTGCGCCGAGCGCCGACATCGCAGCGCGAACGTTGGGTTCGTCGAGCGCGATGATCAGATCGAGATCTGCGGTGAAGCGCGGCATACCGTGCAAGACGACCGCGACGCCACCGACGACAAGATAGCGAACATTCGCCGCCTGCAGCGCGCCGAAGATCTCGTCGAAGTCACTGGGCTCCACACAACGACGGTAGCACCGCGCGCGTGTGGTGGTTCGGGGAACCACGGCGAACGTGTACGTGTCTCCGATCAGGTACCCGGCAACGAGGCTTGTGGTCAGATCGCAGCGCCGGTCCAGAAGAAGCCGCGCCGCACGCCCTTTTTACTCTTATCGTGCATCGTGATCGTCGTCGGTCCATCGATCAGGAACTTGTCGCCGCCGACGGCAGCCGCTTCGGGATCCTGGACCAACAGGTAGTGCCGGCCTGGGCGTTCGTCGCCCGCCCGACGCCGCCGCCGGTATCGAGCGAGACGTCGACGCGCCGGCCGTTAATTTAAAGCACGATAAACTCGAGCATGATTTCGTCGCTGGCGAGCTCCGTCAAGTCGCGCTCGAGGACGGCGCGGATCGTGTGGGAGCCAGGCGCGACGGCCAGGCTCGAAAACATCAGCTCGAACTGACACCTATCGCAGTTGCCGAACTGGAACGTGTTCGTGGTCAGCACGACCTCGGTGCCGTCCACGGTAACGGCGATCCCGCCTGCCTCGCTGACCTCGTGGCCTTCGATCGTCAGGGTCGGGTCATTGACGCCGATTGCGACCTTGTTGCCGCTCGTCGGCGAAATGATCTCGATCCGAGCTTCATCGCCGCATGCGGCGAGCGACAGCAGCAGCAGCCATCTCATCCTTCGATGCGACGGTGACATGGCTTCGGTAAGCTCTCATAAGCAGGACGGCGCCGGGAAGAGGCGTGCAGTCCTCGACGAGGTCGGATGGCATCTTTGGCGAACGAGGCCTACTGCGCGACGAGCGTGAACATGTTCGGGTCGGGCGCGACAGTGACCGCCGGGCAACCCGACGCATACGTATCACCAGAGGTTGGGCGCGGCGCGGTCGACGTGTTCTCGCACGTCAGCGACGTCGTGCCGCCGATCGCGTTCACCTCTGCCATCGTCAGGTACGCCGAGGACCTCGTGTACGTCGAGTCGGTCGCGAGGATCCAGCAGATCGTCCCGCTCGCGTCGCGGCCGAGCCACCCACCGGGGCGCTGCCCGCCCTGGGTCACCATGAACTTCGCTGCGTCGGCCGCATACGTCGCCTTCGGCCCCGCGCCATCGAAGCAGCCCTGCGGGACGCCCTTGGCACCCGCGTAGCTGATGATCAGATACGACGGCTGCCCGCCGTTCGGCGCGTCGTACACCAAGGAGGTCGTCGAGTACGTCTTCGCGTGGCCCGCGTGGCTCGTCGGGCTGCGCCGTGCGCTCGCGCCGGGAGACTGGCTGTGGCTGTCGACGCCGAACTACGGCGAGCCGTGGCTCCCCGCGCTCGAGTCCACGATCCTCGAGCTCGTCGCGCGCAAGGACGGATTCTCGCGCAAGGCGCTGCACCCCACGCGGTTCTCGCGCCGGTCGCTCGCGCGCGGCCTCGTCTCCGCGGGCTTCGACGACGTCCACGTCGCGCCCACGCCGACGCGCCTCGCGCTCACCGCGTGGGCGCGAGCTCCGCGCTAGACGTCACGAGTCGCCGCAGGTCGCCTCGACGGTGAAGTCGGTCGCCGGCGTGCACACCAGCGCCGAGCCGGACTCGCACAGCGTGTCGCAGTGGATGGCGAAGCGCACCGGCTTGGGAAACGGCGCGGCCGGATCCGCGATCGTGATGTCGACGCGGCACGCCGGGCTTCCGCAGCTGATCCCCGGCGCCGACACGACGCGCGTCCCGTTGACCGGCGGTCCGGTCAGCGCGTTGTTCTGACAGCTCGGCGCGGTCGCCTCGCTCGACACGCGCAGGAAGCGCTTGTACGGCTCGTCGAGCTGATAGGAGCCCGGACCACCATAGTTGTCCATGTCGAGCGTCACCGCGTCGCCGGGCGCGTCCGAGCTCTTGAGCTGCAGCGTCAGCTGGGCGCCGCGGATCCGGCAGCTGTCGACGACGTCGGCCGCGACGTCGAGGTTGTACGGCGCCGCGTCGCACGGGTTCGCGCGCTGGGTCGCGTCACACGACACGGCTATCTTGCCGGAGCCGAGGCCGAGGTCCGGCTTCGTGGTGCCGGGCGGCAGCGACGTGACGGGTGCTTGGGGCTTGCCACCGCACGCGGCGGCGAAGATGACGAGGGAACAGCAAAGGCTACGCATCGGCGCGACAGTATCGCCAACACTCGGCGCCCGTCACCCGCGGCGCGCGTGCGACGGAGGCGGCCGCGGATCTGGATCGAAGTCGGCGAGCGAGCGCGACGCCTTGACCTTGTTCGTCGCGCTCCGGATCTCGAGGTGGGCGTCGCGCGTCGCGACGAGCAAGCGACCGCGCGCGTCCCAGTCGGCCCACGTCACGTCGTCGAGCAGCTCGCCGTCGAGGTAGTACGACGGCGCACGGCCCTCGAGCCGACCGCGAACGTAGCCGCGATCGCGGAGCTCGAGCCGGCTCTCGCCGCGGGGCTGATCGCGGACGAGCCACTGGTGGCGCGTCTCGTCGAACGTATCGCTGCGTCCGCGCCGGGGCGCCTGCGGGTGCTCGCGCCAGCCGCGCCGGCGCTCGACGTCGTACGGAGCCGAGCGGCTCGCGACGAGCGCGAGGCCGTCGCGGGCGAGCGGCGCCACGCTCCCCTGGCCGGGCTGCGAGACCGTGATGGCGGTCGTGTCGACGGGCTCGAAGTGGTACCCGCCGCCGTACGTCCGTACGAGAACGCTTGCGGCGCTGCCTCGACGCGCAGCTGCAGCCAGTCCGCGACCGAAGGAGGTCCCTGCCGCTGCCCGGCCGCGCGCTCGAGCTCGAACTTTTAGCGAGGCCGCCCCGAGACGACATCGAAGTACGTGTACCCGTCCGTCGTCCTCCGCGTCACGTCCGCACCTCCGCGCAGCAGCAGCTTCACCGCCGGCAGATCGTCCGCGCGCAACGCACACTCCAGCAGCGTCGCGCCACGCCATGGATCGTTGCCGTACCTTCATGCCGCTCATCCTATCGTCACCGGATCATCCGCCAGAGGTCTCAATGCGCTCGGAGGTCGCGGTTGCCGGGTCGTTCCACACCGAGGACAGCGTGGCTGGATATACATGTCGCCTGGTGCTGATCTTCGGCGTGGGAGTGTTGATCTCGATCTTCGCGTTTCAGATCGCGTGGATCGCACGGACCGCCCAGCGCCGGGGCCGCAACCCGCTCGCGTGGGTCGCAGTCGGACTCGCGGTCGGAGGGCTGGGCCTCCTCGCGGGCTTGAAGGTGTACCGGTACGTCACCGGCGGCGATGATCCGAACGATGCCTGCGATCCTCACGGGCGTGATCGCGATCCCGATCTCGCTCCTCGCGCCGTTGACCACGACAGCCCTCGTGGTGGGGCGCCTGCCCGCCAGCGCCGGAGGTTCGCGCAAGAAGTGGCAGGTGCACGTGATGAATCGCGGGCCAGGCACCGTCCGCTTCGAGGGCGGGTCCGTGCATCTCGCGTGGCCCGAGGTGTCGCGCGTATTGGCGGCGCCGGAGCTGCGTGACATCGCGGTCGATGGCGAGTGCGTGCGTGTCGCGACGGCGAGCGGCGATGCACTCGTGTTGCTGCCGCGCGGGGACGATCGCGACGCTCGGATCGCACAGAGCAAAGCGTTGGCCGGAGCCCTCGTCGCACTCTGCTCTCGCGAACGCACGTAGCCGGAACGTCGTCGATGAAACGCGTGTGAATGGCCTCGTATTGCGTGTCACGGCTTTTGTGTCCGCGGGGCCACGCGAGGTGCAAGGCCGCGCAATTGCTGTGAGCCAAGCCGGCATCGGGGGTGCAGCTGCCGCTGCCAAATGTGTCCTCGTAGCTGGCCCCTTCGATCTCCCGATCTGGTGAATCCTCGCCGCGCGGCCGCTTCGTCCGCGATCGCGGCGGGCGTGCTCGCCCTGCTCGCAGCGGTGCATGGCTGCGGAGGAGGCACCGCCGCGAAGGGCGACCTCCAGGTGATGTCGTATGCGCCGCAGGGGCCGGTCGACAAGGCGGAGCCCGTCGAGATCCGGTTCGACAAGCCCGTGGTCGACGACGCGATGGTCGGCAAACCCGCGGATCCGACGAGCGTGACGATCTCTCCGGCGGTCGCGTGGAAGGGCTACTGGCAGGATCGCCAGACGCTCTCGATCGAGCCCACGGATCCGCTCGCGGCATCGACGAAGTACCGCGTGGCGCTCTCCGGGGAGCTCGGCAAGCGGACCGCGGGGTTCGGCTTCACGTTCGTCCACCGCCCGCTCGCCGTCGAGGGTGTGTGGGGCGTCGACGCGAGCTCGCTCGCGCCCGACGGCGACGTGCCGCTGTCGTTCAATCAGCCGGTGCGGCTCGCGGATGCCGCGAAGCACTGCAAGCTGACCGGCGCGGGCGGCGACATCGCGCTCGTGGCGCCGCGCGACGCCAAGCCCGACGACGCCGAGCCGAACGTCGCGCTGAAGCCGGCGACGTCCCTCGTCCCGGGCGCGAGCTACTCGATCGTGTGCAGCGAGCTCGCAGGCGCGGGTGGCAATGCGCCGCTCGACAAGCAGTACTCGCTGTCGGTGCGCGCGCGCCCCGCGTTCGCGGTCGAGCGGATCACGCCCGACAGCCAGGACGTGCCGGCCGACGAGGTCACGATCTCCGTGAAGTTCTCGACGGCGGTCGCGCTCGACGGGGTGCGCAAGGCGATCTCGAGCACGCCCGCGATCCCCGGCCTCGACGGTGGCTACCTGTCCGGCGACGGCACCGAGTACAAGGTCACCGCGGATCTCGAGACCACGACCGACTACGCGATCACGCTCGCGCCGCTCGCCGACTCGTTCGGCCAGCAGCTCGCGAAGCCGACGGTGCACACGTTCCGCACCGGCGACGCGCGCCCGCGGCTGTCGATGGAGCGCGGCATCTTCGCCCTCGAGGCGAGCGCGAAGGGCTATCCGCTGTGGTCGCGCAACGTCGGCAGCTTCGAGCTCGAGTGCGCCGCGATCTCGCGCGACAAGCTCGTGCAGGTGCTGACCACCGACATGAACTACGACCCGTGGGGCGGCAACGACGACGACAAGCCGATCGACTGGAAGCCGCTCAAGGCGCGCGCCAAGACCACGTCGTTCACCACCGCGGGCAAGAACAAGTGGCTGCTCCACGAGCTCGAGCTCGGCAAGGCGTGCGCCGGTGACGCCGGCAAGCGCGGCGTGTACCTCGCCGAGGTGCGCTCGGACGACGTGAAGCCCGATCCGCAGCGCGCGTGGCTGACGCCGCGCCGCAACCGCGTGCTCGCCAACGTCACCGACCTCGGTGTGCTGATCAAGACCGGCACGTCGTCGGGCCTCGTGTGGGTCACGTCGCTGGCGAGCGGCAAGCCGGTCGCCGGTGCGCGCGTCGCGGTCTACAACCCGCAGGGCAAGCAGCTGTGGGTCGATCTGACCAACGCCGACGGCATCATCAAGGTCCCGGGCAGCGCGCTGCTCAAGCAGCAGAAGCCCGTCGACGACGAGAACCAGGACTGGGAAGACTGGGACAGCTACCGCAGCCAGCGGCTGATCGCGATCGTCGAGAAGGACGCCGATCTCGCCGTCGTCGACGGCAACTGGTCCAACGGGATCCAGATCTGGAACTTCGGCCTGCCCGAGGATCGCCAGGGCGGCGTCACGAAGATCCGCGGCTTCATCCAGAGCGATCGCGGCCTGTATCGCCCCGGCGAGCGCGTGAGCTTCAAGGGCATCGCGCGCGAGGTCGCGCACGGCCTGCCGCCGCGCGTGCCGGCCGCGAAGAAGGCGGAGATCGAGATCCAGGACAGCCGCGGCCAGACCGTGCTGACCAAGACGGCGACGCTCTCGGCGTTCGGCGGCTTCGCGTTCGAGCTCGAGCTCGGCGCCGAAGCGACGCTCGGCGACTACTACGTGCGCGCGACCGTCGCACACCAGACGTTCCGCGAGAAGTTCTCCGTCGAGGAGTTCCGCCCCGCATCGTTCGAGCTCGCGCTCGCGAGCACCAACCCGGCGCCGCGCCCGGGCGAGCGCCTCGCGTTCGACCTCGACGCGAAGTACCTGTTCGGAGCGCCGCTCGCCGGTGCGAAGGTCGAGTGGAGCCTGCGCAAGCGCACGCACGCGATCCGGTTCCCGGGCTGGGAGGACTACACGTTCTCCGCGGATCCGAGCTCGTGGTGGTGGTGGTACGACCGCTACGACGACTACGGAGAATTCATCTCCGACGGAAACGGCACGACGAACGCGCAGGGCCGCCTGCAGATCGCGGCGCGCGACAACGCGACGGAGTTCACCGGCCCGGTCGACTACATCCTGAGCACGAACGTCACCGACGCCGCGGATCAGACCATGGGCAAGACGGCGATCGTCACCGCGCACAAGACGTCGCTCTATCTCGGCATGCACGCGAACGAGCTCGTGCAGGCGGCCGGCATGCCATTTGGCGTCAACCTCGTCGCGCTCACGCCCGACGGCAAGCGCGCCGCCGCGAAGGCGAAGCTGACGATGACGCGCACCGTGCGCGACTGCACGTGGACGAACGTCGGCGCCCGCAGCTACCAGCGCTGCGAGTCGAGCGAGAAGCAGCTGTTCGCGCGCGATGTCACCATCGCCGCGTCCGGCACGCACGTGGAGCGCATCTTCCCGACGGAGCCCGGCGACTACGTCATCAAGATCGAAGCCAAGGACGACCGCGGCAACACCGTCACCGCCGCGAGCGGGATCTGGGTGATCGGCAAGGGCGAAGCATTCTGGAGCGGCGACGAGGGCGCACGCATGACGGTCGTCGCGTCGAAGCCGAGCTACAAGGCCGGCGACAAGGCCCGGCTCGTCGCGCAGGCGAACCTCGCCAAGCCGACGGCGCTGATCACGATCGAGCGCGACGGCATCATCGATGCGAAGGTCACCAAGCTCGACTCCGCGTCGGAGGGCGTGGAGCTCGCGATCGCGGATGCGTGGGCGCCGAACGTCTACGCCGGCATCGCGCTCGTCACCGGCCGCACGGGTGCAGGTGACAAGCACCGTCCGCAGTTCAAGATGGGCATGGTCGAGCTCAAGGTCGCGAGCGAGCACAAGCAGCTGGACGTCGCGGTCGCGCTCGATCAGGCGACGGTGCGCCCCGGTGACAAGGTCGCCGGCACGATCCGTGTCACCCATCAGGGCAAGCCGGTGAAGGCCGAGGTCTCGCTGTCGGCCGCCGACGAGGGCATCTTGCAGCTGATCGCGTACCAGACGCCGAACCCGATGAAGACGTTCTACGCGTCGTACGGGCTCGGCGTCGATGCGGGCACCAACTGGAACCGCATCGCGCGGCTCGCGGATCCCGAGAGCGGCGATCCCGACGAAGGTGGCGATGGGGGCAGCTCGATGGACGGCCAGCGCGTGCGCAGCAAGTTCGTCGCGTCCGCGTACTGGGCACCGATGCTCGTGACCAACGACGCCGGCGAGCTCGCGTTCTCGTTCACCGCGCCCGACAACCTCACCGCGTTCCGGCTGATGGCCGTCGCCGCGGATGCAGGTGACCGGTTCGGCGCGGGCGAGCTGCGGCTGACCGTCAACAAGCCGCTGATGGCCGCGCCCGCCCTGCCCCGCTTCCTGCGCGCGGGTGATGCGGCGTCGGTCGGCGTGGTGATCCACAACCGCACCGACAGGGCCGGCCGCGCGACGGTGACCGCGAAGGCGACGGGCGCCGTGCTCGACGCCGCGCGCCAGACCGTCGACGTGCCCGCGAACGGCTCCACGCGCGTGCGGTTCTCGGCGAAGGCCTCGGAGAATGCGTCCGCCGCGTTCGAGTTCGCGGTCGCGCTCGGCGGCGAGCAGGACAGCGTGCGCGTCACGCTGCCGATCGGTCGCCCGCGTCTTGTCGAGCACCGCTTGATCGCAGAGACGAAGCTCGGCCCGAGTGGCGTGTGGGTCGGCACGATCGGCAGCGCGCCCGACGTGCTGCGCAAGGAGAGCGAGCTCGTGATCACCATCGATCGCTCGGGGCTCGGCGAGCTCGCGCCTAGCTTGCGCTCGCTCGTCGAGTATCCGTACGGCTGCCTCGAGCAGACGATGTCGCGCTTCATCCCGCTCGTCGCGGCGAAGGATCTCGCGACCACGCTCGACGATCCGAGCCTCAAGGGCACCAAGGCGAACACGTTCATCCGCGCCGGAGTGCAGAAGGTGATCCGCCACCAGCAGGGCGACGGTCTGTTCTCGCTGTGGCCACAGTCGCAGACGTATCCGCACCTCGCGGCGTACGCGCTGTGGGGCCTCACCGTCGCGCAGAAGGCTGGCGAGCAGGTGCCGAACGAGGTGTTCGACCGTGGCATCGCCGCGCTCGGCGCATGGGCGAACGGCAAGGGCGCCCTCCAGCCCGACGGCGACGGCGCGACGATGGCGATGACCGCGTACGTGATGGCGCTGCGCGGCAAGCCCGACGCGGGCCTCAACGCGCGCCTGTTCGCCGTGCGCCGCGGCCTACCGAAGTGGGGCCAAGCGTTCTTGCTGCGCGCGCTGCACCTCGCGAAGGCGGACGCGAAGCAGATCGCCGAGCTCGAGCAGCTGATCACGGCGAACATCGCGGTGAAGGACGGCCGCGCGCTCGTGAAGGAGAGCTTCGCGGGCGAGGAGTACGAGCTGTACATGACCTCGGACGTGCGCGCGACGGCGATGACGCTCGCCGCGCTGCTCGAGGTCTCGCCGCGGTCGCCGCTGATCGATCCGCTCGTCGCCGGCCTCAAGCACGAGCGCGGCAACTCCGGCGGCTGGGGCTCCACGCAGGAGAATCTGTGGTCGCTCGTCGCGCTCGCCGAGTACGGCCGCCGCGGCGCCGCCGGTGACACCACGGCGACCGTGCGCGTCGGCGGCAAGCAGGTGTTCAAGAAGAAGCTCGCCGGCGCCGAGATCGCGACGATTCGCATCCCGCTCGGCACCCTCACCGCCGACGACGTTCGCGTCGAGGTCGACAACGGCGCCGTCGTCGGCGTGCGCGTCAGCGAGGCGCGCTTCGATGCCGGTGCACGCGTCGCGAACGGGTTCGCGATCACGCGCCGCTACTTCGACGAGAAGGGCGTCGAGAAGACGGCGTTCAAGGCCGGCGAGCTCGTCGAGGTGCGCCTGTCGGTCACCACCGACGCGGCACGTCGCTGGGTCGCGATGGTCGACCCGATTCCGGCAGGCTTCGAGGTGCTCAACGCCAAGCTCGCCGCGGGCGGCACGAACCTCGCGCCGCCGACGACGAGCACCGATCCGTGGGCGACGCGCCGCCAGGCCTACTGGAACTCGCTCGCGTGGGCGCACGAGGAAGTGCGCGACGACCGCGTGCAGTGGTTCTCCGACCAGATGCCGGCGGGCACCTACGAGCTCTCGTACCGCGCGCGCGCGACCATCGACGGCGCGTTCACCGTGATGCCGGCGACGATCGAGGCGATGTATCACCCCGAGATCCGCGGCCGCACCGAGAAGACGACGGTCGCGATCACGAAGTAGGGCTCAGCGACCACCAAGATCTCGGCGGATCTGGCGGTACACGGCCTTGGCCTCGGGGGTCACCGTGGCAGCCATGAAGTCATGGAAGCCGCCGTCGGTCTCGTACAACGTGACGCGACCACCCACTGACTGGATGCGATCGCGAAGCACGCGACTGTCCGGCCACAGGATGTCGCGGGTACCTTGGTAGATGTCGACGGGGGGAAGGCCGCGAAGGTCTGCGAACACGGGGCTCAGATAGGGGTCGCGGCGTTCTGTGTCGCCAGCCCACCAGCGGCCCTGCTCGACCATGTCCCACCACCGCAGCATGGGCTCATCGAGCTGGAGGCGCTTGACCTGCGGATTCGACAGCGTCAGGTCGACCCACGGCGAGAACAAGATGATGCGAGCGGGCAGCGGCTGGCCGTTCGCGCGGGCCCGCAGGGTGGCGACGAGGGCGAGGTTTCCGCCCGCGGAGTCACCGGACAGCACGACGTGCTCGGCTCCCACGCGCGTGCTCAGCTCCGCGTACAGCGCGTCGAGCATCGCGAACGTTCGGGAAGCTGTGTGCTCGGGCGCGAGCGGATACACGGGGACGACGACCGTCGCGCCGGTCGCATCGATCAGCGCCTCGACCATGTCCCAGTGGGGCACGTCGAGCTCGTTCACGAAGCAACCGCCGTGCAGGTAGACGATGTGCCAGCTGCTCGCGTTGGTCTTCGGCGTCAGCGTGAAGACGCGACTGCCCGCGATGGTGGTCTCGCGCACGGCGACCCTCTTTGCGAGCGAGCGCTTGACCGGCGCCGCCACCGGGTACTCGCGCGTACGGTAGTCGTGCCGGAGCTGGTCGGGCGTACGGTACGGCGGTCGCGTGGCCGAGACGTACGCGGTTGCGATGCGCATCGTGAAGCTGGGCCCGCATCCATGCAGGACCAGGCACACACAGATCAGCAGGGGAGCCATGAAGACATCTACGTGCTGGGAAGTGCTCATCGTCCGATCGCCCCCCGGTCGTAGTCTTCGTACGAACCGGGCCATCGATCGGATCGGTCTCCCGGCGCCCTCGGGCGGGTAAGGCCTGCGTACGCTCAGTGCGAGCCGAAGATCAGCGAGCGGTGAGTCGCGAAGCCGGCGCGCGCTCCATCACCGACGGCGAACGTGACGGAGCCGGCCGCGAGCGCGGCGTCGCCGCACGCGAACACGCCGCGCACGGTGGTCTCCTTCAGCTCGTCGGTGGCGATGAACGTGCCGATCGGGCTCTCCTCGTGCTTGCAGCCGAGCTGCGCCGCGAGCGTCGTCGACGGGCGCGTGCGCGAGGCGACGAACGCACCGGCGAACGTCGCGACGCGGCCGTCGGCGAGGGCGAGCTCGACCTGCGCGTCGCCGCGCAGCTCGCGGATCGGCGTGGCGTCGATGACGACCTTGCGCCGTGCGAGGTCCGCGCGGACCTCGGGCGCGAGAGTCGCGGGATCCGCGAAGAACGTCGTCGGGCCCCAGTCGGGCAGCAGCATCGCCTGGTGATGCGACATGGGATGCACGCCGAGCACGGCGATGGGCGCGCCGCCGAGCTCGTATCCATGGCAGTACGGGCAGTGAAACACGGTCTTGCCCCACCGCTCGCCGAGCCCGGGGATCGGGGGCAGCTCGTCGGTGACGCCATGCGCGAGGACGAGGCGGCGTCCCCGGTGCAGCGCATCTCCAACCGCAAGCTCGAACGTGTCGTCGTCGATCCGCCGCGCGGTGGTGGCGCGGGCTTCGAGCCAGGTCACCGTCGGGTACGCGAGCAGCTGCTCGCGCGCGAGGCGGGCGATCTCGGCGGGTGATTCGCCATCGCGCGTGAGAAAGCCGTGCGAGTGCGCGGCGAAGCGGTTGCGGCGCTCGCCGGCATCGACGACGAGGATGCGGCGGCGTGCACGTGCGAGCTGGAGCGCGGCGGCGAGGCCAGCGTAGCTGCCGCCGACGATGATGGCGTCGTAACGATCGGTCATGCGTGACTCCTGTGGCTGTGACGGGGGTGGTGGCGACGAACCTCGGCGGCGATGTCGTCGAGGGAGACGGCGCGAAAGCGCGCGAGCAGCACGGCCTCGGCTTCGGCGAACGCGTCGCGCATCGCGCGATTGACGGCCTGCTCGACGAGGCAGCCGGGACTCTCGGTCCGAGGCTCCATCGCGAACAGGGACATCGGCGCGAGCGCGTCGTAGACGTCGCCGAGCTTGATCTTCGCAAGCGGTCGCACGAGCTCCCAGCCGCCGCCGTGGCCCTTGGTCGAGCGCACGAGCTTGGCCTCGCGCAGCCCGGCCATGGTGCGGCGCACGACGACGGGGTTGGTCTGCAACATCTTCGCGAGCTCTTCGGACGTGAGCGGCCGCTCGGCGTCCGCCATGTGGAGGACCGCGTGCAGCGTCATCGAGAGCCGGGAGTCGCGTTTCATGTAACGTCTATTGTGACATGAGCAGCGGTCGCGGCAAGGAACGACCGCGATATACCGCCTGCATGGCGGAACAGCCGATTCCTCGCTTCTTCCAGGCGCTGATGATCATCTCCACGGTGCTCCTGGCGCTGGTGATCATGCCGATCGTCAAGGAGCTGCTCCTGGCCTCCGTGTTCGCGGGGGCGTTGTGGCCGGTGCAGCAATGGTTGGCGCGCAAGCTGCGTGGCCGGCGCGGGGTGGCAGCGGGCTTGCTGACGGCCGCGGTGGTCGTGCTGCTGCTCGTGCCCGTCGCGATGATCCTGACCTACGTGATCCGCGATGGGGCGGACGCGGTGGTGTTCGTGTCGAATGCGCTGCACAGCGAGGACGTGCGTGACCTGCTCGACTACTTGCCGGCGAGTGCGCGCGACGCCGTCCACCACGCCCTCGAGGCGCTGCCGCGCAACCTGAGCGAGCTGAGCGGTGCCGTGGGCGAGTACAGCGACGAGGCCGCGTCGACGGTGGGCAAGGCGCTCGTCGCGACCGGCTCACTGCTGTTCCACACGGTCATGATGCTGATCGCGCTGTTCTTCATGCTCGTGCGCGGGGACGCGATGGTGGCGTGGCTCGACAGCGTCGCGCCACTACGGCGCGGGCGCACGGTGGAGCTGCTGCAGACGTTTCGCCGGGTCTCGTACGCGGTGATCGTCTCTGCGGCGGTCACCGCTGCGGTCCAGGCGATCGCCGCGCTGGTGGGCTACGGGATCGCGGGCGTGCCGAGCCCGGTGTTCTTCGCCTTGATCACGTTCTTCTCGGCGTTCATCCCGGCGATCGGCGCGGCGATCATCTGCCTGTTCGCCGCGCTCCTGTTGCTGTTGACCGGCCATCCGTACATGGCGCTGTTCCTCGCGATCTGGGGCGTGGTGGTGGTCGGGCTCGTCGACAACCTCGTCAAGCCGCTGCTGATCCGGCGCGGGCTCGAGATCCACGGCGCGATCGTGTTCTTCTCGTTGATCGGCGGGCTCGCGGCGTTCGGTGCGATCGGCCTCGTGCTCGGTCCGCTCCTCGTCTCGCTGTTCCTGGCCGTGCTGCGCCTGTATCACGAGGACTACACCCCCGAGGACGATCGCGTTCCGTCGGTCCCTGGCTTGCCCGGTAAGGTCGCGCAGGAATAGGCGATCACCTCGTCTGTAAGCCTCGTGTAAGGCCCGCACCCGGACTGCAACCGCGGCGCAGCTCGTCCTGTCTCAGGGGCATGCGCATCCTGCGCCCCCTGACGCTGGCGTACCTGGCCTTCGGCGCGGCCCTCATCGCGAACGCGAGCCGCGTGTACTGGGACGACGACGAATGGGCGCCGTTCATGATCGAGAAGCTCGAGCTCCCGATCCCCGACGAGGACCTCTACGTGTGGGTGCTGAAGGTCCACGTGGTCGCCGCGATCTTCGTGCTGCCCGCCTGCCTGGTCCTCATGTCGCGCGTGATCATGCGGCGGGCGCCGCGCTTCCATCGCTGGCTCGGCCGCGTGAACGCGGCGGTGACGCTGCTCGCACTCGTGCCGTCCGGCGCCTACATGGCGCGGTTCGCGACCGGGGGCTGGCCTTCGACGCTCGGCTTTCTGACCTCGGGCGCGATCGTCGCGGTCGCGATGGTGATGGGCATCCGCAGCGCTCGTGCGCGCTCGCTCGTCGCCCATCGGCGCTGGATGCTGCACGTGTTCGCGCAGATGGCGGTCGCGGTCGTCTCGCGCACGATGCTGATCGCCGCGGACGCGGCCGGCTTCCATCCAATCCACGCCTACATCGCCTGCTTGTGGCTGCCGGTCCTCGGCTGCGCGCTGTTCGTCGAGCTGCTCACGGGTTCGCTACCTCTACTCAGGAGAAACCGTCATGTACCGATCACTCGCCGTTCTCGTCCTCGCGACCTCGAGCCTGGCCTCGGCAGGTTCTGAGACCAAGCCCACGTCGCCCGAGCTGCAGCAGGCCGTCGCGCTAGTCGATGCCGGCCTCTTGCGCCCACTGGCGAGCAAGGAGCACGAGCGCGGCAAGTTCTCGCGCGCCAGGCCCCCCGCCGCGCAGCGTCGCGTTCGTCCACTCGAGCTCGCGCGCGACAGCAGCGGCAAGGCGTTCGTCGCGTTCGCCGTCGACGAGCGCCACGGCTGGTTCGACGAGAGCGAGGGCGAGGACAAGTGGGTCAAGGATCAGATCCTCGGCTGCGCGTACCTCGAGTCCCGGGAGGTGTTCGTGAAGCGCGGCAAGGCGTTCCATCCCGCGGCCGCGAAGCTCGGAAAGAAGACGAAGGCCGCGCCCGCGAACACCTGTCAGACCACCGTCGTCGTCACGCGGTAGCGCGGCGCGCGCAGCGTATGGGATGCTGCGTGTGCGATGAGCGGTGCGCCTCGGCCCGGCACGGAGCACCCGGAGCTCGCCGACACCTTCGCGAACCCATCATCGCCGCCCGCCTCGGGCGGCCTGAGCGCCACCCGCGCGGAGAGCCAGGCCGATGCGACCGCCGAGGTGACGCTCCCCCGCGGCGCGATCGTCGGCCGCTACCTCGTGCTCGATGTCCTCGGCGCCGGTGGCATGGGCGTGGTCTATGCCGCCTACGATCCGGACCTCGATCGCAAGATCGCGCTCAAGCTCGTACGCAGCTCGCTCGACGACGGCGACGCCCGCGCGCGCATGCTCCGCGAGGCGCAGGCGATCGCGCGGCTCGCGCACCCCAACGTGGTCGCGGTCCACGATGTCGGCAACCACGGCGACCAGCAGCTGTTCGTCGCGATGGAGCTCGTCGACGGCGCCACCGTCAGCGAGTGGTTGCGCCAGGACTCGCGGCCGAACGTGGAGATCCTCGGCGTGTTCCTGCAGGCCGGCCGCGGGCTCGCGGCGGCGCATCGCGCGGGCCTCGTTCACCGCGACTTCAAGCCGGACAACGTGCTCGTCGGCCGCGACGGACGCGCGCGCGTTGTCGACTTCGGCCTCGTGCGCCAGGTGGTGCGCGAGGAACCGTTCGGCACGCTCCGCGATCCGAGCGAGCGCCCGAGTGATCCGGCGCTGTCGATGCAGTTGACGCAGGTCGGCGCGATCATGGGCACGCCGTACTACATGGCGCCCGAGCAGTTCGTGCGCGGCGACACCGACGCCCGCACCGATCAGTACAGCTTCTGCGTCTCGCTGTTCGAAGCGCTGTGCGGCCGGCGGCCGTTCGAGGGCGACACGTTCCGCCAGGTCTCCGACAAGGTGCTGTCGGGCAACATCCCCGACCTGCAGCCGATCCACACGGTCCCCAAGCACATCCGCACCGCGATCCGCCGCGGGATGAGCCTCGACCCGAATGATCGCTTCCCATCCATGGAAGCGCTGCTCGCCGAGCTCGAGCACTTCCCGGTGAAGCAGCGCCGGCGCAGCCTGATCGCCGGCGCCGCGATCGCTGTGGCGGCGCTGTCCGTGTTCGCGATCTCTCGCGCGCTCACGCGCCACGACCGTGCCGAGCTGTGCACCAGCGGCGACGAGCTGATCGCCGAGGCGTGGGGGCCGGGGCAGCGGCGCGCGATCGAGGAGCGCTTCAGGACCTCGGCCTCGCCGTTCAGCACCGAGGAGGCCGCCACCGTCGTGCGCCAGCTCGACGCCTACGCGACGCAATGGGTGCGCACGCAGGAGGCCTCGTGCCGCGCGACGAACGTGCAAGGAGAGCAGTCCGAGGAGCTGCTCGATCTGCGCAGCGGATGTCTGCGCCAGCGCAAGTCCGAGCTCGCGGCGCTCGTGGGCCTGCTCGCTGCCGCCGACGAGCGCATGATCCGTCGCGCTCACGCGGCGGCCACGTCGTTGTCGTCGATCTCCGAGTGCAGCGACGTCGCCGCGCTCCAGGCGCCCGTGAAGCTGCCGAGCGCTCCCGCGGCCCGCACGGCGATCGCCGCACTCCGCGATCAGGTCGCGGGGCTGCGCGCCGAGGTCGCCGCACGCAAGCGCGAGTCGCTCGCGAGAGCCGCCGAGCTTGCCGCGCGCGCCCGGATGCTCGGCTACCAGCCCGCGCTCGCGGAGAGTCTGGTGTGCTCGGTCAGCTCCGCGGTTACGCGGGCGAGCACGCCGTCGCCCTCGACGATCTCCGCCAGGCGTTCTCGTCGGCGCTCACGAGTCATCACGACTCCGCCGCCGTGGCTGCAGCGTTCGCGATCGCGTCGAGCCACGCGACCCGGAGCGACCTGCTCGCGGCAAACGAGTGGTTGACCGTCGGGACGGCGCTGACGCACCGGCTCGGCGATGACGCCGAGCGCACCGCGTCCTCGCATGCCGTGGCCGGCTACGTCAGGTCCGCGGAAGGCAAGTTCGCCGAGTCCGCGCGCGAGTACGAGCAGACGCTCGCGATCCGCGAGCGCCTCGATCGCAACGGTCTTCGCGTCGCGGTCACGCTCAGCGGGCTCGCACATGCTTATGACGAGCTCGGCCGGTATCCGGAGGCGCGCGCGGCCGTGGAGCGCTCGCTCGCGATCCAGCTGCCCGCGCTCGGGGCTTGGCACCCGGACATCGCGCTCCTGTACCTCCTGCTCGGCAACATCTGCGACGACGAGGGTGATGCCGGGTGCGCGACCGACAACTACAAGCGCGCGCTCGCCATCCGTGAGAAGACCAACGACCAGGAGGGCGTCGCGAACGCGCTCAACAACCTCGCCGTCGTCGCGTTCGGCGCGGAGCGCTACGACGAGGCGCTCGACTACAACCGCCGCGCCCTCTCGATTCGCGAGGCGCACGACGGCAAGGACGAAGACGTCGCGATGTCGCTCGTCAACATCGGAGACATCCACCGCAGGCTCGGCAGGAGCGCCGAGGCGCTGCCGCTGTACGAGCGCGCGCTCGTGCTCGCCGAGGAGCAGGTCGGCAAGGACCATCCGTACGTCGGTGACGCGCTGCTCGGCATCGGCGAATGCAAGCTCGCGCTCGGTGACGCTGCCGCGGCGTTGCCGCTGCTGGAGCGCGCGAGCGCCATCCGCGCCGCGGGCGCACGCCCGATCGAGGTCGCCGACGTCGAGCTCGCGCTCGCCAAGGCGTTGTGGGCGCGGGGCCAGCGCGACCGTGCGACCAAGCTCGCCGACTCGGCGCGCAAGGCGTTCGCAGGAACGCCGACGGGAAAGCGCGGGCTCGCCGAGCTCGATCGCTGGGTCGCTGCCCGCAAGTAGCTCGACGACGCGTCCTTCAGCGCAGGGCCGCGACGACGGCCTCGCGTTGGCCCGGCCTGTCGGTGCGCGCGATCGGTCGGCCCTCGGGATCGAGGACGACGATCGTCGCACCGTGATAGAACTCGCCGTTCTCGAGCTTTCGATACTTGATGCCGAGCGCGGCGGAGAGGGCGCGCGCATCGGCGTCCGAGGCGACCGCGACGGTCCATCGGTCGTCGAGGCCGCGCTCTCGCGCGAGGGTGCGGAGCACGGCAGGTGTGTCGCGCGCGGGGTCGAAGCTGACGAGCAGCATGCGGACCTTCGCTTGCGCGTCGGGCTCGAGCTCGGTGACCACGTGCTTCATCTCGTCGATCAGCACGGGGCACGCCACCGGACAGCTCGCGTAGAACATCGCGATCAACACCGGACCTCCGCGCGCCACGTCGAGGCCGATCTCGCGACCGTCGGCATCGCGCAGGCCGACGGGCAGCTCGTAGATCGAGGGTGCACGCTCGGTGCTCGGCGCGGTCTCGCTCTGCCTCGCCTCGGCACGCGGCCGTGCCTCGGGCGCCGGCGCGCGATCGGGCGGCGCGCCGGCAGCGCACGCGGCGAGCAGCACGAACGAGAGGATGTGTGACGGTCTCATGGTGTCCTCGCATCGTAGGCGCACCGGAACCCCAGCATCGCCGTCGTGAACCTCGCCTCGAGCGCACTGCGGAAGGCGAAGCGCATGAAGGTCGCGTAGGCGCCCGCATCCTTCGCGGAGGCGGCAGCGCCACCGCAGAACTGGACTGCGTCCTGGTTGCGCGTGTCTGCGGCGACGAGCGCCGCGTTGAAGTCCTCGACCCATTCCCACACGAGCCCGTGCAGATCTTGCGCGCCCCAGCGGTTCGTCGACCGCCCGACATCGGGCAGCACCGCCGGCGCGAGCTCCGCGTACCACGCGAGGATCCGCGCCTGAAACGCGGGATCTGCGCTCGCATCGCGGCGCCGCTCGTCGGCCGCAGCGGCGAGCTCCCATTCCTTCTCGACCGGCAGCCGCCCGCCTCGCCACGCGCAATACGCGCGCGCCGCGAACCAGCTCACCTGCACGACGGGTGCGTTTGGCCGCGCGGCGCCGAGCACCTCGGGACCCGCCCAGTGTGCGAGGTAGGTCGCGTCGGCGATCACGGGCTTCACGCGATCTCGGCGCCACTCGGGTCGTGCGCGGACGAACTCGAGATACGCGGCGTTCGTGACCGGTCGCCGGTCGAGCTCGAACGCGGCCACGTCGACCTCGCGCTCCGAGGGAGATGCAGGGAACGCGGGGCGGTAGACCCCCGGGCCCACGCTGACTCGCTCGCGTGCGGGCGCCGCGACCGCGACCGACGTCATCGCGAGCACCGCGATCAGCGCGCGGCTCATCACGGCTGCACCGCCATGCGTGCGCGCACCGCCGCGACGTCGGCCGGCTTCACGCCGTCGAGCGTGTTACCCCACGAAGACCGCACGAAGGTCAGCACGCTCGCGACCTCGTCGTCGGTCAAGAAGCCCATCGGCGGCATCACACTGTCGTAGGTCGTGCCGTTGACCACGATCGGTCCCTGCAGGCCATTCACGAGGTGGCCGATCAGCGTGTCCTTCGGCGTCGAAGCGAGGTAGTCGGACTTCGCGAGCGGCGGGAAGGCACCCGGCATGCCCTGCCCTTCGGACTGGTGGCATCCCGCGCACATGCGACCGAACGTGGCCTTGCCGAGCTCGCCGGGGGTCTGCGCGGCCAGCGCCGCGCCGCTCGCGGCGCCCGTGCGGGCGGCAGGCGTATACGCGAGCTCTGCCTGCTGCCCGCTGTAGACGTCGTTGCCACTGGTGCCTTCGACGATCAGCTGACCGACCGCGCCTTTGTTGAAGGCGCGGAACAGCGAGTGATCGACGAGCGCATACGTGCCCGGCACGTCCACCTTGAACTCGACGATCGCGGCGCCGCCCGCCGGAATCAGCGTGGTCTGCACGTTCTCCTGAACACGCGTTCCACCTTCGGTGTAGACGCGATCGAAGATCTCGCCGATGACGTGGAAGCTCGAGATCAGGTTCGGGCCGCCGTTGCCGACGTAGATGCGTACGGTCTGACCGACCTTCGCGCGCAGCGCCTTCGGTCCAACCAGCGCCCCTTCGGCACCGTTGAACAGGACGTACGTGGGCTTCTCGTCGATGCCTTTCTGCAGGTCGAACGCCTGGAGTCCCTGCGCGTGGTACGCGCCGGACGTGTACAGCTCGCCCTGCATCACGTAGTACTCGACGTCCGCCCACCCCAGCTTGTTGGGGCCCTGACGCGGCGGCTCGACGAGGATGAGCCCGTACATGCCGTTCGCGACGTGCATCGGCACGGGCGCGGTCGCGCAGTGATAGACGTAGAGCCCAGGATTGAGGGCGCGGAAGGTGATCTGGGTCTGCTTGCCGGGCGCGGTGAAGGTTCCCTCCGCGCCACCACCGGTGCCGGTGACGGCGTGAAGGTCGATGTTGTGCGGCAGCTTGCTGCTCGGGTGGTTCTGCAGGCGCAGCTCGACGACATCTCCCTGTCGCACGCGGATGAACTTGCCCGGCACCTGACCGCCGAACGTCCACATCACGTAGCGCACGCCGGGGGCGATCTCGCGCTCGACCTCGGTGACCTCGAGGTTGACGACGACGTGCGCAGGCTTGTCGCGATAGATCTCGCGCGGGACGCGTGGTGCATCCGTGAGCTCGGCCTCGATCGTGCGGCGATCGGGCGGGCTCGTGACATCCGGCTCGACCGCATGGGGAGCCGCCCCCTGCGTGGCCGACGCGAGCTCGTTGACGCCCTCGCAGCCGGCGGCGGCGGCGAGGACACTACAAATGACGAAGAGTTTGGCGCTCACGGCCCATCGCTATGGCAAGCGGGATGCCGCTGGATCTCCCGAGAACCTGGGGGGCGAACGCGCATGATTTGCACTCGGCGCAGCAACGCCGCAGCGCTTGCGTTCTTCGGGATCCGGCACGGAATAGCCCCTGTACACACGGCGTTAGGCCCACATGACGCTCCGCGACGTGCTGCACACGGCCTGGCGCCATGCGCGCTGGGCGGTGGTCGCGGCGGTGCTGCCGCTGGTGGTGCTCGTCCAGATCGCGCTGGTCGTGGTGCTGGCGGTTCCGTTCGACGCGGACGAGCTCACCGCGGTCGACGAGCCGCTGCGCCTCGTGGACGTCCGCGGCGAGACGATCGCGACGTACCCGGTCGCGGGCGCGGATCGCACGCGGTGGACCGAGCTCGGAGACGTGCCGGCGATCGCGGTGTCCGCGGTCATCGAGTCCGAGGACGAGAACTTCTGGCGGCACGGCGGCGTCGACGGGGCCGGCATCGCGCGCGCCGCATGGCTCGATCTGCAGGGCGGCCGGTTCGGCGGTTCGACGTTGACGATGCAGCTGGCGCGCATGCTGCGCACCGCGGGCGAGCCTCGATCGGTCTCGGCGAAGCTCCGCGAGTCGCTGCTCGCGCTGCGCATCGAACGCGCGGTGGACAAGCACGTCATCCTCGAGCAGTGGCTCAACCGCGCTTACTTCGGCAATGGCGCGTACGGGTTCGCCGCGGCGGCGGAGCTGTACTTCGGCAAGCCGCCGCGCGCTCTCTCCGATGGCGAGGCGACGTTGCTCGCGGTGCTGCCGCGCGCGCCGACCGCGTACGATCCGCTGCGTCACCTGGACGCGGCGGTGCGCCGGCGCGATCGGGTGCTCGCGCTGCTCGTCGCACGTGGCGTGATCTCCGACGACACCGCCCGCGCCGCGAAGGTGACCGCCCTCGCGGTCGGCCGGCACGCCGCACCGAATCACGCACCGCACTTCGCGCGCTGGGTGCTCGACCAGCTGCCGCCGAACGTCCGCCGGCGCGGCGGCACGGTCCACACGACGCTCGATCTCCGCCTGCAACGCGTGCTCGAAGCGCGCGTCGCCGATCAGGTCGCGGCGCTGCGCCGGCGCAACCTCGATCAGGCAGGGCTCGTCGTGCTCGACACCGAGACCACCGGCGTGCGCGCGATGGTCGGCTCGGCGAGCTGGACGGGGCCGAACGGTCAGATCAACATCACGACGCGCCGGCGCCACCCCGGCTCCGCGCTCAAGCCATTCGTCTACGCCACCGCGATCGAGCAAGGCGCGAACCCGGCGACGATCGCGTGGGACGTGCGCGAAGCGAGCGACGCGTACTTCGCACCGTCGGCGGGCATGGAGCACGGCCCCGTGCGCTACCGGGAAGCGCTCGCGAGCTCGTACAACTTCGCGGCGGTCGACGTGATCGAGCAGGTCGGCGTGCCGCGCGTGATGAGCGCGCTGCGCAAGGCCGGCGTCGCCGAGCTCGCGGGCGCACCCGATGACTACGGCCTGCGACTCGCGCTCGGCGCCGCGAAGGTCCGCCTCGTCGATCTCGCGGCGAGCTACGGATTCGCCGTGAAGGGCGGCTTCGTCGGCACGCCACGCGGCATCACCACGGCGGTCCTGCCCGACGGAGCGCGCTGGTCGCCGGTGCGCTCGGCCGAGCGGCGCGTGTTCTCGCCGGAGACCTCGTGGCTCGTGATGGACATGCTCGCGGATCCGGAGGCGCGCCGCCCCGGCTTCGGCATGGAGCTGCCGTTCGATCTGCCGTTCCGCGTCGCCGCCAAGACCGGCACCGCGCGCGGCTTCTCCGACACCTGGGCGGTCGCGGCGACCAACGAGGTCATCGTCGGCGCGTGGGC
>DATLHR010000372.1:0-12798 GCA_035539815.1 Kofleriaceae bacterium
TCCGCAAGATGACGGGGCGGGGCATCGACGCCGCGGGCCGCCCGCTCCCCGAGCTGCGCCCCGTGATCTCGGCGCGCGACCTGCGAAACATCCAGCAGAACTTCGACAAGTTCATGGTGTTCCCCGAGGAGTTCCTGACCAAGTACAAGGGGCTCGTGTTCCAGATCCGCTCCGAGGGCATCTCGGTGTCGGATCGCCGCGCGGTCAAGCTGCTCAAGCTGTTCGCCGCATCCGCGGTGTTCGACGGCCGCACGCGCGTGCACGACGGCGACTTCTTCATCCTGCGCCACATCTGGAACAACCTCGATCAGGTCGAGCTCCTCGAGGAGATCGTGAACCCGATCGTCGACTCGTACTATCGCGAGCACCCGGACGAGCGCCGCTTCATCGGTCCGTCGGCGAGCCTGGACGATCTGCTCACCGAGCTCGGCCTGATCCGCGAGCTGCTCACGTCGGGCACCGAGCTGTCCGACATCCAGCTGTTCAGCCAGCTCAAGAACCTCAACGAGATCAAGGTCGCGCTCGCCGCGCTGCCGGGCGACTCGGCGGCGCGCATGATCCGCGAGGTCGACCAGCTCCTGGAGACGGTGTTCGCATCGTCGAAGTTCGGGCTATGAGGATCACATCGACGATCTCCCTTGGCGCGCTCGCCGCGGCGGTCGCGCTCTCGGCCGCTGGCTGCAGGAAGAGCAAGAAGCAGCAACGCGCCGCGCTGCGCGCCGCCCTGTGGAAGGAGCTGCAGCCGGTCGCGCTCAAGAACTGCGACCTCGTGCGGTTCGGTGGCTCCAACGACGGCGGCTACCTGATGTGCGGCAACCTGATCGAGGGCGTGCAGTCGACGTACTCGTACGGCATCGACACCGAGGACAACTGGGGCTGCGAGATGTCGAAGCGCTTCGGCGTCCCCGTCCATCAGTACGACTGCTTCACGCCGCATCGCCCGACCTGCGAGGGCGGTCAGTTCCACTACAACAACGAGTGCATCGGTGCGAAGGCGGAGACCATCGAGGGCCGCCCCTTCGACACGCTCGCGAACCAGATCAAGCGCAACGGCGATGCCACCAAGCGCCTCGTCGTGAAGATCGACATCGAGGGCGCCGAGTGGGAGTCGCTGATGGCGACGCCGCCCGAGGTCCTCGATCGCATCGATCAGATGCCGATGGAGCTGCACGGCGTGCACGAGGCCCGCTCGATCGCCGTGGTGCAGAAGCTCAAGCAGCAGTTCCACCTCGTGTCGGTACATTTCAACAACTACGGCTGCTCGCCGCACATCGGCCCGTTCCCGTCGGACGCGTACCAGGTGCTGTGGGTCAACAAGCGGCTCGCCGAGGTCGACCCGAGCAAGCCCGCGATCGCGCCGGGCGCGCCGCCGCAGGCACCCGACGCGACCGATCGCCCAGACTGCCAGACGCTCGCCGCGAGTCGCTGAGCTCGCGCGCGGCGTTCGAGGCTACAGTCGCGCGATGCAAGCCGCGCCGCGCTCGCCCTTCGCGTCTCCGTCCTGGGAGCCACGGTTCGCGATCGAGCACCATCGCGAGGACGCGCTGCGCACCGCGGTCGAGCTCTGGCAGCTCTGCCAGCACGATTTCCCGTACCGGCGGTGGACGTCGATCACGCACGTGCTTCGAGGGTCGGACTACCTGCTCGTGAAGCACCCCGTGTACACGCACCACGGCTACGAGGAGCTGCCCGCGCCGGTACCGCTCGACGAGCTCTCCGCCTGGATCCTCGCGTGGCTGCGCACGGCACAGTACCCGGAACAACCGAACTTCGACGGCGCCGAGGCCGCGGGATTTCGCGTGTTCTGGGCGCACTTCGGAAGCGCCGAGTGCGAGTCCTATGCAGCCTACGGCTCGCTGGTCGTGATGCCCGCGTGGATCGAGATCCACAAGTAGGGCGCGAGCCGTTGGACTACCCTCGCGCGCGGACACGGCGAAGGAGGGCGCGTGCAGCCGCGCGGTGGCTGCGGAGGTCGGCATCGAGCACCATGTCGATGGATGACGATGCGATCGCATCGAGCGCGGAGATCACCGCCGCGAGCTCGGCGCGCAGCTCGTCGTCGTCACAAAGGCGTGCCGCGCCGTCGAGCACCCACAGCAGCTCGTGCAGCTCGCGCAGGGTCGCGAACGCATCCTGCTTCTCGCGATCGGAGAGCGCACCTGCGCGTGCGAACAACGCCGTCGCGCGCTGACCGGCGCCGTGACAGTCATACGCGGCGCAGCCCGCGAAGCCGCGGCGGGCGAGCTTCGCGTGGATCGCGCACCGGCAGTCGGACGTGATGTAGCGGCACGGGAGGCCGGCGGGCTTGCTGAAGGCGAAGGCGGGGGACTCATCGAAGGCGAGCCACACGCAGCAAAGCGCGGCGCACGCGTCGCAGTCCGCGACGAGCTCGAGTCGGGGCATGACAGCTCCGGGACAGGGCGCGCGCGATCACGCGGCGCCGAAAACAGCAACGCCAGCCGGGATTGGCTGGCGTCGACTCGTCCTGTGTATCAAGCCGGGCCGCTCGGGCGCAACTGCCGGCTCAGCGCGTGAAGCAAACCGCTGCGATACGCGCGAGCTCGGGCCGCTGGGACAGGTCGCTGATCATTGGGATGGTCGGGGACGCGTGGCTGTACTTCGGGAGCTTTCCCACGACGCCGTTCGTGACGTCGAACACCCGACAGACGTACTTGCCCCGTTGTCCGTCGGTGGCGAAGCAGAACGTGTCATCCGTCCAGTCGGTGATGCCGTAACGCACGAAGTACGACACGCAGTCGCCGAGATCGACAGGGCCCGCACCGGGCGGCGGCGGCGCCTTCGCGACCTGCGGACATCCGTTGTGCGGGCCGGCCTTCGCCGGGCACGCGTCGACGTCATCGGCGAAGCCGTCGCCATCGGCATCCCTGGGGCAGCCATCGGGCGGCGAGCCCTTGCGGTCGGGGCAGCGGTCGCGGTCGTCCCACACTGCATCGCCGTCCCGATCCTCGAGCGGCACGAACACCACCGTCTTCTGAAACCCGGCGGAGCTCGCCGAGATCACGGTGGCATTCGGCGCGCGCTCCCAGCCCTGGCTCTGGGTGACGTCGCCGAGCGTCCCGGTGCCGCCGTCGTTCTTCGCGCTCGCGACGACGTAGTCGCCGGCGGGGATGACCGCGCCGTCCTCGACGGGGACCGACGACGACAGCACCACGTGCGCGGGACCACCGCCACGGATCAGGACCTTCACGGGTGTCTTGAACGAGACGCGGCGGAACGGCGCGCGCGCGATCGGCGCGAGCGAGCGCTCGAGCTCGTCCAGCTGGCCCGCCGCGTTCACGGAGTCGCGCGCCGGCGAGCGTACGCGGCCGCTGGCGAACCCGGTGCCCCACAGCTGGTCCTCGTTCGAGCCGGTGTCGGGGACGCACAGGTCGTCGAGCGTGCGGCGCAGGTCTTGAAGCTTCGCGAGCGCGTCGCTGTAGCCGACGGCCGCGCCGGCGGTCTGCGCGAGCGGCAGCTTCACCGCCCGCCCGAGCACGGCCTCGGCGCGCACGCGCAGCGCATCCGTCTGGCTGGCGCTGACCTCGAGCTCGCGCGTTCGCTCGAGGACGCGCCGCTCTAGCGGCTCGATACGGCCGCGCACGTCGGCGGCGCAGTCGGGGCTCGCGGGGCGCTGCGTGCCGGCGCAGCGCGGGCGGTCCGGGTTGTCATACGTGAACGCGGAGTCCGAGCACGGATAGCTCGCGCCCATGAACGCGCAGTAGCGGCGCTCGAACGCGCGCATGCGCTCGAGCTCGTCGCGCGCCGCCGACAGCGTCGTGCGCTCGATCGCTCCCCACGTCGTGCCGTCGGGCTTGCGGAGATCGATGATCCACCGCGAGCAGCACACGCTCGCCTCGTCGCAGCTGCGCGGCGCGAGCTCGGGCTCCGCGTCGCTGTGTGCCACGACTGCGATCGCGGTCGCGACACCGGCGACGAGCGCGACGCGCGTCACGGGCATTCGTGCATCACTCCGCCGGCCTTGACGGTCAAGGGGCCGCACGTGGGGTCCATCAGCAGCGGGGCGAGCAGCAGCTTCAGCGGCCCCGGATCGCGACCGTTCCACGTCACGTTCGACGGAAGCGGAAACCGCGCGAAGAAATCCTTCCACGTGCGCAGCTGATCGGCGCCGGGCGGCGTCAGACCGAGCGTCTCGATCAGGTATTGGCTCGGCAAGTACGACCGCATCGTCTTGATGTGTGCGCCGTCGCGCCCCGTCACCTGGCGATCCATCGGCCACCATTCGCTGGGCAGACACGTCGATAGATTCGAATCCAGATAGAAGCCGCCCGCCACGTTCTCGCACTCCGGGGTGCCGACGCAGCGCTTGGTCTTCGCCGAGTAGGCCTGGCCGGGCCAGCAGCACACGTCGGGACCGTGCGCGACGAGCCCTTCCATGCACCGACACGTCTCCGACTTCGCATCGAAGGTCATCGCGCGGCTGCAGATCGCCCGACCGCGACACCGCCCCTCGACGAGCTCCTGGCCCTTCGCACACCGCGGCGCGCGCAGCGGCGCCTTCGCGGCTTGCGTCGCGAGCTCCGATCGCACGCGCAGCTCGCCGACCAGCTCGAGCGCGACGCGAACGTCTCCCGCTTGCGGCGCGAGCTCGGCGTAGGTCTTGAGATCGGCCGACGCGCCCGCGAGCAGCTTCGCGATCCGCGCGTAGTCGACACCCGTGACCGGCTTCTTCAGTGCCTCGAGCTTCCCGTCGGCGCCCGCGGCCGCGACGCGCACGCCGGCGCGCGTGTGATAGGCCTCGGGCCACTTCGGCGCGAGTGCGACGGCCTTGTCCGCGGCGGCGAACGCCTTGTCCCACGCTTGCGCCTGCGCGGCGGCCATCGCCGCGGAGCGCTCGATCTGCGCGGCTTGCGGCGGCTCGGTCGATTGCGCGGAGGCGAGACCGATCGCGAGCACGAACTGGAGAACGACCACGACCCTCAACATCGCGACCAGCCTACGGATGCGACGGGCGCAATGTCAATGCGTCGACAAGATCGCTTCGATCGCCTCGGCGAAGCCGTGGCCGTGCGAGGAGGGGGTGACGAAGCGCGGCGGTGGGCGCAGCGCTTCGGCGTAGCGCGCCACGTTAGCGACACCGATCGACGAGGCGAAGAAGGCGAACGCGGCCTGGTCGTTGGGCGAGTCGCCCACGAACGCGTAGTGCTCCGCGACGTCCTCGCTGGTCTCGTCCCACAGCACCTGCGCGACGCGCGCGGCCATCTGCGCCTTGTCGGCCGTGTGGAAGCAGGCGTGCGCGTGGACGCTGGAGACCAACGTGCGCGCGCCGAGCTCGCGGCAGCGCCCGGTGATCGCGTCGATCTCCGCGGGCGCGAGCCGCTGCATCTCGCCGATGTCGAAGGCGACGTCGGTGATCCGCAGCCCGCAGTCGTCGGCGCGGCGCGCGAATGGGAATGCGCGGAGGACGTCGTCGCTGAGGGCAGCGAGGCGGCGCGCGTCGTCATCGGGATCGCCGGGGGCGAAGTACAAGCGCTCGACGCGGCGGTCGCGCTTCACGTACGCGATGCCGCCGTTCTCGGCGATCGCCGCGTCGACGGGCCACACCGAGGCGAGCACCTCGGCCCAGCCCGCGGGCCGCCCGGTGACGAGCACGACCCGCAGCCCCGCGGCGCGGGCGCGCGCGAGGGCATGGTACGCCTCGACGACGACCACGCCCTCGTGGGTCAGCGTGTCGTCGATGTCCGAGAACACGCCGCGGAGGCGCGCGGCGCGGTCGGCGAGCTCGCTGAGCGGCCGCACTAGCCCTTGAACGGCAGCTGGCCGAGGAAGTCGCGCTTGCCGAGATCGACGCCGTTGTGGCGCAGGATCGCGTACGCGGTCGTGACGTGGAAGTAGAGGTTCGGCAGCGCGTAGTTGTCGAGGTAGTCACCGCCGCGCATCGACTTGCCCTGCCACGACTGCTGCGTGATGGAGCGCTCCTCGGCGCCGTTGAAGTCCTCCCGCTTGAACGTCGCGAGGAAGTCCTTGTGCGTCTTGATGCGGGCGCGGAGGTCCGCGAGCGTCTTCTCGGTGTCGGGGTTCGACGGGACGTCCTTGCCCGTCAGCCGACAGCAGATGAACTTGGTGTTGTCGCACGCGATCTGGATCTGGCGGAGCAGCGGGAACTGATCGGGGGCGAGGCGCGACTCGAGCAGGACCTCGGGGGCGAACTTCTTGGCCTCCGCGTACGCCGCGGCCTTGTCGAGCCACGCTTCCATCGCGGTGAGGGTCTTGGTGAAAACGGGGACGGTCGCGTCGTACAGGTTCATGGCGGCGAGCCTAACTCACGTGGCGGCTCCCAGGTCGCGCGTGGACCTGCTCGATCGGTCGGGAGTCACTTCGGCTGCACGGTGACGATCACCGGCCGGTGATCGGAGGCGCCGGCGTCGCGCACCACCGCATCCTTGG
Organism: Kofleriaceae bacterium; assembly: GCA_035539815.1. GTDB lineage: Bacteria > Myxococcota_A > Polyangia > Haliangiales > Haliangiaceae > JABFXX01. Next base: position 6,406 of record DATLHR010000372.1, read on the forward strand.
CGACGAGGTTGCCGTTCACCATCACATGGTCGATGTCCATGGCCAGGGTGTCGCGGTAATGCCACGTGCTCGGGCCGCTGGTCCTGGCGCGCGTGAACCCGCGCCTGGAGAGGAAATCCACGGCTGCACCGTCGGGGGCCTCGTTGAAGTCACCCGCGATGATCGTCGGCAGCGCGGCCGCGAGCTTGGAGACGTAGTCCTTGATCTCGCGCACGCGGATCGGCCGCGTCGTGAAGTAGCCCTTGACCCAGCTGCCGTTGTCGATCGCGGGGCGCAGGTGCACGTTCAGGATCTGCAGCGCCCCGAACGGGCCGGCGACGACGAGCAGTGACGCCGGGAACCAGCCGCTCGGCGCCGGGAGGATGCGCTCGTCGTCGATCGGGTGCTTGGACAGCACCCCGAGGCCACCGGGCCAGCGGGTGTGGAGGTGAAACGAGCGGTGCGCGTAGCGCTTCGCGAACCGCTTCTCGAGCGCGCGTTTCCACGCGGCGTCGATCTCCTGCAGCAGCACGACATCCGCGTCCTCGGCATCGATCGCGTCGAGGGTGCGGGCGACGTCGGGGTTCGCGTAGTTCAGGTTGTAGGTCATCACGCGCAGCGGCGATGGCGTGTCCGCCATGGCCGTAGCCGACCACACCACCAGGCCGAGGACGAGCAGGCGCACAGAGGTCATGATGACCCCGATCCCCGCGCGCGCCAGCAGGTGGACGACGGCGGCCTCGCGGGCGTGCGGCCCTGCTGGCCCTGGGAGGCGTGCTAGCTTCCGACCGTGCCGATTCCCGCCGAGCGCCGCCGTAGCTTCCTGGCCCGCCAGGTCGCGACGATGGCGCTCTCGCACGTCCAGGTCGAGACGCCGATGGCCCTGGTCCGCGCGGCCGCGTGGTCGAACTCGCTCGCTCGGATGGGCGTCCACCTGCCGCTGTTCGTGGTCCACGACATCGGGGTGATGCTGTCGATGACGCGCGGTGCGGGCGGCTACGTGATCCGCGCACGCGAGGCGCAGCTCGCCCGCATCCAGGTGCCGGCCAACGTCAAGGCGGAGCTCGGCAAGTACCGGGCGCTGCTCGAGGACGTCGCGGCCTCCGAGGTCACCGAGCGGCTCGCGGGGCTGCGCCTGCGCGACGAGATGGTCGGCGTCTTGCTGTCGCGGATCCTCGGGGACACGTACAACCGGTGGCGCGATCGCAGCAAGAGCGCGGGCGCCGAGGCGCTGCCGCTCGATCTCGGCATCCTCGGCGAGATCGACTTCGCCGATCACTTCCGTGACTTCGATCCGCGCGGCCTGTGGGGCTTCGTCGAGCACGTCGTCGCGCAGCGCATGCACATCTACACCCAGGTCGAGCTGATCGACCTCGACACCGTGCGCCTGCTCGGCCTGTTCAAGGAGGACAGCGCGTCCGGCAGCGAGGCGCTCGGCGGCGCGATCGACCTGGTCGATCTGTTCGCCGCGCTCGGCTCGCCCGAGGCGAACGACGTCGCGAACTTCTCGCTCGACCTGTTGCCCAGCGTGCTCGAGACGCGACGCTCGACGGGCGCGCAGACATTCGCCGTCGACGGCTACGCCTCGATCGAGCGCAAGGGCAACATCGACTCGCTCGTGCTCAGCGAGCTCGCGTACGATCGCGAGATCTTCGAGCAGAAGGTCGTCGACTCCGAGCTCCTCTACTACGGACGCGAGAAGCAGCGCGAGGACGAGCGCCGGCTGCAATATCTGTTGATCGACTGCTCGGCCTCGATGCGCGGTCAGCGCCAGGTGTTCGCGCGCGGGCTCGCGCTCGCGCTGATCAAGAAGCTCACGCTCGAAGGCGACGAGATCTGGGTGCGGTTCTTCGACTCGCGCCTGCACGAGACGGTGAAGATCGGGCGCTCGGGCCACGTGCCGGTGCCGTATCTGTTGAGCTTCCGCAGCGAGCGCGGGCGCAACTACGCCAAGGTGTTCCGTCAGCTGCTCGTCGAGGTCACGCGCCTGCGCCGCGAACAGAAGCGCCGCGTGGTGCTCTACGTGGTCACCCACGGCCAGTGCCACATCGAGCCCGAGCTCGTGACCGCGCTCAAGCAGCAGGCGTTCCTCTACGGCGTGGTCGTGCTGCCGTCGAGCGATCAGCTGCCGGAGTTCGTGCCGCTGCTCGATCGCCAGCAGATCGTGTCGGGCGAGGCGCTGACCAATCGCGCCGAGCGCCAGCGCCGCGCGCTCGACATCGTCGGAGACGCGACGCGTACGCGCAAAGCGCAGGGCGAGCAGCCGCAGACCGACTCGGCGACGAGCCGCCGCATGCAGGTCGTCAAGTAATGGCGCGCCGCACGTTCAACTCGATCGAATCGACCGCGGATCAGGCCGAGGCGCTGGTCCAGCAGGGCAGGTGGGCGGAAGCGGAGCGCAACTACCGCGACCTGATCGGCCAGACCCACGTCATCAACTACGAGTACGACGACTGGCTCCGCCGGCTCGGCGAGATCTATCGCCACCTGGGCCGGCCGCGCGAGGCCGCGTTCGTCTATCTCTACCTCCACTACTTCGACATGGCGCGCGGTCAGCTCGCCGGCGAGGAGCACGTCGGGCTGCGCGCCCGACTCGCCGAGATCGAGAAGAAGTGGAGCGAGGCCGCGCAGCTGTATCAGCAGGCCAAGCTCCCCGTGCACGCGGCCGTCGCGTTCGAGAAGGCGAAGCAGTACACGGAGGCGACCGCGGCGTGGAGAGCGCTCGTCCACGCCCCGGGGCTGAACCAGCGCCCGTACGAGGCCGCGCTCGTCCACTTCAACTACGGCCTCGCGGCGGTGCGGCTCGAGGCGGCTTCGGCCGAGGCGCGCCGCGCGTTGATCGAGAGCCAGCGCAAGCTCGAGCAGGTCGCGGACGACTTCGAGCAAGCGGGCGAGCTCGAGCGCGCGTTCGACTGCTTCCAGATCCTGCTGAAGCTCGGCAAGGAGGGCGCGCAGTTCGAGAACCTCGCCGAGGGCTACGTCAACTGCATCCGCGTGCTGCGCGAGGACAACCTGAAGTTCTACGTCCTCCAGTACTACGAGGACTTCATCAAGCTCGCGCTCGAGCGAGGTGAGCTGCACGCAGCGGCGACGCTGTATCAGGAGGCCGCGGCGTTCGCGGCGCGCGCGGGCCTGCCCTACGACCGTCACTACCAGCACAAGAGCGCGCTGACCTGGATGCGTTGCGCGGAGAAGTTCCTCGAGACCGGGGTCCCCGTGCAGATGACGGAGAACGCGCTGCTCGCGGCCGCCTCGCAGCACTCCGCGGTCGGTGACTACCCCGCGGTGCGCGAGTGCTTCGAGAAGCTGGCGGGGCTCGAGCTGCCCGAGCGTGCGAGGAAGCGGTTCTCCACGATCGCCCAGCGTTACAAGGGGCTCGCGGCGCCGCCCGTCGAGCTGCCGGGGCTGCCCGACTACCTCAAGCAGCAGCACGCGTACGCGGACATCTGGTTCGTCGATCTCCTCGAATGGGAGATGGACGGTGATCCCTTCGCCGTCGCCGCGTCGATCGTCGGTGATCTGCGCTACCCCAACGGCATTCGCCGGCGCGCCCTCGTCGTGCTGCTCAAGCTCGCCGACGCGCAGACACGAAAGCAGGAGGCCGAGACCGAGACGCTCGTCGAGGTCGCCGACAAGCTCGGGGAGCTGCAGTCGTACGCGGCGCTGTCACCGCTCGAGAAGCTGTTCGGGGCCAGCGATCCGGTGATCCGCCGCGCCGCGGTGCGCGCGCTCCGCTTCCTCTACTTCAAGCGCTCGTTCGTCATCGTACGCAAGGCGCTCGCCGACGCCGACGCCCAGGTCCGCGAGGCGGCGCTCGTCGCGATCGGCGGCCTGCACTTCCCGCACGCGTTCAATCCGCTCGCGCGCATCTATCGCGAGAGCAACGATCCGCGCGTGCGGACGGCCGCGCTGCAGTCGATCGGAAAGATCCAGACCGTCGAAGCTGGCGAGTTCCTCGTCATGGTGCTCCGCCAGGAGGCCGGCACGTTGCGCGATGCGGCCCACCAGTCGCTCAAGCAGATGGATAACGCGGACGTGATCCCCATCCTGCGCCAGCATCACGAGATCGAGACCAACCCGCAGGTGCGCGAGACACTCGGAGAGCTGCTGCGGCGTCCTTGAGGTATTGTCGGCCTTCATGAGGGCATGGAGCATTGCGATCGTCGCGCTCGTCGGCGGCTGTGACACCAAGGCATCGGCCTCGGACCCCCAGGGCGCGGCGCCACGGCCCGAGCAGCTGTCGCGCGAGTACGAGAGCTGCGGCACGAGCGCGCACTGCGCCGACGACCTGCGCTGCCTTGGCAACACGTGCGTCCGTAGCAAGCGCTCGACGGTAGGCGACTACTTCGCGGCGGTCGGCGCCGCGGCCCATGCGCGCGGCGACCACGAGGCCGCGATCGGGGCGTACGCCTCGGCGCTCGGCCACTACGACGCGGAGAAGACGCCGCTTCCGCCCGACGTCGACTGCGCCTACGGTGCGGCGCTCGCCGGGGCGGCAGGCAAGAAGGAGAACGCCGAGCTCGGTGCACGGGTGCTGCACCGCTGCCTGCTCGCGAGCCCGGTCGGCAGCGCACCTCGCAAGATGGCGATCGCCGCGCTCGCCACCCTCAATACCTCGGGGCTCGACCCGCTGCTCCTCGGCGCCGAGAAGACGGCCGACCTCTACCTGACCAAGGCGCCCGCGGGGCCGGCGCTCGACAAGATCACCGTGGCGGTCTCGGCGCTGCCGCAGCCCAAGAACTTCCAGCTCATCGCCGACAAGCTCGCCGAGCCGAGCATCAAGAGCGCGCTCGTCGGCTGCTGGGAGCAGCTGCACACCGCCGCCAAGAAGAGCTCGCTGGCCGCGACCATCGGCTTCAAGCACGGCTACGTGCCGTCGGACTACGAGGACGAGCCGGGCCGCTACGTGTGGAAGGTCGAGGCCGGGCCGTCCATGCCGCCGGGCCCGGAGGCCACCGCCGATGCCTGCGTGCGCGGCGTCATCGAGCCGGCGGTCAAGAGCCTGAAGATCAACGAGTCGTTCAGCAGCAAGCTGACCGTGCTCATCAAGTAAATAGGGATTCGGCTCGGGCCGCGGGTCGTGGTACCTAGCGCCCGTGGAAGAGCTCCCGGACCTGCGCGCCATGACCCTGGAGGACGCCGAGGCGTTCGCCGTGGCGCAGGGCTGGCCGCGGTTCCGCGGTGAGCAGGTGTGGCGCTGGGTCCACGACAAGGGTGCGCGCACGTTCGACGAGATGACCAACTTGTCGGCGTCGACGCGCGAGGAGTTCGCAGCCCGGGCGCGCATCGGCTGCCTCGAGGTCGCGGAGGTCCAGACCTCGAAGGACGGCACGCGCAAGCTGCGGCTGACCACCCGCGACGGTTCATCGATCGAGAGCGTCCTCATCCCGATGGGGGAGCACGTCACGCAGTGCATCTCGTCGCAGGTCGGCTGCGCGGTGGACTGCCAGTTCTGCGCGACCGCGAAGCTCGGGCTCAAGCGCAACCTCGACGCCGGCGAGATCGTCGACCAGGTCTATCTCGGTCGCCGTCTCCTCGCCGAGGTCGCGCCCGACATGCGGCTCTCGAACATCGTCTACATGGGGATGGGCGAGCCGCTGCACAACTACGACAACCTCGTTCGCTCGCTGCGCATCCTCACCAATGACAAGGGCGCGAAGCTCGCCGCGCGCCGCATCACCGTCTCGACGTCGGGCCTGGTGCCCAAGCTCGAGAAGCTCGGCAACGAGACCGTGCGCCCGAACCTGGCCGTGTCGCTCAACGCACCGAACGACGCCGTGCGCGACATGATCATGCCGATCAACCGCAAGTGGAACATCGGCAAGCTGCTCGCGGCGCTCAAGGCGTACCCGCTCGAGCAGCGCCGCCGCATCACCTTCGAGTACGTGCTGCTCGCCGGCGTCAACGACTCGCTCGCCGATGCGGCGCAGCTGTCGAAGCTGCTGCGCGGCTTCAAGTGCAAGGTCAACATCATCCCGTACAACCCGCACCCCGAGGCGGAGTACCGGCGGCCGAGCCCCGACGTGATCGAGGCCTTCCAGAACGAGTGCAAGCGTCTCGGGCTGTCGACCTACCTGCGGATCCCCAAGGGCGACGACATCGACGCCGCGTGCGGCCAGCTCGCGAACCGCAGCAATGGTTCGCCGGTCGTGCCGCTGCGCGTGCGCAAGGGCCCGCCGCCTCCGCCGCCGGTGGAGTGACTACTCGCGGCGGAACAGCTCGTCGACGCTGACCTCGACGCCGGGCAAAGCGCGCGGGCGAAGCGTGCCGGCGGAGATGCGCGGAACGACGAGCGGCGCGCGCGGCGCGTGCCCGGAATTCGGACGTCACGTCCGTGTTCCGGTCGGACATCGGACGCGCGAACGCGGCTACAATTCGCGCGGGTGTCGTCGGAACTGAGCCCCGAGATGATCG
>DATLHR010000373.1:0-1816 GCA_035539815.1 Kofleriaceae bacterium
GCCCGAGGTCGACGTGCTCGTGTGCTCGGCGGGCGTCGGGACGTTCGCGCCGATCCTCCACGCGAAGCCGGCCGACCTGCGCGCGATGCTCGACGTCCACGTCGTCGGCACGCTGCTGTGCGCCCGGGCGGCGCTGCGCCGGATGCAGCCGCGGCGCAAGGGGCACATCGTCGTGATCGGCTCGCACGTCGCGCACCGCACGTTCGTCGAGTGCGGCGCGTACACGGCGGCCAAGGCCGGGCAGCTCGGGCTCACCCGCGTGCTCGCCGAGGAAGCGCGCCCGTACGACATCCGGGTCACCTCGATCCTGCCGGGCGCGACGGATACGCCGATCTGGGACGATCGGCCGGGCTTCGACCGCAGCAAGATGATGAAGCCCGAAGATGTCGCCGGGTTCCTGGTCTCGATCGTGGCGCGGCCGAACATCGCCGTCGAGGAAGTCACCGTGATGCCGCCGGCCGGCGCGCTTTAGCTTGGTGGTACGCTCGCGGGTGCCCCGTGCGTTTTCCCGGCCGCCGCAAGCACAAGCACTACTTCCCCGTCCACGAGCGCGATCCGCTGTTCCAGGCAGTCGCCGCGGACGGACCCGCTGCGCGCACACACGTCGTGGGCATCGATCAGACGCTCGTCGACATCGACGCGCGCGTGCCCGACGAGCTGCTCGCGCGGTACGCGCTGCCCAAGGGGGCCTCGACGGTCATCGCCAACGACCGCGCGGCGGCACTGTATGACGAGCTCCTCGCGGCGAACCTGATCTCGTACGAGTTCGCGGGCGGCACCGTCGGCAACACGCTGCACAACTACTCGCTGCTCGCCGACGACGCCTCGATCCTCCTCGGCGTGATGAGCGAGTCGATCCGGCTCGGCACGTCGGGCTATCGCTATCTCTCGAACACCTCGAGTCACGTCAACCTAGATCACCTGCAACCCGTCGACGGTCCCATCGGCCGCTGCTTCGCGCTCATCACGCCCGACGGCGAGCGCACGTTCGCGATCAGCGAAGGCGAGATGAACAAGCTCCGTCCCGAGAGCATCCCGGCCGCGGTGTTCGCCGACGCGTCGGCGCTCGTCATCTCCGCCTATCTCATGCGCTGCAAGCCGGGCGATCCGATGCCCGACGCCACGCTGCGCGCCGTCGCGCTCGCGCGCGCGCACGACGTGCCCGTCGTGCTCACGCTCGGCACGCGCTTCGTCATCGCGGAGCGCCCCGAGTTCTGGCGCGACTTCATCGCCGAGCACGTCGACATCGTGGCGATGAACGAGGAAGAGGGCGAGGCCCTCACCGGCCTCGCCGATCCGCTCCTCGCGTGCGAGCGCGCGCTCGATTTCGCCGAGCTCGTGCTCTGCACCGCCGGCCCGGTCGGTCTCTACCTGGCGGGCCACACCGACGACGAGGCCAAGCGCGCGACGCGTTACCCGCTCCTGCCGGGCGCCATCCCCGAGTTCAATCGCTACGAGTTCAGCCGCCCGATGCACCGCGCCGGGTGCGCGAACCCGGTCAAGGTGTTCGCCCACATCGCGCCGTACCACGGCGGCCCCACGCGCATCACCAGCACCAACGGCGCCGGCGACGCGGCGCTCTCCGCTCTCCTCCACGACATGGCCGCGAACCGCTACCACAAGGCGCGCGTCCCCAACTCCTCCAAGCACGCGCGCGAGTTCCTCACCTACTCCTCGATGAGCCAGGTCTGCCGCTACGCCAACCGCGTCAGCTACGAGGTCCTCGCCCAGGCGGCGCCACGCCTCACGCGCGGCCTGCCCGAGCGCGAGGAGGGCCTCGACGAAGAGGCCTACTGGGCGCGCTGACGGCCCTGCG
>DATLHR010000374.1:0-2051 GCA_035539815.1 Kofleriaceae bacterium
TCGAAGCCGGCCGAGACCGCGAGCGTGCGCTGCGAGCCGGCGGTGTCCTTGGCGTCGCAGTTGGACGTCGTCGAGTTGGGCATGCAGAGCTCGTTGGTGCCCGGGCGATCGTCGGTGGAGCTGCCGGCGAGCGCGAACTGCGCCTCGACGGTGAGCTGGAGGAAGCTGTACTGGAACTTGGCGCCGAACAGGAAGCGGTGCCGGAAGATCGTGTCTTGCTCGTCGAACACGAAGTCGAGGTCCGCGTCGTCCTCGTTGCCCATGACGAGAGGGTCGATGTCGGGCGTCGGGTCGATGACCTCGGAGCGCGGCACGATCATGAGGAGGTTCCAGCCGGCGAACGGGTGGAACTTCCAGGTGCCGCCGACGCCGATGTGCTTGGAGAGCACGACGTCGAGCGAGGCGACGGTCAGGTCGAGCTCGCGCTGCGACATCAGGCGCGAGACCGCGCCGCGCACGGAGACGCTGGGGAGAGGCAGCTGGTGATAGCCCTCGTGCAGGCCGAACTTCGCGTAGAGCTGGCCGGTCCACGCATTCGACTCGAGGAGCTTGACCGCGCCGCCGCCGATCTCGAACGAGGGCAGGGGGAACCACATGCCCTTGCGCGCGAACACGCCGATGGTGGTGAGCGAGCCGGGGCCGTGGGCGCCGGTGCCGGCGGTGGCGGGCTCGGCGCTGCCTTCGCGCGCGCGCCAGTACGCGGCGGTGCCGTCGATGGTGGTGGTCGAGTAGTCGACGGTGAGCTGGAAGCCACCGAACCCGACGGTGTCGGCAGGCGACAGGAGGTGCGGCGCGAGGACGACGCCCATCTGCGAGGCGAGCGCGCGGAACTCGAGGTTCTGACCGACGACGTTGGTGAGGTTGCCGCTGCCGTCGGGGATGCGCGTGCCGAGGCGCGAGAGGACGAGGTCGTTGTCGTCGGCCAGAGCGGCGGCGGGCGCGAGGAGGCTCAGGGCGAGCGCGACGCCGGCGATGCGACGGACCATATGAACGGAGGGTAGGTCGCCGCGTTGCAGTGTGTCAATCCGCGCCCGCGACGCAGCTGATATACACGGTGCCATGCCCGAGTACGCGACGATCCTCGTCGATGAAGGAAGCGCGGTCGCGCGCATCACGCTGAACCGCCCCGACAAGCGCAACCCGATCGGACCGCTGACCTGCGGCGAGCTGGTGCAGGCGCTCGCGGCGATCAAGGCGAACGACCGGGTGCGCGTCGTCGTGTTGACCGGGGCAGGCACGGTGTTCTCGGCGGGCGGTGATCTGTCCGCGATGCAGGCGAAGCAGGGGCCGACGGCGACGCTTGTCGAGCTCCTCGTGGCGATGCACCAGCTCGGTAAGCCGATCATCGCGATGGTGAACGGCCACGCGCTCGCGGGTGGGCTCGGTCTGATGGTCGCGTGTGATCTGGTCGTCGCAGCGGAGACGGCGGAGTTCGGAACCACCGAGATCGCGGTCGGCTTGTGGCCGATGATGATCACGGCGGAGCTCACGCGCAGCGTCGGCCGCAAGACCGTACTCGAGATGATGCTGACCGGGCGCAGGCTGAGCTCGGCGGAGGCGCTGGCGGCGGGCCTGGTGAACCGCGTGGTGCCGGCGGCCGAGCTCGAGGCGCGCACGGACGCGCTCGCCGCAGAGATCGCCGAGCGCAGCCCGGCGGCGATGCGGCTGGGGCTGCTCGCGTTCTACGCGTCGCAGGACATGGAGTTCGAGCCGCAGCTCATGTATCTGGAGCGCGAGCTCGGCCGCGTGCTCGCGCTCGAAGACGCCGCCGAGGGCATCGCCGCGTTCCTCGGCAAGCGCAAGCCGGTGTGGAAGGGGCGATAGTGCGTCGTGGCCGGTGCCTCGCGCTCGTGCTGCTCGCCGCATGCGCCGGCCGCGAGGGGCCGATCGCCGCGCCTTCGGCGCGTGCGCGGGTGCACGTCGTCGGCTGCGCGCCTGCCGCCCGGCCTCCCCTGATCTCCTCGGCGGGACTCGACGTCGACCCGCTCGGCACCGCGCGCGAGCTCGCGCGGTTTCGCGTGCGTGCACGCGGAGGGCACGAGCCCAGCACG
>DATLHR010000375.1:0-2328 GCA_035539815.1 Kofleriaceae bacterium
GAAGAGAGAGTGCTTCGCACCCGTCGAGACGAGCACCTGATCGGGCTCGATCGTCATCGCGTGCACGTTCGACAGCTCGGCGGCGATCGCCTTGCGCAGCGCGAGCGTGCCGACGTTCTCGACGTACTTGCCCGAGCCCGGCTTGTCGAGCGCGGCGTGCGCGGCGGCCTTGATGTGATCCGGCGTCTCGAAGTCGGGCTCGCCGGCGCCGAAGCTGACGATGTCGAGGCCGTCGGCCTTGAGCTTGGCGGCCTTCGCGGTCACGGCGAGCGTGATCGACGGCTTGATGGGATCGAGGCGGGACGCGATCTTGATCGTGGGCGGCATCACTTTTTCCTGTACTTGGCGGCGAGGGCGGTGACGACGGCGGCTGGGACGAGACCGTTGACGTCGCCGCCGAGGCTGGCGACCTCCTTCACGAGCGACGACGAGACGTAGTGGTTGCGCTCGTCGGTCATGAAGAACACGGTGTCGACGCCGGGCGCGAGGCGGCGGTTCATGTGCGCGAACTGGAACTCGTACTCGAAGTCGGCGAGGGCGCGCAGGCCGCGCACGATCACCTGCGCGTTGCGGCTGCGGCAGAAGTCGACGAGCAGGCCCTCGAACACCGCGAACTCGAGGCGATCGCCGTACTGAGGCAGCGCGTCCTTGATGAACTGCATCCGCTCGTCGGTGGTGAACAGCGGGTTCTTGCGGATGTTGGGGGCGATCGTGACGATCACGCTCTCGAACAGGCGGAGCGCACGCTCGAGGATGTCGAGGTGGCCGTTCGTGATCGGATCGAACGTTCCGGGGTACACCGCGATCGATCGGGATTGCGTCATGCCGGCACCTCGTAGAACGAGACCATGGTGTCGCCGTAACGGCGCTGGTCCGTTCGTAGCAGAGATCCCAGCGGGTCGGGGGGCGCGTGCTTGCGATCGTGCTCGATCACCACGATCGCGCCCGGCGCCAGGTGGAGGCGTGGCAGGGCGAGCACCGCTCGCACGGCGAGGTCTGACTGGTACGGAGGATCGACGAACACCAGGCGCCACGGCTCGGGGGGCACGAGCCGCGCGGCGTGGGCCACCGCATCGCCTGCGATGAGGTCGGCGCGATCGTCGAGCGCGAGCGCCTTCAGGTTCTCTCGCACGACGCCGAGGGCGGGCTTCCCGGCATCGACGAATGTGGCGCGTGCGGCGCCGCGGGACAGGGCCTCGATCCCGAGCGCGCCCGAGCCGGCGAAGAGATCGAGAACGTAGGCCCCCTCGAGCGATCCCAGGAGGTTGCCGAGGATATTGAACATCGCCTCGCGGACCTTTTCGGAGGTGGGGCGTGTCTTGGCCCCGGCGGGAGCTCGCAAGACGCGCCCTCCGTGGGTACCGCCGACGATGCGCACACGTGCAACATGCCCGATCTTTTTTGTGGTCGCGCGGCAAGTCCCTTACAATTTGCGTGCATGTCTTCCGTCGGGAACGTGGCGGCGTGGCTGCTCGACGGCGCGCTCGCGAGCGGCGCCGGCCCGCGCACCGCGATCCGCGAGGGCAACCGCGGCTGGACCTTCGACGAGCTCACCGACACGGTCGCGCGCCTGTCAGGGGCGCTGCGCGGCTCCTCGCGGTCGTCCGCTGCGTTGCCGAAGATCGAGCTACGGCGTGGCGAGCGCGTCCTCATTCTCATGCGCGATACGCTGGAGGCGGCCGCCGCGATCCTCGCGGTGATCCACGCCGGCGCCGTGGCGGTGCCGGTCTCCGAGCTGTCGACCGCGGATGACGTGCATGACTACGTCGTGCACGCGGGGGCGGTGATCGCGATCGTCGACGACAGCCACGAGCAGGTCGTCGATGCGGTGCGCGCCGAGACGCCGTTGCTGCGCGAGGTGATCTGCGTGGGGCCGCAGCTGCCGGGTAGTCAGAACTTCCAGGCGCTGGTCGACAGCGCGGTGCCACTGCCTGCCGCGCCGATGGGGCCGGAGGACGTGTGTCTGCTCCTCTACTCGGCGGGCTCGGGGCCGGGCGAGCTGCGCGCGGTGCCGCACTGCCTGCGGACGATCGCGGCGGCGCACGCGTCGTTCGCGCGCGAGCTGCTGCAGCTCACCCCCGCCGATCGCATCCTGTCGGTCGCGCGGTTGTCGACGGCGTATGGCCTGGGCTCGGGCCTGCTGCTCGCGCTCGCGGTGCCGTCCGAGTCGCTCCTGTTCCCGGCGCAACCGCAGTCCGAGCCGCTGTTCCGCGCCCTCGAGAACTACAAGCCCACGGTGCTGTTCGCGACCCCGTCGGTCTACGCCCAGCTCGCCCACGACGCCGAGGAGCAGGGGATCGAGAAGCCGCTCGCCAGCCTCCGCCACGC
>DATLHR010000376.1:0-12351 GCA_035539815.1 Kofleriaceae bacterium
GCCCGGACCGCCGCCGACGACGATCTCGAGCGTTCCGCTGGGCAGCGCCGGATCCTCGGCGAGGTCCGCGCCGCCCGCGACCTGCGTCATGTCGGGCTCGCCCAGCTTCGCCGCCTGCGTGCCGATCGGCGTCCCCGTGCGCGCATCGAACAGCGTGACCGGACTGTCCGCCGGCGCGACACCGTCGAGCGTGATCCGCACCTTGCCGGCCGGCAGCGGCCGCGCATCGCGCGGGATCAGCTTCGCGTACTCGTCGACGGCGGGCGCCGTCGAGTCCTGCTTCTCGCCCGAGAGCACCACGCGTGCGCCGCTCTGGCCATTGAGCATCGTGCCCTGCGAGATCAGGCGATCGACCACGGGGGGCCGCGGCAGCGACGCCAGCGCGTAGTACGCGGTGGCACCGGTCATGTCGAGGTCGGAGAATGTGGCGCGCCCATTCGCGTCGACGGGCGTGGTGAAGACCTTCACCGAGTCATTCGCGGCGTAGCCGACCAGGAACACCGGCGTGCCGATGGCGGGCGCACCATCACTCCCCGCCATGCTGCCGTTGTAGGTCAGCCGCACCACGTAGGTGCCCGCCGGCGTATCGCGATCGGGGCGCGGCTGGCCACTGACGTCCCGCCCCGACGGCATGCCGGCGCCTGGCATCGGGGCTCCGCCTCCCGACATGGGCGCGCTGCCACCCATGCCCTGGAACTCGGAGATCGAGAGCATCACGCGCGCGCCGCCGGCAGCGGGCACCGGGAACGTCGACGACGTCTGCTCCTTCTGGTTGGCGTCGGTGATCTTCACCTGCACCTGCGCCCCGACGGGCAACGACGAGAACGTCGCGCGCCCCGACGCGTCGGTGCGCGCCAGCCGCGGCTGGCCGTTCACGAGCAGCGTGACGTCGGTGCCGACGACCGGCTTGCTGGGCGTGCCATCGATGACGCGTACGGTGACGGTCCCGGGCGCGAGCTTGTCGTCGGGCAACGGGGTGCCGATCGCCGAGGCAGGCTGCGCGTGGCTCACGGTGGGCGAGGCGAGCGCTGCCGCGCAAGCGATGGCGAGGGCGAGCGACTGGACGGCTCTCATCACGATGCAGCTCCCTCGGGTTGCGCGTCGGCCGGCGCGTTCGACTCCGACGCCTGCGCCGACTCGTTCGACGCGGGCACCTCCGCGGACTCCTCCGTCGCCGGCCCGGGCGCCTCGTCGGGATCCTTCGCCTTCGCGTCGGCCTTCGCCGCTGCCTTCGCGGGCTTCGGTTGCGGCTTCCGCTCCGGCTTGGCCTGGAGCTTCTTCTTCTTGGCGGCCTTCGCTTCGACCTCGGCGGCGCGCGTCTTCTCCTCGAGCTCCAGCCGCGCCTTGACCTCGCGCGCGATCTGCTCGCGCACGGTGCCTTCGCCATCGAGCGGCTTGTCCAGCTCCTTGATGACCTCGATCGCGCGCGCGCGATAGACGGTGATCATCCGATCGGCGTCGGCCTTGGACAGCTTGCCCATCTCGCGATCGAACTCGGTCTCCTTGATCGCCTTGAGCAGCGACTTCTTCTCGCGCTCGAGCTCGCCGCGCGCCCCGACCGGCCGCTCCCACGTGGAGTCCGCATCGTCCTCGTTCTCGTCCGCGACGACCACGCCCGTACGCCACAACGCGTAGATCGCCGACAGCAGCGCGAGGTACGCGAGGCCGACGAACACCACCGGCGGCGTCGGATCGAACCTGTTGACGTAGAGGATGAACACCCAGCCGATCACGAGCGCCGCGAGGAACCCGCCGATCCGGATCGCACGCAAAGGATCGCGCACGCGCTCCTCGCCGTCACGATCGATGACGCGCGCCTTCGGAAGATCCTTCGCCGAGGCCTCCGCGTTGTCCGCCTTGTCGCCGGCCATCGGTGCGCCTTAGTCGATGCTCGCGAGCTCGTCGTCGAGCTTGTCGGCGTAGGTTTCGTCTTCGGGCTTGTTCGCGACGGCCGCCACCGTCGAAGATGCCCCGGCGCGGCCGCGCTGCACGAACCGCCGGCCGACCACCGCGAGCAGCCCGAGGCCGCCGACCACCGCGAGCGACGGGAACAGCCACGAGAACTTGCTCTTCGGCGTGGCGAGGAACTGATCGCCGTACTTGCCCGAGTAGAACGCGAGCACGGCGTCGTACGCGCGCGTGCGGCCGGTGTCGGAGCCCAGGTCCCACTTCGGCTTGCCGCTCGCATCGCGCTCGTCGAGGAAGGCCATGATCTGACCGCGCAGCTGCGCGGCGCTCTTGCACTTGCAGTCGAACACGCTCTCGCGCGGGCACCCGCACACGCAGAGCAGCTCCTTCATCGCCTTGGCCTGGGTGTCGTTCTCCGGCCGGTTCATCGCCGGCCAGCCCGTGCCGTCCTCGCCCATGCCGCCGCCGACGGTGACGTGCTCCGCCTGCGCGTACGCGTCGGTCGGAGCCGCGACCGCGAGCCCGCCGACCACGAGCGCGAGCATGCCGGCCTGGCCCGCGCGTCCGAGGGGAGTCGAGCGCCCGGAGCCGCCGCGGCCCCCCGGCGTCACCCGGTCGACCAGCGACTGCGGGATCAGGCACACCATCGTGCCGAACGCGAGCACGAGGAAGCCGATCCACACCCAGCTGATGAGCGGGTTGATGAACACGCGGAAGTTCGCCATCTGCGTCTCGAGGTCGTAGCCGGTGAGCACGACGTAGATGTCCTCGGCGAACCGCACGCGGATCGCGACCTCCGTCGTCGCCTCCTCCTCGCAAGCGTACTTCCACTTCGCCGGGTACACGGCGCCGAGGTTCTCGCCGTCGTGCCAGATGCTGACCTGCGCGGTGACCGCTTCCTTGGCGTCATCCGACGTCGTGATCATCTTCTCGTACAGGAACGTGTACTCGCCGAACGTGAACGCCGAGGCCGTCTTTGGCAGGTTGGTCGCGGATCCATCCGCTCCGAACTGGACGTTCTGGTCCATCACCGCCGGCACGTTGATCGTGCGATCGGCCATGCGGTCGTAGGCCTTGCCGCCGAAGCCGAAGAACATCAGCGCGACGCCCAGGTGCACGATGTAGCCGCCGTACTTGCGACGCTTCGACACGATGAGGCTGATCGTCGCCGAGATCGGGTCCCATCCCGTCTGCCGACGCTTGACCATCATGCCGCGGATGAACTCCTGAGCGATCGAGCCCACCACCTGCGCGATCAGGATGAGGTTGAGCAGCGAGATCGGGGCCTTGATATCCTTCGAGAAGATCGCGCTGCGGTGGAGCAGCGTCTGCTCGCGCCACGACTTGCCGGAGTCCCAGGTCAGGGCGATCGCGACGACCGCGACGAGGGCCGCGAACACCGTGGGCCACAGGAACTGCTGCGCGAGCCGTGCGCGTGTGGTCTTGCGCCAGGCGAGCAGCGGTGCGGCGCCCGCGAGGAACAGCAGCAACAGCCCGAACGGCGTCATCCACCGGTTGAAGAACGGGATGCCGACCGACGTGCGCGAGCCGTCGAGCGCCTCGGAGATCGTCGGGAACATCGTCGCGAACAGGACGAAGAACGCGCAGCCGAGGAGGATCCAGTTGTTGACCAGGAACGCGAACTCGCGCGACCAGAACGACTCGAACTCGAGCTTCGAGGCGAGCTGGTTCGAGCGGTAGACGATCAGGCCGACGGACACGACGGCGATCACCGCCATGAACACGACGAACTGCAGCGCGAGCACGTTGTCCTCGCCGAACGCGTGCACCGACTGCACGATCCCCGAGCGCGTCATGAACGTGCCGAAGATGGTGAGGAAGAACGTCAGGCAGACGAGCGCGAGGTTCCAGCGCTTCATGCCGCCGCGCTGCTCCTGGATGATGGCGGAGTGCAAGAACGCGGTCGCCGTGAACCACGGGATGAACCCGGCGTTCTCGACCGGATCCCACGCCCAGTAGCCGCCCCAGCCGAGCTCCTCGTACGCCCAGCGGCCACCGAGGATGAGCCCGAGCGACAGGAAGCCGAAGCAGATCAGCATCCACGACCGCACCGAGCCCAGCCACAGATCGTCGAGGCGGCCCGACGCCAGCGCACCGATGCCGAACGCGAACGGGATCGTCGCCGCGACGAACCCGACGTACAGGCTCGGCGGATGGATCACCATCCAGTAGTTCTGGAGCAGCGGGTTGAGGCACTTGCCGTCGGGCGGCGGCGGCGTGAGGAACGTCGCGAACGGATCCTTGGTGAAGATCAGCAGCGACAGGAAGAACAGCTGCACGACCATGATGGTCGCGACGACGTAGCCGATCATGTCGCGGTGGCGCTTCGCGTTGAGGACGATCGCCACCGTCGAGAACAATGCGAGCACGAGCACCCAGAACAAGAGCGAGCCGTCGAGGCCGCCCCACAGCGCGGTCACCTTCGACCACGCGGACATCGAGACGTCGCTGTTCGACGCGATGTACTTGATCGTGAAGTCGTGGGTGAGGAACGCGTAGATCATCAGCGCCGACGCGAGTGCGACGAGCGCCGAAAAGCCATACAGCGCGTATACCGACGACGAGATCAGCCGGCCGTTCTTGCGAACGTTGCCCGCGATGCCCGCCGCGACCGCCCAGGCGGCGAGCAGGTACGCGGAGAGGAGCGCGATCGTGCCGACGAGCGCGATCGGTGAGAAGGGAACGCCGGTCTCGTTCACTGGAACTTCACGCCGCTGGAGTCGTCGAGATTCTTGTTGCCCTGCGCCCCTTCATACTTCGACGGACACTTCGCCATCAGCTCGGTGGCCTCGACGACAAACGTCTGCTCGCCATCCGCGCGCACGTCGAGCGCCTTCGCCATCGCCGCGGCCTCGCTCGCCGGGAGAATGCGGCCGGTCGCGACGCACTCGGATTGATCCTTGAACGTGTCGGGCTTGGGGCCGCGATTGAAGACGCGGATCTTCTTGCCGTCCTTGTGGAGGACGAAGGTCCGGATCGTCTCCTGATCGACGACCTTCTCCTTGATGGTCCCTGCGACCACCCAGCCGTGGACCTTGAGCTGCTTGCCATTCCACTGCGCGGCCGCGTCGGGCCCCGCCATGGTGGTCACGAGCTGGTCGACCATCCGGTATGGTTCGCGGCTGCTGGAGGCCGACTTCGCGAAGAAGACCACCCCTCCCACGATGACTGCGCCCGTCAGGGCGATCTTGGCGATGGTGCTGTTCTGCATGGGAAAAAGCCTCCGCCCCAAACGTGGGGTACGGCATGCCCGGCGAGTGTGGCAACCGTAGCATGCAAACGGTCCATTCCGCGCCTTGCGGACTATCCCTAACCCCCGATACCGATCATGTGTTTCTGCGGACCTCCGGTGCCCGAGCGCTCGAACGTATGGCCCGCGCGCTTGCCCGTTACCGACGAAGAAATGGCTCGCACGAGGTCATCATCCGTGCCGCCGGCACGCACCACATCGCGCAGGCTGACCGCGTCATCATGTCCCAGGCACGCGTGCAGATCGCCGGTCGCGGTGAGGCGCAGTCGGTTGCAGTCGTCGCAGAAGTGTTCGGTCATCGCCGAAATGATCCCGAGCTCGCGCCCCGTCGCCGCGACGCGCCAGTAGCGCGCGGGGCCCGGATCCGCCCCCGGGCGCTCGGTGGGCACCAGCGACCCGAGCGTGGCCTCGATGGCGGCCCGGATCTCGCCGGCGGAGACCTCGGCGTCACGCGCGTACAGCTGGCCGTCCGACATCGGCATGTGCTCGATGAAGCGCGGCACGGCACCGCGCCGCCAGGCGTCCTCGCAGAGCGCGACGAGCTCACCGTCGTTGATGCCGCGGAGCGCGACGGCGTTGGTCTTCACCCGCATACCGGCGGCGACGGCGGCGTCGATCCCGGCGAGCACGCGCGCGAGCTCGCCGCGGCCGGTGAGCTCCGCGAAGCGCGCCGCGTCGAGCGTGTCGAGCGAGACGTTGACGCCCGCCAGCCCCGCGGCGGCGAGCGGGCCCGCGAGCTCCTCGAGGACATGGCCGTTGGACGTCATCACGACCTGCTCGATCCCTCGCACCGCCCGCAGCCGCGCGACGAGCTCGACGATGCCCTTGCGCACCGTGGGCTCCCCGCCGGTCAGCCGCAGCTTGCGCACGCCGAGGCGCGCGAACACGGTCACCACGCGCTCGAGCTCCTCGAACGAGAGGATCGCCGCCCGCGGCGCAAACGCGAGCTCGCGGCCGAGCTCCTCGGGCATGCAGTAGCTGCAGCGGTAGTTGCATCGGTCGGTCACCGAGATCCGCAGGTAGCGGATGCGGCGGGCGAATCCGTCGACCAGGGGGTCCGCGGGAGCGTCGGCGCGGGCCGGCAGCGTCGCGGGGGCGCCCCCGAGGACCGGCAGCTGGACGCGCCTCGTAATCATCGCGAGGAGACTACGTCACAACCCGAGCCGGCGTTACAAAGTACCTTGACAGATCGAGGGAAAACCAGCATCTATGCCCCGCTCCACTTTCCCCGGAGCAGGAGACCAAAAGACTAGATGTTGCAGACGAACACGCCCGCAAATGACGCCGGAACGCTTGGTGGCATGTGGGTCCTGTTGGTGCAGAACGAAGGCGAGCTCGCCGCGCAAGACGCAGACGGCCGCGTGCCCGTGATGTGCCGCGCTGGCAATGACCAGACCTACCTGCTCGTGTTCAAGAACGTCGCGAAGGCGCGGCAGTTCGTGAACGCACAGGAGCTCGCGGGCGCCGAGCCCCGCATGGTCGTCCGCGGCAACCGCGATGACATCGTGCGCATCGCCAAGGCCGCCGGCGTCGTCGGCACGCTCGTCGACTACGATCCGTCGACGCAGCAGTACGCCGGCACCACCGCGCTCGCGTGATTCCGTCGCCGGCTACATGCCGGCCGTGATGATCACCTCGTCGACGTCGCCGCGCTTGGCGGCGTTCGAGTTGATCGCGCGCGGACACTTCACCGTCTCGACGGTGAAGCCCTTGTAGATCGAACGAATGAACGGCGTGTCGCTGTTGGAAAGCATCACGCGGCAACCGCGCGCGACCAGCTTGCGCGCGGTGTCGGCGAGCGCGCGCTGATCGTCGGGACCGAAGCCGTCGGCGCTGTAGCTCGTGAAGTTCGCCGTCGGCGTGACCGGATCGTACGGCGGATCGAAGTAGACGAAGTCGCCGCGCGCCGCGTCCTTCACGGCGTCCTTGTAGTCGCCCTGGCGAAGGTCCGCGCGCGCGAGCAACGTGTGAGCGGCGCGCAGCGTGTCGGGCACGCAGATCGGAGGATCTGCATAGCGGCCGATCGGGACGTTGAAGTCACCGGCGCGGTTCACACGCCACAGCCCGTTGAAGCAGGTCTTGTTGAGGTAGATGAACGTCGCCGCGCGATCGGCGTCGCTCCACTTGTCGTGGAACTGGTTCCACCGTTCGCGCGTCGCGTAATAGTGCGCTTCGTCGTGCTCGGTGCGGTAGCGCTGCAGGCGCTTGATCACGGCGCCGACGTCGCCGGAGATCGCGCGGTACAGCGCGATCAGATCCGCGTTCGCGTCGGAGATCACGGCCCGCTGCGGCGCGACACGGAAGAACAGCGCGAGCCCACCAGCGAACGGCTCGTAGTAGCGGTTGAACTTCTCGGGCATGCGCGCGAGCAGCTCGGGCAGGAGCTTGGTCTTGCCGCCGACCCACTTGATCACGGGTGAGGCGACCGGCTCGGAAACGGGAACGAACGGTGCGCGACGAGCGACGCGGCTCGCCGTCGCAGGACGAGATGCCATGTGCGAATCGTCGAGTGCGCACGATCACGGGGCGACTTTTCGACGTGGTCGACGCGCACTTCGATAAGGGGTTATCCTGGTCGCATGCGCTGGCTGGGGTCGTTCGCGTGTGTCGTGCTCGTCGCGTGCGGTGGTACCGATGCCGACGTCTCGATCGTCGTCATCGATCAGAGCGGGCAACCGCTCGATACGGTCCAGCTGGTCGTCGGCAAGCGGGCGAGCGAGGAGCTCGTGTGGATCACGCCCGCCGGCATGGACGCGCGGAGCGGCTACGTCGCCACGTCCGTGATCTCGAGCTTCGTCAAGCCGATCACTCCAGGCGGGCGCGTCGAGTTCGCGCTCGATCTCGCCGGCTACCAGCAGCTCGATCTCGTCGCCGCGATCGCGGGCATCGGTGCGAGCAGGAACGCCGATGGCGAGCGGTTCGTGGCGACGCCGACCGCGTCCGCCGTGCGCGTGCGCGTGCGCAAGCTCGAGGGCGACGAGTACACGAAGTACGAGCTCGTGCTCGAGGCGGCCGAGGACGCGACGCAGGCGCCGGACGCGATCAGCCAGGTGCGGCTGTGGTCGAACGCGGGCCCCCCCGACCGCTGCGTGTATCTCCAGAACAACCGCGACAGCTACAAGCCCGCGACGATCGCAGGCCTCGATGCGACCGGCGATGGCCGCGTCGATGCCGCCGATGACGACGCGCTGCGCGGCCTGTTCATCGTCCCCGACACGAACGACGTCGACTGTGACGGGTTCGCGAAGACCGATCCGCTCGAGTGCACCTCCGACGTGTTCATGGACACGCGAGGGCCTGGGCTCGCCGAGGTCAAGTGCTTGACGGGCAGCGGAGGTAGCGGCTGCCGGCTCGGCGGCCCGGGCTGCGTCGACGGCCGTCCGCCGGACCCGGCCGCGTGCGATCCGAGCCACTACTGCGCACCTCCCTTGGCGTGCAACTCGTGCGCGGATGTCGAGTGCGTGAAGGACCTCGCCGCGACGAGCGGGTTCTCCGGACTGCTGCTCAAGTGCGAGGTGTTCGCGCCCTACGATGTCGAGGCTGGGGCCGAGACCGCGGTGGCGTGCACCTCGGAGGCGACGGTCGCCATTCCATCGGGCGGGCGCGCATGCACGTTCATCGTCGGGTCCGCGAGGGGCAGCGGGTTCGGCGCCGAGCTCGTCTGGAACAACCTCGGCGCGACCCTCTCGAACGCTGGGTGCGACCTGACGCTGAGCGCGCGCGGCAGCTTCCTGATCCCGCAGACGATGACCTCCGTCGTGCGCGCCGCGGCGATCGCCGTCGACTTCGACGACGGGTCCGGTCTCGCGATCCCCGCGCTCTTCAAGTTCACGACGCTCGCGGTCGATGCGACGACGCTGCCGACCGCGTGCGACGAGACCGCGAACAAGATCCACTGCGAGCCGCTCGCTCCGTTGCCCGCGGAGCTCGAGAGCTGCCTCGTCGACGCCGCGCCGTGACTACGCGGCCTGCAGCGTGTCGTACGCGTGGAACTGCATCGAGAACGTCGCGCGTCCCTCGGTGAGGCTGCGCAGGCGCGTCGAGTAGCCGAACATGTTGCGCAGCGCCACGTGCGCCGCGACGAGGCGCTTGGCCCCGCGCGCACCGACGTCCTGCACGTGACCGCGGCGCTGGTTGAGGTCACCGATCACCGCGCCGAGGTACTCGTCGTCGACGGTGACCTCGACGGCCATGATCGGCTCGAGGCGTGACGGCGTGGCGGCGTGCACCGCGCGGCGGAACGCCTCGGCGGCCGCGGCGCGCGCACCGATCTCGCCGTTGGCTCCATCCTTGAGCGTGACCTTCGTGAGCGTGACCTCGACGTCCTCGAGCGGATAGCCGTCCGGGCCGCTCGAGGCGGCGTCGCGCAGGCCCTGCATGGCGGCCTGGACGATGTGCTCGGGCAGCAGGGAGCCCGCGGGTAGCGCGTTCTTGAACTCCATGCCGGAGGCGCGAGCGCGGCCGCGCACGTGGCACGAGGCGTCGCCGTAGATCTCCTGCTCCTTCCCCGAGGTCCCGATCGACCGCTCGAACACCGCGTGGCCCTCTGCCTCCCCGAGCACGGTCTCCCGATACACGACCTGCGGCTTGCCGGCGCGCGCTTGCACGCCGTACTCGCGCTTCATGCGGTCGACGATGATCTCGAGGTGGAGCTCGCCCATGCCGCGGATCAGCGTCTGGCCGGTGTCCTTGTCCTCGTCGTAGCGGAACGTCGGATCTTCGTCGGCCATCTTGCCGAGCGCGAAGTCGAGGCGCTCCTTCGCGGACTGGTTCTCGGCCTCGATCGCCTGCGAGATCACGGGCTCGTAGGTGTCGATGCGTTCGAGCAGGACCGGCGACTTCGGATCGCACACCGTGTCGCCGGTGGTCGCGTCCTTGAGGCCGGCCACGGCGACGATCTCGCCGGCGACCGCCTTGTCGAGGCGCTCGCGCTTGTTCGCGTGCAGCTGGAACAGCCGCGCGATCTTCTCCTTCTTGCCGGTGCGCACGTTGAGCACCTCGGCGCCGGACTCGATCATGCCGGAGAACACGCGCATGAAGACGACCTTGCGGCCCTCGTCCATCGCGATCTTGAACGCGAGCGCGGCGAACGGCTCGTTGTTCTTCGGCGCGCGCACGAGCTTCTCGCTCGTGTTCCGCGGGTCGACGCCGGTCACCGGCGGCACGTCGGCCGGCGATGGCAGGTATGAGATCACGCCGTCGAGCAGCGGGTGGATGCCCTTGTTGCGCAGGGCGGTGCCGCCGAACACGGGCACCATCTTCACGGCGATCGTCGCCTTGCGGATCGCGGCGTCGAGCTCGGCGACCGTGATGTCCTGGCCCTCGAGGTACTTCATGGCGATCGCGTCATCGAGATCCGCGATCGACTGGATCATCTGATCGCGCGCATCGGCGGCCTGGGCCGCGAGGTCGGCGGGGATGTCGACGACGTCGGGGACGTCGGTGACGTCGCCGGTGAACATGATCGCCTTCATGCGCACGAGATCGATGCACCCCGAGAACCCGTCCTCGGAGCCGATCGGCAGCTGGACGGGCACGGCATTGGCGCCGAGGCGCTCGCGGATGTCGGCGACCACGCCCGGGAACGACGCGCCGATGCGATCGAGCTTGTTGATGAAGGCGACGCGCGGCACGCGGAACTTGTCGGCCTGGTGCCACACCGTCTCGGACTGCGGCTGCACGCCCGCGACGCCGCAGAACACGACGACCGCGCCGTCGAGGACGCGCAGCGAGCGCTCGACCTCGATCGTGAAGTCGACGTGTCCCGGGGTGTCGATCAGGTGGATCTCGTGCTTCTTCCACTCGAACGTCGTCGCGGCGGCCGTGATGGTGATGCCGCGCTCGCGCTCTTGCTCCATCCAGTCCATCTCGGTCTCGCCGTCGTGGACCTCGCCGACCTTGTGGATCTTGCCGGAGTGGAACAAGAACCGCTCCGAGACGGTGGTCTTGCCGGCGTCGATGTGAGCGACCACACCGAGGTTGCGGACCAGATCGATCTTCGCCATAAAGCCCCGTCGGTATAGCGCATCCCGGGTTACGATTGGATCTCATGCGGGCGGGCATCTACCGGCGCAACGCTTCGCGGTGCTGCGCGCCTCGCCGAAGGCGAGGCTTGCTCGCAGGCGTGCTGATCGGCGTGCTCGTCGGCGCGGCCGCGGCTCAGCCTGCCCCGGAGGCGGATCGCGAGCGTGCGAAGCTGCTGTACGGCCTCGCCGAGCTGGACGTCCAGGCAGGGCGATTCGACGACGCGATCCGCAATTACACGGGCGCATACGACCTGACCCACGATCCGGTCCTGTTCTACAAGATCGGCAGCGCCAGCGAGCGCGCGGGCAAGTGCGACGTCGCGCTGATCTACTACGGGCGCTACCTGCAAGAGGCGAAGGGCACCGACGCGTTCGTCGAGCAGACCCGCGAGCGCATCCGCGCGTGCGGCGGCGATGACCGCAACCTCGCGCGCCCTGCCCGACCGGCGGGGCCGACCGATGCCCCCGGCAACACGATGACGGCGCCCGGCAACGCCGCTCCCTCCTCCACGGCACCTCCGGCCACCTCGGCGCCGGAGGTCACGCCGGCCGCCTCCACCACCGCCACGCCCGCGCCCACCGTCGCGGCGACGCCCGCCGCTGCCCCGGCCGCCCCGGCTCCGACGACGGGCCTGCGGCCTCGCAACCGCGCCGCGTGGCTGCTGGTGGCGAGCTCCGTCGCGTTCGCCACGGTCGGCGGGGTGCTCGCGTACTCGGCGAGCTCCGCGGAGAACGACATCCGCGATCTCTATGTCGGGCTCAACGATCTCCCACCGTCGTTCGATGCGCGGACCAAGGCCACCTACGACGCACTCGTCGAGGAAGGCGAGCGCTACGACACGCTCGCGTGGGTATCGTTCGGGCTCGCCGGCGCCTCCGCGATCGCCGCGGGCGTGCTGTTCTGGCGCGGCAGCGAGGAGCAGGTGCAGATCGCGCCGACGGCGAGCGCGACCGGTGCGGGCGTCACGCTCGGCGGCCGCTTCTGACCCCAGAGATCGGCTGTGCCGACCCGAGCCCGAGCCCGAGCCCGACCTGAACTTCCGTGGTCGCCTCCAGCCGATCACACGATCCAGAAGCGATGTGTCCGACTCGGCAGCCATCGTTCTCGACGGAAGTTCGTCGATTCCAGTGCCAGCGGTGCGCTGG
>DATLHR010000377.1:0-8723 GCA_035539815.1 Kofleriaceae bacterium
TGCGTGATCGGCGTCGCCGCGAACATGCCGAGGACGCCGCGCGCCTCGAGCGCGTCGTGCGCCGCCTCGGCGAACGCGGACATCGGCGCGATCAACCACGCCGCATCGTCCCGCTGCACGACGAGCGACCGCGCGGGCGCCTCGAGAATCGAGGCTACTCGCGCCGTTCCGGTGACGCCATAGTGCGAGAGCAACTCTCTCGCGCGCGCCCGCAAGGCGGCGTCCGCCGCGCCGACGTCGACTCCCTCTCCACACCCGCGCAGCATCTGCCGCGACGCGGACGGAGCCGGAGCCGGAGCCGGAGCCGATGCCGATGCCGATCCGGGACCCGATGCTGATGCCGCGCCCGATACCGGAGCTGAAGCCGATGCCGATGCCGATGCCGAAACCGATGCCGGGACCGATGCCGATGCCGATGCCGGAACCGATACCGCAACTGCAGCAGAGTCCGACGCCGAGCCCGATACCAGAGCCGAGGGCGACGCCGATGCCGATGCCGATGCCGATGCCGGGACCGATACCGGAGCTGAGGCCGATGCCGGGGCCGACTCGGCGTGCGCGAGCCACGCACCGATCGTCGGGCCGGAGCCAATGACGGCGGGATCGTCGTCGACCACATCGCTGATCGCGAGCGTGGTGACCGGCGCGCGGGACTCGAGCGCGAGCCCGCCCGCCTTGATCTGCGACAGCGCAGCACGCACGGTGTTGAGCTCGGCGATCGGCGCGCCCGCAGCCATCACGGCGCCGGTGACCGCGCGCAGCTCGTCGAGCGAAAGGTCGCCGCGCGGCGCCTCGATCAGCGCGGACGCACCGCCGGAGACAAGGACGAGCAACGCATCGCGAGGAGAAGCGAGGCGCGCGATGCCCCACGCCGCATCGGCCGCGGCGAGGCTGCGCTCGTCGGGGACCGGGTGCGCCGAGACCATGCGCGTCCAGCCCGCGGGTAATGGCGCGTCGTCGTCGGCCGGCGTGATGGCGACTCCCTGCTCGACCGGCCCCGCGCCGCGCGCCATCGCGAGCCCCGCCTTGCCGATCGCGATGCCGAACCGCGCGCGACCGGCGAGCCGTGTGGCGATCGCGGCGCCCGCGAGCGCGGCCCGGACGCGGGCTGCCGGATCGCACGCGCGCACCGCATCCGCGAACGCCGCCTCCGCGACCGCGCGAGCGATCACCGGCACCTCGCAACAGGGGCCGGTCCCCTGCTCGCGATCACAGGCCCTCGAGCGCGGCGTTGATCCGGTCGATGCCTTGTTCGAGGCGCTCGGCGGGAACGCCGGTGTAACAGAGCCGCGCCCAGCCACCGCACATCGCGCCGAACGCGTGGCCCGGCGCCAGCAGCACGCCCGCGGCGGCGCACCGCTCGAGGATGGGCATGCAGTCGTCGCCGGTCCACGCGCGAAAATCGACCCACAGGTACGCGGCGCCGGGCGGCGTCGCCGACGGAGCGCGCAGCCGCGCGCGTGCGCGGTCGCGGGCGGCGGCGTAGGTCGCCTTCGCGCTCGCGAGGAACGGCGCGCCCGAGGTCAACGCCGCGAGCGCGGCGCGCTGCATCGCGACGGGCACGTTGTACACGCTGTGGTTGACGAGCTTCTTGATCGTCGCGATCGCGGCGTCGGGGCCGAACGCGTAGCCGACGCGCAGGCCGGCCTGCGCGTAGCTCTTCGAGAACGAGAACACCGTGATCGTGCGCTCGGCCGCACCGGGCACCGCGGCGATCGACGCGTGCGCGCCGTCGAACGTGTAGTCCTCGTAGACCTCGTCGGAGAGGATCCACAGGCCATGCTTCGCGCACACCGCCGCGATCGCGGCGAGCACCTCGGGCGTGTACATCGCGCCGTCCGGGTTGTTCGGAGTCGCGAAGTAGAGCGCCGTCGTGCGCGGCGTGATCGCGGCCTCGATGCGTGCGACGGCGTCGTCGGGAGAACGCTCGGCGCCGTGCAGGGTGAACGGCACCTCGACGGGCACGACGTTGTAGCCGAGCGCGATGCCGCGGATCAGCGGCCAGTGCGGCGTCAGCAGGATCAGCTCGTCGCCCGGATCGCACACCGCCTGGACCGCACACGCGAGCGCGTGGGTCGCGCCGACGGCGACCTGGACGCCCGCGGGCCCGACGGGAATGCGGTTGCGCACGCGCGCCTTCTCGACGAGCGCGTCGACGAGCGGCCCCCAGCCGTTCGCGTTGTTGTAGGCGTAGACGTCGACCGCGGCGAGCTCGGCCCACGCGATCGCGTCCAGGCGCGCCGGCGGGGCGAGGTGGGTGTCCCCGATCTGGAGCGGGATGACGTCCCCGGGAAATCTCGCCAGGTGTTCGCGCAGACGGATGAAGATCGAGGCCGGCACCGCGGCGCCGGCGCGCGAGACCTCGGGGAAGCGCGACACGGCCGCACCTTATCATCGCGCGCCCCGTGTTAGCGTTGGCCCCGATGTCGTCGCCGAAGCGCTCGGGTGCCACCCGGTTCGAGCTCGCGCTCGTCGTGGTGGTCTCGCTCGTGGTCCTCGTCCCAGGCATCGGGCGCTACACGCTGCTCGATCCATGGGAGACGCACTACGGCGAGGTCGCGCGCATGATGCGGCAGAACCACGACTGGGTGCACACCGAGTGGCCCGGGTCGTACGGCGGCGGCTTCGACGAGAACGAGGGGTTCCGCTCCAAGCCGGTGCTGCAGTTCTGGATGATGGCCGCCGGCATGAAGGCGGTCGGCGTCGCCGCGGACGGCGGGTACTCGGGCGAGATGACCGACACGGCGCGCGTGCTGATCGGCATCCGCATGCCGTTCATCCTCGCGGCGATCGCCGGCCTCACCCTCCTGTGGTGGATGCTGGCGCGCCTGATCGGGCGGCGCATGGCGTGGCTCGGCCTGCTCGTCGTCGGCACGACACCGATGTTCTGCATGATCGCCCGCACCGCGATCCCCGACATGCCGATGGTCGCGTGCACGGTCGGCGCGCTGTCGCTGTTCATCCTCGCGATGGAGGACGGCGACCGGCCGATCCCGACGCGCTGGAGCCGCGGCCGCATCGCGCTCGATGCACGCCACCTCGTGTTCGGGCTGATCGGCCTGTTCGTGCTCGTGCAAGCGGTCTACTACGCGCACCACTTCATCGTGTCGCCGCAGCTCGCGGTGCGCGGCCTCAAGTGGAACCCCGCGGTCATGCTGCCGCTCGGCATGTTCGCGATGTTCGCACTCACGAGCCGCGATGGCTGGCTGCTGCTGCGCATGCCGCTGTGGCTCCTCGGCGGCGTGATCGCCGCGCTCGCCGGCGAGCCGCTCCCCAACCGCCGCGAGGACCAGTCGCTGTGGCGGCACTTCATCGACAACACGGTGAAGCCGTGGGACCGCCACGCCCCGGATCGGTATCTGCGGCGCGCGCTCGTGCTGCCGTTCGTGCGCAAGGATCTCGGCGATCGCTGGCCGCGCACCGAGCCCATCGCGTACGACCTGCTGCACTACCCGCTGCGCGCACTACTGTGGCCGGGCGTGTACGTGGTCGATCGCCTGCGCGGGCAACGGACGGCGCGGGCCGCGTGGCAGCGCACCGACGACATCCTCCGGCGCCTGCTGCGGTTCGAGCCGATCACGACGATGCGCCAGATCTATCTGGTCGCCGCGTACGCGATCATCGGTCTCAGCGTGCTCGCGAAGGGGCCGCCCGGGCTCACCGTGTTCGGCGGTGTCGCCGTGTTCCACGTCATCCTCCTGTTCCGCTGGCGCGCGCTCTACGACGGCGACTACGAGCTCAAGCGCGGTGTCATCCTGATGGTCGCGGTCTTCCTGCCGTGGCACGTCGCGATGTGGCTCAAGGACGGGCTCGCGTTCATCAACGAGTACGTGTTCACGCACGTGCTCAACCGCGCGGGGTCCGGCGTCGACAACTCGCCGGGCACGTTCGAGTACTACACCGATCAGCTCGGCCACGGCATGTGGCTGTGGGCGGCGCTGTTGCCGGCCGCGATCGCCGTCGCGTTCATGCGCGCGCGCATCGACTCGCGCGAGGGCCGCGTCCGCTTCATCGTCGGGCTGTGGGCCGTGGTCGCGGTCGCGGTGTTCTGCCTCGTCAAGACCAAGTTCCACCACTACATCCTCCCCGCCATCCCCCCGCTCGCGCTGCTCGTCGCGTTCCTGCTCGACGACATCTACGCGCGCCGCGAGCGGTTGCATCCGCTGTTCGCCGCGCTCGGCGCCGGCATCGTGCTGCTCCTGTGCCGCGACCTGATGTTCGAGCCCGATCGCTGGATCGAGATGTTCGTGTTCCTCTACACCCGGCCGTGGCCGGAGGGAGAGCCCTACGTCCTCGATCCGTCGGACGGCTTCCTCCTGCTCGGCATCGCGGGCGCGATCGCGTTGCTGCTGCTGTCCACGCGCTGGGTCCGGTTCGCGGTCGCGACCGTGTGCGGCGTCGGCCTGGCGATCTGCATCTACGCGCTGCAGATCTACATGCCGCTCGCCGCGCCGCACTGGGGCATGGGCGACGCGATCGGCGCCTACTACGACCAGCGTACGATCTACGGCCAGACGCTCGTCTACTTCGGCACCGGCCAGCTGCGCGAAGACTGGCAAGGCCGCGGCGACACCTGGACGTTCGAGACCAAGATCCCGCGGACGTATCAAGATGGGCAGCCGATGACGCTCGACGTGCGCATCCACAAACCCGACGAGCCGAAGACGCGCGAGCAGCAGCTCGTCCTCGTCGGCACCGCGGTCGCGCACGGCGATCACTCGATCACGGTGAAGCTCGCGCCCGGCGAGCGGCAGAAGCTCGATCCGCTGATCGCCGCGGGCGCGAAGAGCAAGCGAGGCAAGCGCAAGGCCTTCCGCGCCGTCGACGCCGATCGCCTGATCGCGTGGCAGCTGTACTGGCGCGGCGAGAACTTCTGGTCGGCCGAAGAGATCCTCGGCTTCATCCCCGAGATGAAGACCGCGTTCCCCAACCCGAACAACGTCGAGATCAACAAGTACCTCGCGGATCGTTCGCGCATGCCGTTCAATCGGCGCTACTTCGTCGTCGCGAACGCCGGCCAGCTGCCGAACATCAAGGCGATGATCCCGAGCGACCGCGGCAAGGCCTCGTTCGAGATCCTCGACCAGACCAGCAACAAGTTCTGGCTGGGCGCGTTCACACCGTGACCTAGATCTCGGGGCGCTCGCACGGGAGGCATGGGGCTTGCTGCACCCGGCCCCATGAAGCGGCTCCTGCCGGTGATCCTCCTCGTGATCATCGCGGGAGCGTACGTGGCGTACCGCATCTACATGGCGCGCCGCCCGTTCGAGTGGGCGGGCACCGTCGAGGCGCGCGAGATCACGGTGGGCTCGCGCACCGGCGGGCGCGTCGCGAGGTTGCTCGTCCAGGAAGGCGACCAGGCCACAGCCGGGCAGCCGCTCCTCGAGCTCGAGCGCGGTGACCTCGATGCGCAGCGCACGGCCGCGGTCGCGCAGCTCGAGCAAGCACGCGCGGAGAACGACAAGCTGCGCGCGGGGTCGCGCCCCGAGGAGATCGAGCAGGCGCAGGCCCGCGCCGCGCAGGCGAACGCCGCGCTCGAGGAGACGCGGCGCGGGACGCGGGCCGAGGAGATCGCCGCCGGCGAGGCGCGCCTCGCGCAGACGCAAGCGGTCGTCGACAACGCGCAGCGCGATGCCGACCGGGCGCGTCGCCTGGTCGCGACCGGCGCGATCCCGATCGCGGAGGCCGACACCGCCGAGACCGCGCTGCGCACCGCGGTCGCGCAGCGCGATGCGCAGCGGCAGGTCGTCGACCAGCTGCGCGCCGGCGCACGTAGCGAGGAGAAGGCGCAGGCCGCCGCGCGCGCGGCAGAAGCGCAGGCCGCGGCAAAGCTCGTCGTGGCCGGGGCGCGCGTCGAGGACCTGCGCGCCGCCGCCGCGCGCGTCGAGGCGGCCGCGGCGCGCGTCGCCCAGCTCGACGTCACGATCGACGAGCTCGTGATCCGCGCGCCGGCCGCCGCGCGCGTCGAGGCGCTCGATCTGCGGCCTGGCGATCTGCTGGCGCCGAATGCGCCGGCCGCCACGCTGCTCGAGGACGACCAGCTCTACGTGCGCCTCTACGTGCCCGAGACGCAGATCGGGCGCATCCAGCTCGGACAGCTGGTCCCGATCACCGTCGATTCGTTCGATCGTTCGTTCCAGGGGCGGGTCGAGCACATCAACGCGCAGGGCGAGTACACGCCGCGCAACCTCCAGACCGCCGACGAGCGCGCGGATCAGGTGTTCGCGGCGCGCATCGCGCTCGTCGAAGGGAAGGACCTGTTGCGCGCCGGCATGGCCGCGACGGTGAAGGTGCCCAGGTGACCGCGGCCATCGTCATCGACCACGTCACGCGCCGGTTCGGCGACTTCACGGCGCTGTCCGACATCAGCCTCGAGGTCCCGACCGGCATGGTCTATGGCCTGCTCGGCCCCAACGGCTCCGGCAAGTCGACGCTGATCCGCGTGCTGTGCGGCCTGCTCGCGCCGCAGGAAGGGCGTGCGTCGGTGCTCGGCTTCGACGTCGCGAAGCAGGGCGACGCGATCCGGCGCTCGATCGGCTACATGAGCCAGAAGTTCGCGCTCTACAACGACCTCACCGTCCTCGAGAACCTCGAGTTCTACGCGCGGATCTACGGTCTGTCCGGCCCTACCCTGCGCAGCGGCGTCGACCACGCGATCGAGCTGACGCACATCGCACCGTACGCCGACCGGCGCGCGGGGCGGCTCTCCGGCGGCTGGAAGCAGCGGCTCGCGCTCGGGGCGGCGCTCATGCACGAGCCGAAAGTCGTGTTCCTCGACGAGCCGACCGCCGGGATCGACCCGGTGGCGCGACGCGAGCTGTGGGACCTGTTGTTCGCGCTATCGGCGCAGGGCATCACGCTGCTCGTCACCACGCACTACATGGACGAGGCCGAGCGCTGCGGCGAGGTCGGCTACTTGTACCTCTCGAAGCTGCTCGTCACCGGGACGCCCGATCACCTGAAGGAGCTGCCCGCCGTCAACCAGCCCGGCGTGCGCCGCCTCGAGATCGAGACGCCGCACTCGACGCGCGCGCTGACCTGGTTGCGCACGCAGCCGTTCTGCCGCAGCGCCACCGTGTTCGGCGCGGCGGTGCACGCCGAGCTCGACGCCGCGCTCTCCGACGACGAGCTGCGCACGCAGCTCGCCGAGGCCGGGTTCCCCGCGACGGTCCGCGAGATCGCGGCCTCGCTCGAGGACGTGTTCGTCACGTTGACCGAGCAAGCGGCGCGCGAGCGCGGTGCGCAACCGAAGGTGAGCGCGTGATGTGGGGCTCGTTCGTCGCGATCATGCTCAAGGAGCTCAAGCACATCCTCCGCGACCGCGGCACCCTGATGCTGTTCTTCACGCTGCCGGTGATCCAGCTGACGCTGTTTGGCTTCCTCGACCAGAACGTGCGCGACCTGCCGACCGTCGTCGTCGATCAAGACCACACGCGCTACAGCCGCGAGCTGATGGACGAGCTGCGCGCGACGAGCACGTTCTCGATCACCGAGGTCACGAACAGCCCCGATCACGCGCGCGACTTGATCGCCCGCGGCATCGCGCGCGTCGGCGTCATGATCCCGCCCGACTTTCACGACAAGCGCTCGCGCAACCGCGAGGCGTCGTTCCTCGCACTGATCGATGGCTCGGACAGCAACGTCAGCGCGCAGGCGCTCGCATCGATCAACGGCATGGTCGCCGCCCACAACCTCGACCTCGCCGAGGCCGCCGGCGCACGACCGCAGCTGTCCGTGCATCCGGTGATCCTGTTCAACCCGGGCGGTCGCACCGCGAACTTCATCATCCCGGGGCTCGTCGCGATCCTCTTGCAGATCGCCGCGATGATGCTCGCCGCCATCGCGATCGTGCGCGAGCGCGAGCAAGGCACGATGGAGCAGCTACTGGTCACCCCGATCCATCCCGTCGGCCTCGTGCTCGGCAAGCTCGCCCCGTATCTGCTGATCGGCCTGATCGAGATGGCGATGATCCTCCTCATCATGCGCTGGGGCTTCGGCGTGCCGATCCGCGGCAGCCTGCTGTTCGTGTTCGCGACCGCCGTGATGTACCTGTTCGCGCTGCTCGCGCTCGGGCTCACGATCTCGATGCGAGCGCAGACGCAGATGCAGGCGACGCAGATGGCGCAGATGCTGCTGCTGCCGTCGATCTTCCTCTCCGGCTACATCTTCCCGGTCGCCGGGCTGCCGAAGGTGCTGTGGGCGATCGGGCGCGCGCTGCCCGCGACCCACATGATCGACGTGATGCGCGGCGCTGTGCTGCGCTCCGCCGGCCCGTTCGACATGCTGCCCAGCCTGCTCGCGCTCGCGGCGATCAGCATCGTCCTCGTCGCGGTCTCGATCCGCGGCGTCCGCCGCCTGACGATCTAAGCGCTACTGCACGCGATAGATCTGCGGCTTGAAGTTCTGCGGCGTGAAGATCGTGTAGAGCGCCCCGCTCGGACCGGCGACCATGTCGAAGCCGACCTCTTCATTGTTCGTGCGGCGCCAGTCGTGCAACTTGTCGCCCGCCGGGTTGGTGGCGGAGACATTGCCCGCGCACGCCCAATACGCCACGTCGTTGGTGTCGATCACCTGCGGCCTGCAGTTACCGCCGGAGAAGAACGTGCCGGTCTGCTTCACGCCGGCGGTGGTCAGGATGATGCCGCCGAATTCGAGCTGGCCTGCGCCGACGACGACGGACTGCGCACCGACCAGGATGCGGTACGGCGTCCGCACCGTGGCCT
>DATLHR010000378.1:0-9570 GCA_035539815.1 Kofleriaceae bacterium
GCCCGTCGTAGTGCAGGCACATGCTGCGCGGTGCGAGGTGCGAGAGCAGCTCGGAGCGGCACACGAGCTCGTAGAACGCGAAGTAGCCGACGACGAACAGCGGGAACACGATGGCGAACGCGACCGCCGCCATGATCAAGCCCTCGCGCACCGGCGCGGCGTGGAACGCGTAGTCGTCGAGATCCTCCTTGCGCCGCCACGCCACGTAGACGGGCACGTAGAGGAACAGCACCGCGACCAGCGCCGAGCCGACGTGGCCGATCGCGGGGAGCGTGACGTTGATCTGCACCAGCCCGGCGACCGCCGCGGCGACCACCGCGAACGCGATCAACGCATCGCGGCCGGCGCGAACATCAGAGACCGTCACGGAGCGTGACGGTACCGCACTACGGGCGGAGCGGCTCGTACGAGCCGGTGATCACGACGTCGGCGATCACCTGGGTCTGCAGCTGCGCGACGAGCTTGAGGTTGTCGGCGGCGAGGTCCGCGTCGGTCGGGTAGCCCCAGACCTGGATGTACGCGGTCGGCGTCGGCTGCATCTCGATCGCCATGAACAGGCCGTCCTTCGTGCCGTGGTTCTCCTGCGTGTGGCGCACGGGGAGCCCGCCCGCGGGGGAGAAGTAGTAGACGTCGACGCCCGGCAGGTGCGTGACCGCCTCCTCGACGGTGCTGGTGACGGTGCCGGGCGTGCTCGACACGGTGGCGATGAAGTTCGAGATCTCGTTGTCGTCGCAGTCGCGGATCGCGC
Source organism: Kofleriaceae bacterium (assembly GCA_035539815.1). Lineage (GTDB taxonomy): Bacteria > Myxococcota_A > Polyangia > Haliangiales > Haliangiaceae > JABFXX01. Next base: position 749 of record DATLHR010000378.1, read on the forward strand.
CGGCGAGGATGCCGGTGCCCGGGCTGCGCGAGACGCCGATCAGCGCGGGCAGCGTCGTCGCGGTCTGGGTCGACACGCTCTGGATCTTGTCGACCACCTGCGGGTTCGTGCCATCGAGCTTCTGGTTGAGCAGCAGCGTGTCGAGCGCGAACTCGCGGTTCACGATCTTGTAGCCGAACCGCGTCGTTCCGGCCGGGATGGTGATCGCGACCTCCGCCGTGGTGAGATCCGAGACGACGGCCGGGCCGAACGGGTTGTCGAAGTCCTGGTTGGCGAACGCGGTGACCTCGTACCCACCTGCGAGCTCGCCCTTCTGGAAGTCTCGCACGACGGTGTTGATCGTGACCTCCGCGCTGGAGGGCACGTCGGCGCTCGGCGTGCCGAGGCAGCCGAGATTCGCCGGGCCGAGCTCCTCCCACCGGTTCTTCTCGACCACGTTCGGCGTGCTCGGGTCATCGCCGAGATCGTGGTTGGCCTTGAGCGACGCCGTCGGACGAGTGAACCCGATGTCCTTTTCGCCCGGCGCATCCGGCGTGGGCGCACTCCCGCCGTCATCTCCGCCGCATGCAACGGTGGCCACCCACACGAACGACAACGCGGTCGAAGAAATGCGCATCGCGAGCTCCCGAGCCATGACTTGGCGGGCGTTGTAACGACCATTCACATCCGGATCAACCCTTTCCCGTCGCGGCTGTGACGGCTTGCGCGTCGCCGGGAACGGCCGGTACAAAGCCCGGCATGGAGCTCCGTAAGATCCGCGACCTTCTCGGCGAGCACGCATCGCTGCTCGATCACCAGTGCAAGACGATCGCGGCGAGCGCACTCACGCTGCCGAGCCCGTCCTACGTCGACGACATCTACGGCCGCAACTCCGATCGCTCGCCGCGCGTGCTCGGCGCGCTGCAGTCGATGTTCAGCCACGGCCGGCTCGCGAACACGGGCTACATCTCGATCCTCCCCGTCGATCAGGGCATCGAGCACTCGGCCGGCGCGTCGTTCGCCCCGAACATCGCGATGTTCGACCCGGAGAACATCATCAAGCTCGCGATCGAGGGCGGCTGCAACGCCGTCGCATCGACCTATGGCGTGCTCGGGATGATGGCGCGCAAGTACGCGCACAAGATCCCGTTCATCGTGAAGATCAACCACAACGAGCTGCTGAGCTACCCGAACATCCACGACCAGACGCTCTATGGCGACGTCCGCATGGCGTACGACATGGGTGCGCAGGGCATCGGGGCCACCGTGTACTGGGGCTCGCACGAGTCGCGCCGCCAGCTGCACGAGATCTCGCTCGCGTTCGCGGAGGCGCACCGCCTCGGCATGTTCACCGTGCTCTGGTGCTACGTGCGCAACGCGGCGTTCAAGACGCCCAGTGGCGACATGAGCCTCGCGGCGGATCTCACGGGCCAGGCGAACCACCTCGGCGTGTCGATCCAGGCCGACATCATCAAGCAGAAGCTCCCCGAGCTGAACGGCGGCTACAACGATCCCGCGCTCAAGGGGCTCGGCAAGACCCACAAGAAGGTCTACACGGAGCTCACGACGGACAACCCCATCGACCTCACGCGCTATCAGGTCGCCAACTGCTTCATGGGCCGCGCGGGCCTCATCAACAGCGGCGGTGCGTCGGGCGAGAGCGATCTACGAGATGCCGTGATGACCGCGGTGATCAACAAGCGCGCGGGCGGCATGGGCCTGATCGCCGGCCGCAAGGCGTTCCAGCGCCCGTTCAAGGACGGCGTCGAGCTGCTCCACGCGATCCAGGACGTGTACCTGGCGAAGGACATCACCGTCGCGTAGCGCTACCCGGGCCGTACCCAACGCGCCAAGGCGCGTTGCCTCACGAACCGCTGCCAAGTCTTGTTAGACTTGCGCGCGTCATGGCCCGGCTGGGGGAGCTGCTCCTTTCCGCAGGACTGCTCACGACGGAGCGGCTCGAGCAGGCGTTGCGCGCCCAGGTGATGTGGGGCGCCCGCCTCGGCACGAACCTCGTCGAGCTCGGCTTCATCGATCTCGACGCGCTGTCGAGCGCGCTCGCACAGCAGCACCGGTTGCCCGCGGCGCTGGCCCGTCACTTCGACAAGGTCGACACCGAGCTGCAGCAGCAGCTCTCGCCGCAGCTCGCGGAGGCGCATACGTGCGTGCCCTTGATGCGCGTCGGGCCCAAGCGGCAGATCGTGCTCGCGACCTCATCGCCGCTCACCAAGCGCGCGCTCGCGACCATCGCGGCCGACCTCCACGTCGACCCCGCGATGTTGATCCCGTCGATCGCCGCCGAGCTGCGCATCCGTTACCAGCTCGAGCGCGTGTACGGCATCGCGCGCTCGTCGCGGTTCATCCGCTCGCCGGGCAAGACGATCCCACCGTTCCCGCAGTTCGTGATCGAGGAGGCGGATCCGGAGAGCGATCCGGACATCCTCCTCTCGCCCATCGAAGGCGGCGCGCCGGCGCACATCACGGCCGAGGCCGACGTCACGATGCCGTTCCTCACCAAGGAGGCCGCCGCCGAGGCCGGTGACGACGACGACACGGTGAGCCGGCCGACGCCCGAGCTGCTCGCGGTGCTGCAGGAGCTCGACACCTCCGCGCCCGAGGCGGCGCCGGTCGACGAGGCGAGCCAGCGCGAGCGCCGCCGCTATCTCCGCACGATCGGCGACGCGGAAGCGCCTCCCGAGGCCCCGCCGCAGATCGGGCGCATCGCGATCCGTCGCGTCGCGGTCGCGCTCGATCCCGACCAGTCCGAGGGTTCGACGCTGGGTCAGGCGACGCGCGCGATCCGCCGGGCCAAGGATCGCGACAAGGTGGCCGACCTCGCGATGTCCGCACTGTTCCGGTTCGCGACGTCGTGCGATGCCGCCGTGTTCCTCGTCATCCGCGGCCAGGCCGCGACCGCGTGGAAGGGCTTCAACCGCAGCGGCGCGCCGACGCCGGAGCTCAGCGTGCCCGTGGATCAGCCGGGGCTCGTGCCGCGGGCGATCGCGAGCAACGCGACGACGCTCGCGCCGGCGTCGGATCTCGGGCCGATCGATCAGCTGCTGCTCGTCTCGCTCGGCCAGACGAGCGGAGACCTCGCGGTGGTGCCGGTGTCGATCGGCGGCACGGTGATGTGCGTGATCGCGATGGTGACCGCGACGGACGCCGCGATCATGACGGCCGAGTCGATCGCGGCGGCCACCGGCGCCGCGTTCTCGCGCATGATCCGCGACGCGGCCCGCTGACCCGCGGTTACTCGGCCATGCTGCGCTCGAGCTGGGCGTAGAGCCCGCCGCGCGCGAGCAACTCGCTGCGCGAACCGCTCTCGACGACGCGCCCCTCGGCCATCACGAGGATGCGGTTGACGCGGCGCACGGTCGCGAGCCGGTGCGCGATGATGATGCTCGTCCGCCCGGCCATCAGCTCCTCGAGGCCGCGCTCGATGACCTTCTCCGCCTCGGGATCGACGTGAGCGGTGGCCTCGTCGAGGACGAGCACCTCCGGGTCGCGCACGAGCGCGCGCGCGAACGTGATCATCTGCTTCTCGCCGGCCGAGAAGTTGGCGCCGCGCTCCGCCACATCCTCGTCGGTCGAGCACTCCTTGCGGGCGAGCGCCTGATCCGCACCGACGCGGCGCAGCGCCTCGTCGACCTTGTCCTTGCCGACGCCTTCGGCGGCGAGGCTCACGTTGGCCTCGACCGTGCCGGAGAACAGGAACGAATCCTGTGACACGACCGTGATGCGCTTGCGGAGCTCCTTGGCGGTCATGCCGCGGACGTCGCGCCCGAAGCAGCGGATGCTGCCACCCGTCGGCTCGTACAGCCGGGTCAGGAGCTTGATCACCGACGACTTGCCGGAGCCGGTGGGCCCCACGATCGCGATCGACTCGCCGGCGGTGATGTCGAACGAGACGCCTTTCAGCACCGGCTCGTGCTCGCGATAGCCGAAGGTGACGTTGTCGAAGCGGATCACCGCCTCCTCGCGCGGCGCCGCGTCGGCGTGCTCGGGCACCACGGGGGCGTCCACCTGATCGTCGTCGAGCGACTCGAGCACGCGCTCGGCGCTCGCGAGCGCCGACTGCGCCTCGCCCAGGCGCTGCGTCACGCGCAGGATGGGGGCCTGCATCTTGTTGATGAAGTCGATGAACGCGACCACGAGCCCGACGGAGATGCCGGCCGCGTCGGCGCCGCTCGCGTAGAACACGACGATCGCGGTGCCCACGGTCGCGCTCGACTCGATGAGGCCCGACAGCCAGACCTCGGACCGGATCGCCGAGATCGCCGCATCGCGCAGGCGATGGCTGTGGCGCTGGAACACCTGGTTCGCGTGAGGCTCGCGGCGGAACACCTGCACGACCCGCATGCCGCCGATGTACTCGGACAGCGTCTCGGTCATCCGGCCGAGCGCCTGCCGCTCGTCGCGCGACGCGTTCCGCATCCACTTGCGCATGAAGCTGATCGGGATCGCCAGCACGATCGCCGAGGCCGCGCACGCGAGCGCGAGCGGCGCGTTGAGCGCGAACATGAAGGCGAGGATCGCGAGGAGGCGGATGACATCGATCGCGATCAAGAAGAACCCACTGCTTACCGTCTCGCTGATGTCGTCGACATCCGAGCTCAGCCGCGACACCACCTGGCCGGTCGGCACCCGATCGAAGAACGCCGCGCGCTGGCGGATGAAGTGGCGGTACAGGCCAACGCGGAGGTCGCGGGCCGAGCGTTGGCCGAGCGTCACGAACACGAGGGTCTGGGCGAGCTCGACCAGCGAGCGCCCCAGGATCAGCAGCACGAACACGGCGGTGATCAGCACGAGCCCGTCGGTGTTCCCGAGCGACAGGTAGTCGTCGACGATCCGCTTGAGCACCATCGGCCCCGCGAGCTCGAGCGCCATCAAGACCGGCATCATGAGCACGCCCAGGACGAGCAGCCGCCAGTGCGGCCTCACGTACGCCCACAGGCGCTTCAGGATGACCGAGGTGGAGTACGTCGCGTTACGCGGCATGGTCCTCCTCGGTCGCGGCGAGCGCCTTGTACACCTGCGCGTAGACGCCGCCCTGCGCGAGCAGCTCTTCGTGGCGGCCCTGCTCGACGATCCGTCCCTCGTCGAGGACGACGATCCGGTCGGCCTCCCGGATGGTCGCGGGCCGATGGGCGATGAGCACGGTCGTGCAGTCGGCCATGACGGTGCGCAGCCGGTCCAGGATCTCGCGCTCCGTCTGGGTGTCGACGGCGGCGAGCGAATCATCGAGGAGCAGGATCCGAGGCCGCGCGATCAGCGCGCGTGCCAGGGCGATGCGCTGACGCTGACCGCCCGAGACCGTCACGCCGCGCTCGCCCACCATGGTCTCGAGGCCCTCGGGAAACGCCGCCGTGTCGCGCTGCAAGCCGGCCGCATCGATGACCCGCTCGAGCGCCGGTGCGTGCTCGCCGGCTTCCGTGGGGTCCGCGCACTCGGCGAGCCCGAAGCGCAGGTTCTCCGCGATCGTCGTCGAGAACAAGAACGGATCCTGCGGGGCGTACCCGATCGATCGCCGGACCACGTCGAGCGGCAGCTGGTTCGCGTCGTGGCCATCGAACAACAAGGTGCCGTCGGGCACCGCGATCATGCGCGCGAGGACCTCCATCAGCGTGCTCTTGCCCGAGCCAGTGCGGCCGACCAGGGCGACCGAGCTGCCGGGGGTGAGGTGCAGCGAGACGCCCTGGAGCACGGCGCGGTCGCCCCGCGTGACGGTCAGGTTGCGGACCTCGATCTCGCCGCGCAGCTGCTCGGCCTCGCGCTGGGGACCGTCGACGATCGACGGCTTCGCCGCGAGGACGCCGGAGATCCGCTTCCACGCCGCACCCGCGCGCGCGAGCAGCGCGAACACGCGTCCGAAGTTCATGAGCGGCCGCAGCATGAGACCGACATACGAATAGAAGCTCACCACCTCGCCCACCGTGAGCTCGCCGCGGGCGATGGCGCTGCCGCTGCGCAGCAGCACGATGGCGATCACCACCGACGCGACCGTCGACACGAGCGGCACCATCTGCGACACGATGACCTCGACGCGGATCTGCTGGCGAGCGAAGGCGTCGGCTTCACGCGCGATGCGTTCGGTGCGCGAGTCCTCGAGGCCGAAGCCCTTGACCATCGCGATGCCGCTGAAGTCCTCCTGGATCAGCGCCGCGAGCTGTCCCGCCTGCTGCTGCGCCGCGCGCGCCGACTGCTGCGTGCGTGCGAAGAACATCCGGCTCAGCAGCCACACCGACGGGTACAGGATGAACGTCCACAGCGACAGCTCGACGCTGACCGTGAACATCATCACGTTCGCAACGATCAGCAGCGAGCACCCGCCGACGATGGTTCCGATCGCCTGTCCCCACACGGCGTGCACGACGTCCGAATCGCGGACGACGCGCGCGATCAGGTCGCCGCTCGAGTGCTTGGCGAAGAAGTCCGGCGATTGCCGGCTCAAGTGGGCGAAGAACGCTCGCCGGAGATCATCCTGCGCGCGGCGCGCCGTCGAGTTCAGCAGGTATCGCCACAGCCCGTTGACGACGTAGCTGCCGATCCCCAACGCGAACAGCAGCGCCGCGAGGCGCACCGCCTCGGAAGCGGCATCCGGTCGGCTCAGCGCGTCGACGGTCTCGCCGAGGATCCTCGGCACCTGCAGCATCGTGAACACGCCCGCGATCAGCGTGATCACCGCCGCGACGACCCGGACGCGATAGCGACGGAGATAGACCCAGTGGCTTGGCGGCAGGCGCTACGCCTCCGGCTTTCGGTCGATCTTCAAGAACTTCGTCTGCGGATCCTCGCCGCCCGACGCCTGAAACTCCTTGCGCAGCGTCTCGGCGAGCCCCGCCATGCGCGTCTTGCTGAAGCGCTGACGCAGCACGGCCTCGGAGTCGATCATGTCGGGGTTGGTCAGCAGATTTTCTTCGATCCGGATCAGCAGCGCCTTCACCGACTCCGGGAGGCTGTTGAACGTCTTCTCGACATCGACGAACCCGCCGAGCGCCTCGGCGAGCGCGTTCGAGTACGCCCACGCCGCGGACATCGGGTTGAGCGTGTGGCGCTTCACCGGGAAGAAGATCCGGAAGTTCAGCTGGTACTCGGGGTAGTGGGTGAACCAGTGGAACCAGTACTCGGGGAAGTAGACCAGGTCGCCCGGCTCGAGGACGTGCTCGTAGCAGAGGGCGTTTGCGATCTTGGGATACTTCTCCGGCTCCGCGCACGCCTTGGCGCCCATCGTGAGGAACGGAAACCCGTTGCTCAGCTCCGACGACATGCCGAGGTTCGGCCCCTCCTCCGGGGCGAACAACCACAGGTTCTTGCGCCCACGGATCTGGAGGAACAGCGCGGCGAACGCGTTGAACTCCCAGTGCGCGGGGGTCTGGAACAGCGGATCGTGAGGGCCGCCCATGCCGGAGCTGCGGATCAGGATGTGTGCATCGTGTGCCGGCGGGACGAACGCGGGCACCTCGTAGGCCTTGGTGAGCTCGGCGAGCAGCGGATGGACGCCACGCATCGCGGTCTGCAGCGCGAACGCCGGCCCGCCACCGCTCGCGGGCATGACCTCCTTGCGGTACATCGGATCCTTCGAGAGCTCGAGGAAGTCAGCGACGGTCGCGCCCTCGACCGGCTGACCGTCCGCGACCCGGATCAGCGGATACGGATGGTGACCGATCTTCTGCTTCAGGTACTCGACGTCCCACTGGAGGCACTCCCAGTCCTGAACGCGCGTGACGAACGGCTCCTTCTTCTCGACGAGCTCGCGCGCGTGCGCCGAATGGATCCCTTCGACGCGCTGGAGGGGAACGCGCTTGGCGGGGTTCGGGGGGAGTCGTTTGGAGATGTCGTCGGACATGGCGCCGTTTCGTCCTCGCGGTTTGGAAACCGATCTCCTTGCCAAGCTAACACAACGCACTTCGCGCCGTCACCGTCGACCTCGGGCGTCCTCGACGACGCCGACGAGAAACGTGGCAGCGAGTGCACACCTGTATTCGCCGTCGGTCTATAGTGGTCATTGGGTGGAGCACCGAAGCGCATCTGCGCCTCGCCTACAGTGGGCACAAGTGCCCGCGATCGCGCCGGAGTCGTCCTGGCTCACGCACTGGGGCGTGCAGCTGGGCATCGGCGCTGCCGTCGCGACGACCGCGTGGTTGCTCGGCGCCCGCATCATCGCCATCGTCGCGGTCTCCGTCGGAGCGGTCGTCGCACTGCTGCGCTTCGTCGCACCGGCGGTGCACGGAAAATTCGCAGCGGGGATGGCGGCGCTCGGCCGCGGGGCCGCGAGCCTCGTGTCGCACGCCATCACCCTGGTCATGTTCGGGATCGTCATCTGGCCGCTCGGCGTGCTGCGGTTCCTTCGCCGCCGCCGGCGCATCCCGCGCGGCGCCGACGACAGCGTCGCGAGCTACTGGGTGCGCGCGCGCGTACCGAGGCCGGCGCTACAGAACTGGCAGTTCTCGATGGGACCGGCGCGCGTCCACCGGGTGGCGTCGTCGATCTGGGTGCTCGTGCTCGTGCCGCTCGCCGTGTTCGGGCTGAACTTCGCCGTCGGCATCGAGCTCAACGACATGGGGCACGAGACGTGGCGCACGTGGACCGGCGATCGTCACACGGCGAGCACGGAGCAGACCCCCGACTACGATGCGCTGATCGACGAGCGCGCGGACGCACGCACGGGCGCCCTGGTGAGCGCGATCGGTGAGTTCGTGATGAGCTACGACGGCAAGCTGCTCTCGGCCAAAGACGGCGAGCGGCCGAGCTACCAGCCGACGACGCTGCAGGACCAGCCGCCGATCGACGTCTACTTCTTCGGCGGCTCGGAGATGTGGGGCTACGGCCAGCGCGACCTGCAC
>DATLHR010000379.1:0-14558 GCA_035539815.1 Kofleriaceae bacterium
GCTCGACGTGCCGGACGCACTGCGCACGGCCGCGGTCGACCGCGCGGTGGACCGCTCGATCGACGATGAAGTGGTGCGCGCGCGATGGGCGTGGCTCGACCGCGAGATCCCCAAGCTCGTGACGCGCCGGCCAGACCGCAGTCGCACCGAGCGCATCGATCGCGTGCTGCTCCACCGCGTATTCGGGTTCGGCGTGTTCATCGCGGTGATGGGCGCGATCTTCACGTCGCTGTTCTGGGGTGCAGATCCGCTGATCGCGCAGATCGAGGCTGCGTTCGGCGCCCTCGGCGACGCGGTGCGCAGCGTGCTCGGTGACGGCGTGTTCACCGACTTCCTCGTCGACGGCGTGATCGGCGGCGTCGGCGGCGTGCTCGTGTTCCTGCCCCAGATCCTGCTCCTGTTCCTGTTCCTCGGCTTCCTCGAGGACTGCGGCTATCTCGCGCGCGTCGCGTACCTGATGGACCGCATCATGCGATCGATGAACCTGCACGGCCGCGCGTTCGTGCCGATGCTTTCGGGGTTCGCGTGCGCGGTGCCCGCGATCATGGCGACGCGCACGATGGAGCGCCGCCGCGACCGCATCCTCACCATGATGGTCATCCCCTTGATGACGTGCTCGGCGCGCTTGCCCGTGTACACGCTCATCATCGCGGCGCTGCTGCCCGGCTCGGCGCTCACGCAGGGCCTGCTGCTCGTCGGCATGTATCTGTTCTCCGTCGTCACCGCGCTGCTCGCGGCGTGGGTGATGTCACGCACGGTCAAGCCGCTGAAGGCGAAGCGGCTGCCGTTCCTGATCGAGCTGCCGCCGTATCGCTGGCCGCGCGGGTTCGACGTGCTGCGCATGATGTGGAGCAAGTCGTCGATGTTCCTCCGCGAGGCCGGCACCGTGATCCTCGCGTGCTCGATCGCGCTCTGGGCCCTCCTCTACTTCCCGCGCGAGCTGCCGGAGGGCTCGCCGGACTACGCGGCGCTGATCGAGAAGGCGCCGACCGAGGAGGCCCAGGCTGCGCTCGCGGCGGAGCGCTCGGCGCTGCAGCTCGAGAACAGCTACGGCGGCCGCCTCGGTCATGCGATCGAGCCCGCGCTCGCGCCGCTCGGGTTCGACTGGAAGATCGGCATCGGCATCATCGGCGCCTTCGCGGCGCGCGAGGTGTTCGTGTCGACGCTCGGCATCGTCTACTCGGTGGCCGGCGATCCCGAGGAGGACTCCGAACCGCTGCGCGACGTGCTGCGCTCGGCGAAGAAGCCCGACGGCACGCGCGCGTACACCCCACTCGTGGGGCTGTCGTTGATGCTGTTCTTCGCGCTGGCATGTCAGTGCATGAGCACGCTCGCGATGGTGCGGCGCGAGACCCGCAGCTGGCGGTGGCCGCTGTTCTTGTTCGGCTACATGACGACGGCCGCGTGGATCGTCAGCTTCCTCGTCTATCAGGGCGGCCGCCTGCTCGGCTTCCCTTGATTCCAGGCAGTTGCGAGATTTTTTCGAATTGTTGTCGATCCGCGCCGACGTCGTTCGACCAATGGGCGAGATACCAACCAACCCAAGGAGCGAGCGATGCAATACCTGCTGCTGATCTACGACCAAGAGAAGATCTGGGACGACATGTCGAAGGAGGAGGTGGGAAAGATGTTGGCCGAGTACGGCGTGTTCTCGTCCGGCATCAAGAAATCGGGGCACTTCATCGCCGGTGATGCGCTGCAGCCGGTGCGCACGGCGACCTCGGTGCGCGTCCGCGACGGCAAGACGACGACGACGGACGGGCCGTTCGCCGAGACTCGCGAGCAGCTGGGCGGCTACTACCTGATCAACGCGAAGGACCTCGACGAGGCGATCAAGATCGCCGCGCGGATCCCGAGCGCGAAGCTCGGGACGATCGAGATCCGGCCGATCATGATCTTCGGGGACTGAGCTGATGCGCTAGGCTGCGCGCGTGCAGAGCGTCGCGGCGATCGAGGAAGTGTTTCGCGCGGAGCGACCGCGCGTCCTGGCCTCGACGATCCGCGTCACCAACGGCGACTTCGATCTCGCCGAGGAAGCCGTGCAAGACGCGTTCGCCGCGGCGCTCGCGCGGTGGCCCGGTGAGGGCACGCCCGACGAACCGCGCGCCTGGCTGATCGGCGTCGCGCGCCACAAGGCGATCGACACGATCCGCCGCCGCGTGAAGCTGCGCGCGATCGTCGCCGCCGAGGACCCCGCTGATGCCACGGCGAGCCCGGACCTCGTCGCGGTCACCGACGATCGCCTGCGGCTGATCTACACGTGCTGCCACCCCGCACTCGCCCCCGAAGCGCAGGTCGCGCTGACCTTGCGCACGCTCGGTGGGCTGACGACCGAGGAGATCGCGCGCGCGTTCCTCACATCGCCCGTGACGATGGCGCAGCGCCTCGTGCGCGCGAAGGGCAAGATCAAGGACGCACGCATTCCGTACATGGTGCCGGAGGCCTCCGAGCTGCCCGAGCGCACCGACGCGGTGATGGCGGTCGTCTACCTGATCTTCAACGAGGGGTACGCGGCCACCGCGGGCGATGCGTGGGTGCGCCGCGGTCTGTGCCACGAAGCGATCCGGCTCGGGCGGCTCGTCGTCGAGCTCACTCGGAGCCCCGAGGCGCAAGGCCTGCTCGCCTTGATGCTCCTGCACGACTCTCGCCGCGACGCGCGCACCGACGAGCAAGGCGACCTCGTGCTGCTCGAGGATCAAGATCGGACGAGCTGGGACCGCGCGCAGATCGCGGAGGCGCTCGCGCTCGTTCCGTTCGCCCTGCGCGGCGGCACCGCGAAGGGCCCCGCGGATCCGGGTCCGTACGCACTGCAAGCGGCGATCGCTGCGTTGCACGCCGCCGCACCGACGGCGAACGAGACCGACTGGCCGCAGATCGCGGCGCTGTTCGCGGAGCTCGTGCGCCGGCAACCCTCGCCGGTGGTGCGCCTCAACCACGCCGTCGCGATCGCGATGTGGCGCGGCCCCGGGGCCGGTCTGCCGCTCGTCGATGCGCTCGAGCCCGAGCTCGCCGAGTACCACCTGTGGCACGCGGCGCGCGCCGATCTGCTGCGCCGGCTCGGTCGCAGCAGGCTCGCCGCGGCGGCGTATCGCGCGGCGCTCGCGCACGTTGGCTCGGAGCCGGAGCGTAGATTCTTGCAGCGCAGACTCGCGGAGCTGACGGTCAGCTAACCCCAGAGATCGGCTGTGTCGCCCCGAGCGAGCCCGACCTGAACTTCCGTGGTCGCCTCCAGCCGATCACACGATCCAGAAGCGATGTGTCGGACTCGGCAGCCATCGTTATCGACGGAAGTTCGTCGATTCCAGTGCGAGCGGTGCGCGGGTCGCACCCTCGGAGCGCGCTTTTTTCGGGCTCGGGCTCGGGCTCGGGCTCCACGCGCTACGCGCGCTTGGCTCGGGCTCGGATCAACAGAAGCGAACCCTGGGGTTACAGGTAAGCGGCGTCAGTGGCACGCACGTTCTTCAGCTCTGAGCGTCGTCCGGCGCCGGTGTCGGCGGAGGCGGCGGCACGATGCCGTAGCCCGCGAGCTGGAGCTTCACCTTCTCCTTCTGCTCGGCGTCGAACGTCGCGAGCCACTGCTTGAGCAGCTCGAGCGCGCGCGTGCGCAGCGCGTCGCGGTTGGGAACCTCGCTCGGCAGCGCGAGCCCGAACGCCTGCGCGTTGGCGCCGGCGAGCGCGGCGTACGCCTCGGCGAGCCGCGTGGCCGCCGCCGGATCTTGCTCGCGCTCGGGCGAGCACGCTTCGATCTGCTCGGCGAGCCAACCGTCGGTATTCATGCTTCCGAGTCTAGCGCGTTAGCTTCCGATACTCGTTGATATGACGGATCGCCGAGCGTGAGTCGCCCGACTGATCGAACAACGTCGCGAGGTTGTAGTGCGCCTCGGCGAGCTGGGGGTCGAGCTCGAGCGCCCGACGGTAGAGCGCGATGGCGTCGGCTTCCTTACCGGCATCTTGCGCGAGGACGCCGAGGTTGTAGTACGCGGTCGCATCGGCGGGATCGAGATCGAGCGCGCTGCGAAAGCAGTCATGCGCGGCCTGCGGATCGCCGCTCTCCGCGAACAAGCGGCCGAGGTTGATCCACCCCTCGGTCATCTCGGGACGCAGGCGCAAGCCACGGCGATACGCATCGATCGCCGCGACCGGGTCGCGCTCCTCGAGCTCGAGTGCCCGCGCGATCCATTGATCCGCCGTCGCGGGCAGCGCGGGCTCGAGCACCGGCGCATCGGCGGCGCGCGGCAGCTCGCGCACCTCGCCGGTGGGCGCGGGCGGCGGTGCAGCCGCGACCGGCAGCTCGAACGCGAGGGAGAGCTGACCACGCGCGGGCTCGCCCGTCGCCGGGCCGGCGCCGCGCACGTGGACCTCGCCGCCGCACGCCTCGACGGTGAGCTCGGCGATCGAGCTGCCCGCGGGGAGGTTCTGCTGGATGCGCACCAGCTCCTTGCGCACGCGCGGCAGCGGCAGGCCCGCGTCGACGAGCGTCTTCACCGTGCGCAGCGCTGCGAGATCACGAAACGAGAGCTGTGCGGGCACGGTGCCCGGCGTGCCGACCAGGCCATCGCGGATGCAGCTACGCACGGCCGACTCGGGTAGCCCGATCAGCTGCGCCGCGTGCCGCGCCGAGTAGCTCGTCCACACCGGCGAACCTTAACGCCTTCGCCGCGTTTTCGTCACGCGGTCCATCCACGCAGCGACGGTGCTCGCGATCTCGTCGAGCACGTCGTCGCGCTTGCGGCCCGATCGCACGAGCACGTCGAAGCCGTGGTCTGCGCCCTCGACGACATGGAGCGTCGCGCGCCTGCCGAGCCCGGCGACCACCGGCCGGAGCAGCGAGAGCTCGGCGAGCGCGTCGCGCGTGCCCTGCACGAACAGGAGTGGACCACTCGCCTGCGCGAGATGCGCCGCTCGCGCGCAATCCCCGGGCTTGCTGGGAGGGTGCAGCGGGAACCCGAGGAACGCGATGCCGCGCAGCCCTGGCAGTGGCTGCTCCGCGTGCGCGTGCGACGTCATGCGGCCGCCGAAAGACTTCCCTGCGGCGAACAACGGAACGTCGTCGCCGCACTCGGCGCGCGCGGCATGCCACGCCGCGCGCACCGCCGCGGTCGCGACGGGAAGGCGGTCGGGCCGCGCCTTGCCTGCCGCCATGTACGGAAACTCCCACCGCAGCGTCGCGACACCATGTGACGCGAGCGCATTTGCGACAGCGTGCATGAACGAGTGGTTCATTCCTGCACCGGCTCCGTGTGCGAGCGTACAGGCGAACCGAACCCGCGGCGGCTGGACCACCAGCAGCTGCGGCGGCGCCGGCGTCGTCGCGTCCGCGGTCAAGCGAGCGCATCGTACCGTGATCGCTCGCGTCGGCGCAGCATCGCACCGAGCTCACCTTCGTCGACGCCGGGCACTCCGCGATGGAGGCCCGACGTCGACGCCACTCGCCCAACCCGCACCTTCGCCGGCGCCGGGCACTCCGAGGTGGAGGCCCGACGTCGACGCCACTCTTCACCGACAGCGCGACGATGAAGCACTCCGCATGCCACCGAGCGCGTTCACCCTCGTCGAAGCTTTGTCCCGTGGCCTGGAATCGGGCTCCAGCAGCGTCGAACGATTCCACGACCGCGCGATCGGCCGACCAGTGCAGCAGCCGGTGATGGCCGCTGGTGGGGCCACGCGTCCAGGGCCCGCGCACCTACGTATCCACCCGGAGGCCCTGCTATCGTCGCGCGCGGATGCGTCGTGGGCTCGTGCTCTGTCTCCTCGCCGGATGTCACGTCACGGCCACGAGCGAGCTCGTACGACCGACGGCGACCCGCATCACGCATCATCCGGGACGTGCGATCGCACACGCTCCGACCCTGGTGCTCACCGAGCATGGCACGCTGCGCTTCATCGAGCCGTTGACCTGCCCGACGACAGAGGTCGTCACGGTCGAGCACGGCGTCGAGGTCGAGACGCGGCCCAACCTCGCGACGTTCATCGTCGGCGTCATCGCCACCGGGGTCGGCGGTGTGCTCGCCGTCACCGGCGCGGCAGGCGATGACCCGATCTCGGACCCGCTCACGTGGGCCGGCGCGGCCGGCATCGTCGTGGGGGCGCCACTCGCGATCGGGCCCTGGCTCGGCAACCGCAGCGTGCTCGCACCGGGCGGGCCGCCGACCACCGATCAGCGCGCGGGACGTGACGAGCCGTGCGGTGCGCGCTCGCTCGCGGCGCACTCGGCGACGCTCACGATGCGCGGCATCGAGGTGCACGGCACGATCGACGGCGATGGCACGTTCTCGGTGTCACCGTTCCAGCTCGTCGATGCTTTCGCAACGGGCGAGGTGACGACGTGGAGCGTGACCGCGATCGTCGACGGCAGGGCGACGCTCCAGGCCGAGGTCGACGGCCGCGCGCTCGCAGCTGGGGCGCGGACGTTCCTCGCGCGCGCAGACTTCGACGCGACGATCGCGCCGATGCGGGTGGTGCCCGGCATCGTCCCGGGACCGCTGCGCGCGAGCTTGACGTCGACCGCGACGGGGGCGGCGTTGCGCGTGGTGCTGCCGCTCGAGAACGACGGCCCGGGCGATGCGTACGCGCTGCGCGGTCACCTCGTCTCGAGCACCAAGGCGGTCGACGGCCGCGTGCTGTACATCGGGCACCTCGCCAGAGGTGCGCGCATCACGCGCGAGCTGCTGGTGCCGCTGTCGCCGCGAGCCGCCGATGCGCTGCGCGGTGCGTCGCTCGAGCTGTCGATCGAGTTGGTCGACGCGCACGGCACCGCACCGTCGACGCCGGTCCGCTTTCAAGGCGCCGTGCTGGGCGACGCGCCGAGGTGATGCGATGAAGGTCGCGATCATCGGCGCAGGCATCGCCGGACTCGGCGCCGCGCGCGCGCTGGTGGGACCGCACGAGGTCACCCTGTTCGAGGCGAGCGCGCGCCCGGGGGGGCACGTCTATACGGTCGACACCACCGACGGTCCCGTCGACATGGGGTTCATCGTGTGCAACCGCGAGCGCTATCCCTTGATGTTCCGCATGCTCGACGAGCTCGGCATCGAGACCCGACCGACGACGATGTCCTTCTCGGTCGCCGACGACGAGCTCGAGTGGGGCTCCGCGCACCTGAGCGCGATGTTCGCCGAGCGGCGCCGCTTGCTCGACGCGCGTCACTGGCGGTTCCTCGCGCGCGTGGTCCGCTTCCTCGAGCGCGCGCGCCGCGATCTCGACCTCGGCACGACCGCCGGGCTCTCGCTCGACGAGTACGTGGCGCACGTGCGACTCCCCGACGAGCTGCGGGCGCGCTTCATCATCCCGCTCGCGGCCGCGCTGTGGTCGCTCGCACCCTCGCTGTGCGGCGCGTTCCCGGCCGACACGTTCCTCCGCTTCCTCGAGCAGCACGGCATGCTGCGCCCGATCCGCCCGCTCGCCTGGCGCACGATCGTCGGCGGCAGCCGCCGCTACGTCGACGCGCTGCTCGCCCGCCTCGGTGCCCTCACGCTCGAGCTCGCGTCGCCGGTCGCGCGCGTTCATCGCGACCCGCGCGGCGTCACGCTGATCGTGCACGGCCGCGAGCGCCGCTTCGATCGCGTGCTGATCGCGACGCACGCCGACACCGCGCTCGCCTTGCTCGCCGACCCGACCGACGACGAGCGGCGCGTACTCGGCGCGTTCCGCTACAGCACCAACATCACCGTGCTGCATCGCGATGCCGGCTGGCTGCCGCGCCGATCCGCCGCGCACGCCGCCTGGAACTACGTCGCCGATCCGGACACCGACCGCGTCGCCGTCACGTACTCGATGACGCGCCTGCAAGGGCTCCCCGAGGCGCCTCCGTATCTCGTGACGCTCAACCCGCGCACGCGGCCCGGTGAGGCGCTGCACGAGGTCGCGTTCGCGCACCCGCAGTTCGATCGGGCGGCCCTCGCGGCGCAGGTCGCGCTGCCGCGGCTCGCCGGCGTCCATCGCACCTACTACGCGGGTGCGCACTTCGGCTTCGGCTTCCACGAGGACGGTCTGCGCTCGGGCCTCGCCGCCGCCGCGCGCCTCGCCGCCGACGGAACCGCATGACGCCGCGCTCGGCGCTGTACCGCGGCACGCTCGTCCACACGCGGCGCGATCACCTCGCACGTCGCACGTTCCGCTATCCGGTCTACCTCGCGGCGCTCGATCTCGACGAGCTGCCGGCGCTCGATCGCGAGCTGCGGCTGTTCTCGCATCGCCGGCGCAATCTGTTCTCGTTCCACGAGACCGACTACGAGGACGGCACGGAGCTCGTCGCCTCGCTCGCACGGCTGCGCGACCAGCACGCCCTGCCTCCGCCGGCCGCCACGCGCCTCGTCACCAACCTGCGGGTCGCCGGCTACGTGTTCAACCCGGTCAGCTTCTTCATCGACTACGACCGCGCCGGCGCGATCACGTCGGTGATCGCCGAGGTCAACAACACCTACGGTGGGCGCGTGCGCTACGTGCTCGGCCCGTCGCGCCGGATCCCCGGCGATCGCGTCGGATTCCGCCATCCGCGCGAGCTGTTCGTCTCGCCGTTCCTCCACGGCCCGCGCGACTACGAGCTCTGGTTCGCGGCGCCACTCGACGGAGATCGCCTCGCGATCACGATGCACGTCGACACGCCGGGCGGCGAGCGCATCTTCACCGCAGCGCTGAGCGGAACGCGCCACCCGCTCACCGACCGCGCCCTGCTCGCCGCCGCCATTCGCTACCCGTTCATGACCGCGCAGGTCATCGGTCTCATCCACCTCGAGGCGATGAGGCTCCGCCTCGCCGGCGTTCCCTACCGCCGGCCGGGCCCGGACCAGCGTCCTCTCGACGAGTAGGCCACGCCCACCGGGCACCGCACGATCCGCCCACCTCCCCACGCGCACCGACATCGAGCACCGCGAGGAATCACTCGCGTTCGCCGCCAAGCGATCGGACAATCATGGAGAGGGGGGAGACGTGAGCAGGCAGCTGGATCGATCGAAACCGCAAGCCGCGCCGGAGGCGCCGCGCATCGCGCGCGGTGAGGAACCGACGAAGACACCGGCGCTGTCGACGTTCCCGGAGGGTACGCGCAAGGACATCAACGTCCAGACCGCGAAGGGTCTCAGCATCACATCGCGCTGCGCGACCATCGACGAGTTCGTGGCGATGTTCAGTCGCTACGCCGAGGGCAGCGCGATGTTCATCCCCAACGCGCGACGCTCGCTCGGCACGATCACGCAGTTCTCGTTCAACCTCGCCAATGGCAAGCCCGTGCTCTCGGGCATGGGCGCCGTCGTCGAGGAGCTCGCGACCAACGACAATCGCTTCCGTCGCCCCGGCATCCTCGTCGAGCTCCAGCAGCTCGGCAAGGAGAGCTCGAAGTTGTTCCAGCGCCTCGTGGCCTCGCGCGCGACGCCGCGCAGCAAGCTCCCCGAAGCGATCGCCGACGCCGTGCCCGACGCCATCACCGATGGCACGCCCGCGCCGATCTACGCTCAGGCCGTCACCATGCCGATCGCGATCGAGGCTCCGATCTCGCCGCGCACCCTCTCGATCCCGCCGGCGAAGCCCAGCATGCGCGCGCACACGATGCTCGGCCTTCCGATCATCTCGCGCGCACCGGCCCCCGCCGAGACGAAGGCGCCCGCGGCCGTGGTGCCGACGCCGTCGTCGACACCAACGGCAACGGCGAAGCCGGCGGCTACCGCGAAGCCGGCGGCTACCGCGAAGCCGGCGCCCCTCGCGAATCCCACGCTCGGACTCCCCGTCATCGGTCGCGCACCGGCACCGGCGGCCGCCGCGAAGCCGGCGGTCACGCCGACTCCTACCGCGGCGGCGAAGTCGCCGACCAGGACCGCATTCAAGGTCCCGACGGTGATCGCGCCGCCGAGCAAGAGGGCGGCGGCAAAGTCCACCGTCGCCGCAGAGCCGTCGATGGCGACGACGTCCGTGGCGAAATCTTCGGTGGCGCTGCCGCCGATCGCGAAGCCGTCGACGCCGCCGTCGAGCGCTCAGCCGACGACCGCGCGGACCCTGTCCGCCAAGTCGTTCGTGCAGCCCGTCGTCGCGCCGGAGCCGGTTGCGACGGAGGCTGCCGTACCGGAGCCCGCCGCCGAGCTCGACTCGATGCGCAACGAGTTCGCGGCGCCGTACGACACCATCCGCGACGTCCTCCCCTTCGCGATCCAGGCCAGCCGCCTCGGTCTCGCGGCCGATGACGACGTCCCCTACGAGACCACGTCCGAAGGCGACGACGAGATCTCGTTCGAGGAGCCCACCGCCGCAGGTCAGCCGGCCGAGATCCTCGCGCTCGCGCGGGGCTCGGTGCTCGGGATGGCGAACGATGTAGCGCTCTCCGATGCGTCGTTCGTCGCGAAGTCGCTCGATGCGATGCCGCTCGATGCGAGCGCGCTCGACGCGATGCCCGTCGAGCAGCCGGCGCCTGGTGCGCCGCCGGTCGAAGCAGCCCCGCTCGCGCGCGGCTCCGTCGACGCGATGCAGCTCGATGCGGACGCTGCCAGCGAGTGGGGCGATGAGGGGTGGTCGACGAACGACGTTGCGCCGGAGGTGCCATCGTTCGATGCGAAGCTGAACGCCGCGCCGCCGATCGACGCGATGTCGAATGATCCGCTCCCCACCGTGACGAAGGGCGTACCGCCGCTCGCGGCGTGGTCGCCCCAGGAGGCGGGCTCCAACGCCGTGCTCGCGGACGACGCGCTCGCGGACGACGTCCGGTCGCTCGACGCGATCTCCGTCGCGACGGCGGCGATCGATCGGCCGCTGGAGCGCCCGGCCCTCGCGCCGGAAGTACCGGTGGAGGTCGATGCGGCCGTGATCGTCCGCTGGCCGCGCCGCCTGATGCGCTGGACGGCGAGTGCGGTCGCGGTGGCGATGCTGTTCGCGACGAGCGCTGCTGCGACGGTGATCATCAGCGAGCGGACCGCGGGGATGAGGGGGCCGGCCGAGCGCGCGGCGGCGAGCGAAGGCGCGAACGTCACGTCGGTGATCGCGGCTGCCGCGAAGCTCGACGAGATCGAGCTGGCGCGCACCGGCATCGCGCCGGACACCGGCGACGGCGAGCCGGTCGAGACCACGAAGGCGCCCGGCGCGCCCGCGAACATCGCGACCGCGCCGGTTGCGCCCGCGGAGACGCCGGCGAAGCGCGTGACCGCAGCGCCACCGCGGGCCATCGCGAACGTGACGACGACCAAGCCGAAGGCGACAGCGAAGGCGAGCAAGCTGAAGGCGAAACAGGCGGTGAAGAAGCACGCGGTGAAGAAGCGCGCTGCCAAGAAGTCCGGGACGGCGCCCTGCAGCGGCCTCGACTGCCTTTGAGCCACCTCGCGAGCGCAGCGGGCGCGAGTTGCAGTAACGTCAGCCCGGGTTGTCTGTCGCTGTTGCGCATCCGTTGATCGTCCCGCTGCCGAGGTTGATGCCGCCGATCGGAACGGCGGTGCGTTTGGCGGTGCTCGCGCGGCTGCGCGCCACCTGGGCCGATGGACGTCTCGACCTGATCCTGCCGTCGGGCGAGTGCGTGCGCGTCGGCGGCCCGGGCCCCGCGGATGCGACGGCGCGCGTCCACGATGATCGCTTGTTCTTGCGGCTGCTGCTGCGAGGCGAGATGGGCGGCGGCGAGGCGTTCGTCGCCGGAGACTGGTCGAGCGAGGATCTGGTCGCCGTCCTGCGCGTGTTCCTGCGCGGCACCGCCGCGATCGGTGCCGAGTCGCCGCTGACGCGCATCGCACAGCTTCCGGCGCTCGTGCGCCACAAGCTCGCGGACAACTCGCGCGCGGGCAGCGAGCGCAACATCCACGCGCACTACGATCTCGGCAACGACTTCTACCGGCTCTTCCTCGATCCCGAGACGCTCGCCTACTCGTGCGCGCTCTACACGCATCCGGCGATGTCGCTCGCCGATGCGCAGCGCGCGAAGCTCGATCGGCTGTGCGATCTGCTCGCGCTGTCGCCGCGCGATCACCTGCTCGAGATCGGATGTGGCTGGGGCGGGCTCGCGATCCACGCGGCTCGCACGCGCGGCTGCCGGGTGACCGCGATCACCGTCTCGCGCGCGCAGTACGAGCTCGCCGCCGCACGCGTCGGCGCGGCCGGGCTCGCCGACCGGGTGACCATCGCGTATCGCGACTATCGCGAGCTCGAGGGTACGTACGACAAGCTGGTCTCCGTCGAGATGCTCGAGGCCGTCGGCTACGCCCACCTTCCGGCGTTCTTCGCGACGTGCGCGCGCGTGCTGCGCCCCGGCGGCCGGATGGCGCTGCAGTCGATCACGATGCCCGACGATCGGTTCGCGGCGTATCGCCACCGCGTCGACTGGATGCAGCGCTACATCTTCCCGGGCTCGTGCATCCCGTCGCTCGACGTGATCCGCCGCACTGCCGGGGCGGCAGGCTTCACGCTCGCGTCCGCAGACGACATCGGCCCGAGCTACGCGCCGACGCTACGCGCGTGGCGCACGCGCTTCCTCGCCGCGCTGCCCGGCGTGCGCGCGCTCGGCTTCGACGAGCCGTTCCTCCGCACCTGGCTCATGTACCTCACGTTCAGCGAGGCGGCGTTCGCCGAGCGCACGCTCGGCGATCATCAGGTCGTGCTCGCTACTTCGCGTGGGTGACGATCACGTTCGTCGTGATCCCACCACGGACCCAGAACTTCCCGGTCACCGTGATCGACCGAGGGGCGATCGCGGCCACGATGTCATCGCAGATCTGATTGGTCACGGCCTCGTGGAACGCCCCCTCGTTGCGGTAGCTCCAGAGGTACAGCTTCAGGCTCTTGAGCTCGACGCAGAGCTTGTCGGGTACGTAGTCGATCAGGATCGTCGCGAAGTCGGGCTGTCCGGTCATCGGGCAAAGACAGGTGAACTCCGGGCAATCGAAGGCGATGTGGTAGTCGCGGCTGGGCTTTGGGTTGGGGAACGTCTCGAGGTCCTTGCTCGGCCGCGTACTCATGGGGCGCGGAATAGCACATCCGTCACGCGCCCCCTGGCATCGGTCGCGCACTTCCCCTACAATGGTCTTGCGACTCACGTCGCCGAGAACACAACGCGATGACCATGAGGACACCGCGCAATGTGGGCTTCGAAACGGGCCGCTGTGCCCATTACGAAGGCCCAACCCCGGGAGCCGCTGCAATTCTGCTGGCGGGCCGGCGCGTTGGGCTCTGGCTATGCCAGGGGAGGAACGAGAACATGCAAAGTACCAGTACCGGCTCTAAGGAGGGGCGTTCCTAGCCTCCCTGCACTTGGTCTCCTGGGTCGGTCACAAGCACTGACCCCGGAGCAGTCGTGCTGACAAGATCCGAGTCGCCCTACGGGTATCTCGGGATTCAGTTCGACAGGTGATTGAGCAAACGGGCCCGGCTGACCGGGCCCGTTCCTATTTTCGGGGCCGAAAATGCCGAACGTCGTCGGATCTCTCCCCTGCGGGACAAACCGCGACGACGTTCGGATGGCCATGCCCACGACGTGTGGGCGCTACGACAACGGCGCTGCCTAGAACGTGAAGATCTGGTCGGGGCGCTTCTCGGCCGGCTTGGGGGCCGCCGTCTCCTGCTTCGGCTTGATGATCGGCGGCGGCGGGTCGACCGCGTACCGAGCGGCCGCCGACGTCATCGGGATCGCCGGGCTCGACGTGCGCGCGACGACGGGCTCCTCGCGCCGTGCCGTGCTCGCCACCGGCGCTGGAGCCGGCGTGGCGCGAGCGGGCGCGGGCGCCGCCGCCGTCATGGGGCGAGGCATCGGGGTGATCCCCGCGGGAACGGCCGGCGCGCCCTCGCCGAGGAAATCGTTCACGCGGGTCTCGACGAGCTGGCTCATCGAGATGTTGTTGGCTTCGCAGAAGGCCTTGAGCCGCTCGTAGGTCGTGCGGCTCACACTGATGCTCCGTCGAGTTTGCTTCTTGGCCATGATCCTTCCTTACGCTACGGGTAGTGCATCGTCAAGGCGTTCCTACTAGCCCTGGACTCCCGTCTGACGCGCAGAGACATACCACCCCCGGCTGACATTCAGCCCGGGAAATCACGTGCTTCGATCGACGAAGCCGCCGAGATCACTCGTCGATCTAGTGATCGACAGAGCGCGCGAGCCAGTCGGTCGGCCGCAGGTGCGCGACGAGCTCGGCCTCGCGAGAGCCCGGCTTGGCCATCACGTCGTAGTCCCAGCGCGTGAGCGGGGGCAGCGACATCAGGATCGACTCGACGCGCCCGTTGGTCTTGAGGCCGAACAGCGTGCCGCGGTCGTAGATCAGGTTGAACTCGACATAGCGCCCGCGGCGCTGCAGCTGCCACGTGCGCTCCGCGTCACCGTACGGCTCGGGCTGCCGGCGCTGGACGACCGGCACGTACGCCTTCACGAACGCGCCCGCGAGGTCGCGCACGAAGTCGAACACCTTCTCCGGCGGATGGGGCTCGCCCTTCGCACCGAGGTAATCGAAGAACACGCCGCCGACGCCCCGGGTCTCCTGCCGGTGCGGCAGGAAGAAGTACTCGTCGCACCACGCCTTGAAGCGCGGATAGAACTCCGGGTCGTGGCGATCGCACACCTCCTTCCACGTGTGGTGGAAGTGCTCGACGTCCTCTCGCTCGGGGTAGAA
>DATLHR010000380.1:0-11929 GCA_035539815.1 Kofleriaceae bacterium
CCCCCACACGACGCAGCCGCCGTTCGGCGCCCCTCCGTCGCCGCCCAGCCCTCCCTCGAACGCCGCGGTGCCGCCCGCCGGTCCGTCGTCGATGAACAACAAGGCCCTCGTGTACTTCCGCAAGGCCGAGCTCGCGCTCAACCAGGGCGAGCTACGCAACGCGATCCTCCAGCTCAAGATGGCGATCGCCGCGGATCCGCAGGCCGCCTTCCTGCGCGCGGCGCTCGCGGAGGTAGAGGCGGAGCTCGCCCGGATGAAGCCTCAGTAACCACCTGGACTTCCAGGCGGACTGGACACGGGTGGACAGCATGCTCCCCTTGTGAGCAACTTCGGCCCGAACCAACCTCAGAAGGTTTCCATGTCCCCGCGGACGACGACAGGTACATCGATCACCGGCCACGGCGTGTGGCACCCCGATAACGTCATCACGAACGACGAGCTGTGCGTCGCGTTCAACGAGTTCGTACGGCGCCACAACGCCAAGCACGCGGACGCGATCGCCGCCGGCACCGAGCAGCCGCTGAAGGAGTCGTCGTCGGAGTTCATCGTCAAGGCGTCGGGCATCAAGCAGCGCTACGTGCAGGACAAGACCGGGCTGCTCGATCCCGAGCGCATGTGCCCCAACATCAAGGACCGCCCCGAGGAGGAGCTCAGCGTGCAGGCCGAGTACGCGGTCCACGCGGCGCGCCGCGCCCTCGAGCGCGCGGGTCGCCACGGCGAGGATGTCGACCTCGTCGTCCTCGGTGCGTCCAACCTCCAGCGCCTGTATCCCGCGATCGCGATCGAAGTGCAGCACGCGCTCGGCGCGCGCGGCTTCGGGTTCGACGTCTCGATCGGCTGCTCGGCGGCGACCGGCGCGGCGCAGCTCGCCGCGCAGGCGGTCCGCCTCGGCCAGGCGCAGTGCGCGCTCGTCGTCGTGCCCGAGCTGACGACCGGCCACATGAACTGGCGCGACCGCGACAGCCACTTCATCTTCGGCGACGCGGCGGTCGCGCTCGTGATCGAGCCCACCTCGCGCGCCAGGCCCGGCTCGTGGGAGATCCTGTCGACGGAGATGGCCTCGAAGTGGTCGGCGACGACGATCCGCAACAACCGCGGCTATCTCGATCGTTGCGATCCGGAGACCGAGCACCTCGAGAGCCTCAAGCTGTTCCACCAGCAGGGCCGCAAGGTGTTCAAGGAGGTCGTGCCGATGGCGGAGACTTTCATCAAGAGCCAGCTCGCGGCGGCGGAGCTGCAGCCGCATCACGTCGGCCGCTACTGGCTGCACCAGGCCAACGGTCAGATGAACGAGCTGATCGCGAAGCGCGTGCTCGGCCGCGAGGCCACGCGCAGCGAGGCCCCGATCATCCTCGACGAGTACGGCAACACCGCGTCCGCCGGCTCGCTGATCGCCTTCTCGCTCCACAACGAGGACCTGCCGGCCGGCACGTACGGCATGATGGCCTCGTTCGGCGCCGGCTACTCGCTCGGTGGCCTCCTGCTCCAGCGCCGGTAGCGCGTCCGAATTTCGGACATGATTTTGGGGGGTTCGCGATGTCAGAGCCGGCTGATAGGGTCGGCCCATGATGTCGAGTGAAGCCACCAGCGCGCGCGAAGGTGACGGCGTTCTCGCCCGCGCGCTCGCACTGTTCGGGCACGCGTCGCTGCGCCCCGGGCAGGCGGAGGTGATCGCGGACATCTTCTCCGGCAAGCCGGTGATCGCGGTGATGCCGACGGGCGCGGGCAAGTCGCTCTGCTATCAGCTGCCCGCGATCGTCCTCGGCGAGCGCGGCGGCGTCACGCTCGTGGTCTCGCCGCTGATCGCGCTGATGAGAGATCAGACCCTCGCGCTCACCGAGCGCGGCGTGTCGGCGGTCGCGCTCACCTCGGCCGCGGGCGCCGACGAGCAGCGGCAGATCCTCGACGGGATCCGCCAGGGGCAATACACGCTCATCTACGTCGCCCCCGAGCGCTTCCGCAGCCCGCGCTTCGTCGAGGCGTTGCGTGCGGTCGGCTCGCGCATCGCGCTCGTCGCGATCGACGAGGCGCACTGCATCTCGGAGTGGGGGCACGACTTTCGTCCCGACTACCGTCGCCTCGGCGAGGTCGTCGCGTCGCTCGGCGCACCGCGCATCGCCGCGTTCACCGCCACCGCCACGCCCGAGGTGCGCGCGGACATCGCCACCCAGCTCGGGCTCGAGGGGCACCGCCTGCACGTGCGCGGGTTCGATCGCCCGAACCTCCACTACGCGATCGTCAAGGCGGGTGGCACCGCGGACAAGACCGAGAAGCTCATCGAGCTCGTGCGCACGCGCGACGGCGGCGTCGCGCTCGTCTACGCAGCCACGCGCAAGAACGCCGAGGCCTACGCCGCCGCGCTCAAGTCGGCCGGCATGCGCGCGCGCGTCTATCACGCGGGCCTCGGCGACGACGTCCGCGAGAAGGCGCAGGACGTGTTCATGGCGGGCAAGCTCGACGTGATCGTCGCGACCAACGCGTTCGGTATGGGCGTCGACAAGAGCGACATCCGGCTCGTCGTGCACGCCGACATCCCGCGCAGCCCCGAGGCCTACTACCAGGAGGCCGGCCGCGGCGGCCGCGATGGCAAGCCCACGCGCTGCGTGCTCCTGTTCAACCACGGCGACATCCGCCTCCAGGAGTTCTTGATCGACGCGTCGTATCCGTCGGCCGAGGTCCTGCGCGGGCTGTGGAAGCTCCTCCGCGATCGCCCCGAGCTCGGCGTCCTCACGCCGTACGACGACGAGCTCGAAGCCCGGCTCAAGAAGCACCTCGGCGAGGACATCTCCAACGCCGCGATGGGCGCCGCGCTCCGCATCCTCGAGAAGCACGGCATGATCTCGCGCGACGACGAGCGCATCGCCGCCGCCCGCCCGGAACCAGGCATGTTCGCGCCGCTCGACGTCGCTTCCCTCCAGCGCCGCGCCGAGGTGGAGCGCACCAAGCTCCGCACGATGATCGAGCTCGCCTACTACCCGCGCTGCCGCCGCCAGTTCGTCCTCGACTACTTCGGCGACCAGGACTGGAAGAGCCGCGATCGCCAGTGCGGCGCGTGCGACAACTGCGAGGCGATCGCCCACGGCCGCCCCACCGGCCTCTCCGAGCGCGAGCAGCAAGCGATCCGTTCGCTCCTCGGTCTCGTCGGCACGCTGCACGGCCGCTACGGCCGCAAGCGCGTGGCCGCCATCGCCCTCGGCGATGATCTCGACGGCAAGCTCGAGGACCTCCCCGAGCGGGGCGCGCTGCGCGGCTGGCCCGAGAAGCAGGTGATGGACCTGCTCCGCTCCCTGGAAGGCGCCGGCCTCATCGAGGCCTCGCGCGGCGAGTACCCGACCATCGCCACCACGCGCCGCGGCGATCAGGTCGCCGTGGGCCGCCTCGATCCGAACGAGCTCGGCATCCAGATGCCAACCGTCACCGATACCAAGCGCAAGCGCTCGGGCGGCGGCAAGCCCTGGTTCCTCAAGCGGAAAAGCTGACCGATGGCACCGCTGCACCGGCACCTGAGGTCCCTCTTGGCGCGTCGCCGTACGTACGGCCATACTGACGGCATGAAGACGACGCTCGTGCTCAAGGATTCGATCGTCCGGGACGCGAAGAAGCGCGCGGCGGAGCTCGGCATCACGCTCAGCGAGCTGACCGAGCGTGCACTGCGTGACGCGTTGGCCGAGAAGCCCGCGGAGCGCAAGCGGATCGTCCTCCCCACCTCCGGCCATGGCCTTCCGATCCAGCACGATCTCACCCCGGAGCGCATCCGCGAGCTCGATAACGCTGACGACGAGGATCACATCCGACGCCTGGAGGCCGAGTTCGCGAGGAAGCGCGAATGAAGCTGCCCGACGTCAACATCTTGGTCTACGCACACAGGCTCAACGCGCCCGAGCACGCGTTCTACGGACCGTGGCTGGACAAGCTCGTCAACGGCGTGTCTCCGTTCGCGCTCTCCGTGATCGTTGCTTCATCGTTCGTGCGCGTCATGACGCAAGCCAGGCTCGGGGGGCCTCCGATCGAGCTCGAGCAGGCGCTCGGATACATCGAGGTGCTTTCGAGCGCTCCTACCTGTCGATGGGTCGGCGTTGGAAGCACCAACTGGAACCTCGTCCGCGATCTATGCCGAGCGACCAAGACGAATGGCGCCCGACTCTCCGACGTTCAGCTCGCCGCGGTCGCGATCGAGCACGGCTGCACGCTCGTCAGCCGCGATCGCGACTTCCAGCGCTTCGAGCGCCACGGGCTGTCATTCGAGTTGCTCGAGCCCTGATCGATCAGTCGAGCAACGCCGAGGCGAGCTTCGCGGCCTCGATGCTGTCGTGGATCACGCGCTCGCTGACCGAAGGCAGCGGCTTGCCCTCGGGCAGGCCCTCGTTCTGAGACAGGCGCAGGAAGTAACCGAACTGCACGATGTTCGCGGCCGCGCGATCGATCGCCGGATCCGTGACGCGCTCGGTGTTCGCCCACGAGGGCGGGACGTACGAGTTGGAGGACGTGAAGTCGACGCCTGCCGCGACCGCGCGCACCTTGGTGAAGCGCGCGATGTGGCACGACGCGCAGTCGACCGACTCCGGGGTGTGGCGCTCGGGGTTCAGCGTGCGCTGGACGGAGTCGACGGCGGCGCGCAGCTCGGCGGCGGGCGCGTTCGTGTAGCGGCTCTGCACGGCGAGCCACGCGGGCCCGGACTCGACGCTGGACGCCGGCGAGAGGTTCCCGATGCGATCACCGTCGCCGAAGATGTCCCACGACTGGACGACGTCCGGCGTCTCGAGATGTTGCAGCGGCGTCTCCTCGACGACGTGACCGTCGGCGACCTTCGTGTCGCGGAACGGCCACGAGTCGAACACGAAGCCCATGCTGGTGACGCGGACCAGCTTCTCCTTGCGCGCGAACCGCTGGACCACAGTGCGCAGCTGCTCGCCCCATGCGCCGGTCATGCCGCCGTTGGCGAGCGCGGGATGCACGAACAGCGGCTCGCCCGCCGTGGGCGCCGGGGACGCTTGCTTGAGCGTGAGCAGCGCGCGCGCGAGCTCCTCGGGCTCGCCGGCGTCGAGGTCGTAGAACAGGTGCAGCGCGACCTCGTCCATCGCATAGTCGTTGCCGGTGCCGGGCACGACGTACTGCGCGGCGAGCCGCACCTGTGGCTTGCACGTCGTGCTGGTGGCCGCGCACGGCACGAACCGGAACGCGACGATCTGCATCGCCTGGTACAGCTGCGACGGCGTGCCCGGCGCGGTCGAGAACAGCGACGGCAGCTCGTTCTCGAGGCCCGCGGGGAAGATCGAGTTAGAGGGCATCAGGTAGAGGAACGACGCCACCTCGGCGGAGCCGCGCGGCAGCGAGAACAGGATCGAGACGTCGTTGGGCTCGAGCGCGGGGCGGGTCCCGTCGTCGACCTTGCCGTCCGCCGGCGCGTCGTCGCCCCCCGCCTGGTCGGCCGGCGAGCTGCAGGCGGCGAGCAGCGAGAGGGTGGTCAGCGAGGTCAGCAGGCGCAGGAACATGTGCGCCGAGTCAGCAAGAACCGTGACCAGCCTGCGAGGACGCGGTTGCGCCAGGTTAGCCACGCACCGCATCAGAATTTCGAGCCGGTAACGTCAGGTCGCGCGTGCAGTGTCCGTCGCCTGGCGCGTCCCGCGCGCTCCATGTCACCCGCGTCACGTGGTAGGTCTGGGGCGTGGCCACCGACGATCCACACGACGCGCATGACGTCCCGCGCGCCGAGGTCGACCTCCGCGAGGTCCCCACCACGGCGGGCGGGCTCGGGGCGATGTGGTCGACGCTGAAGCACCTGTCGCGTGACTCGGGCATCGTCCGCGGCACCAAGGCGCTGCTCGCGATGAATCAGCCCACGGGCTTCGATTGCCCGGGCTGCGCCTGGCCCGAGCCGACCGCCTCCCATCGACCGCACCTCGAGTTCTGCGAGAACGGCGCGAAGGCGCTCGCCGAGGAGGCGACCACCGCGCGCGCGACGCCGGAGCTGTTCGCGGCCGCGTCGATCGACGAGCTGCGACAGCTGTCGGACTTCGAGCTCGGTCAGCTCGGCCGCATCACGCATCCGCTGCGCCTCGAAGGTCGCCACTACGTTCCCATCACGTGGGACGAGGCGTTCGCGCTGCTCGCCGCCGAGCTGCGCACCGCCGGTCCCGATGCGAGCGCGTTCTACACGTCGGGACGCACGAGCAACGAGGCCGCGTTCCTCTACCAGCTCGTCGGCCGCATGTTCGGGACGAACAACTTCCCCGACTGCTCGAACATGTGCCACGAGTCGAGCGGCGTCGCGCTGGCCGAGTCGGTGGGCGTGGGCAAGGGCTCCGTGGGGCTCGACGACTTCGAGGCCTGCGATCTGATCTTCGTCGTCGGACAGAACCCGGGCACCAATCATCCGCGCATGCTGACGACGCTGCGCGAGGCCGCGAAGCGCGGCGCGACGATCGTCAGCATCAATCCCTTGCGCGAGGTCGGCCTGTCGCGGTTCCAGCATCCCCAGCGGCCGCTCGACATGCTGCGCTCGGTCGCGCTCGCGAAGCAGTTCGTGCAGGTGCAGATCGGCGGCGACCACGCGTTCTTCCTCGGCGTCGGCAAGGCGGTGCTCGAGCGCGAGGCCGCGGCCCCGGGCACGGTGCTCGATCACGCGTTCCTCGCCGCGCACACCACGGGCTTCGACGCCTGGCGCGCCCACGCCGAGGCGATGCCGTGGCCCACGATCGTCGAGCGCTGTGGTGTCGACGAGGCGCAGATCCGCGCGGTCGCAGATCGCTACGTCGAGGCGAAGGCCGTGATCGCGTGCTGGGCGATGGGCCTCACGCAACACAAGCACGCGGTCGTGACGATCCAGGAGGTCGTCAACGTGATGCTGTTGCGCGGCAACGTCGGCCGTCCCGGCGCGGGCCTGTGTCCGGTACGCGGACACTCCAACGTGCAGGGCGATCGCACGATGGGCATCCATCATCACCCGTCCGCGGCGTTCCTCGACGCGCTCGGCGCGACGTTCGCCTTCACACCGCCGCGCACACACGGCCTCGACACCGTCGCGACGTTACAGGCGATGGAGCGCGGCGACGTCCGCGTGCTCGTCGCGCTCGGCGGCAACTTCCTGAGCGCGACGCCCGACACCGATCTCACCGCGCGCCTGCTCGAAGGTTGTGCGTTCACCGCGAGCATCACCACCAAGCTCAACCGCACGCACCTGCATCCCGGCGCGCGCGCGCTGATCCTGCCGTGCCTCGGCCGCTCCGAGCGCGATGACCAGGCGAGCGGCCCGCAGTTCGTCACCGTCGAGGACTCGATGAGCATGGTGCACCGCTCCCAAGGCGTGCTGCCTCCGGCGAGCCCCGAGCTGCGCAGCGAGCCGGCGATCGTGGCGAGCCTCGGCCACGCGCTGCTCGGCGACGTCGTGCCGTGGAGCGAGCTCGCCGCCGACTACGACCGCATCCGCGAGCTCGTCGCGCGCGTCGTGCCCGGCTTCACCGACTTCAACACGCGCGTCCGCACGCCCGACGGCTTCCAGCTGCCCAACGTCGCGCGCGATCGCTCGTTCGCGTCGATCGGCGGCCGCGCGCGGTTCACCGTCGCCGCCCTGCCTGACCTGTCGCTCCCACCGGGCCGGCTGCGCATGATGACGATCCGCAGCCACGACCAGTACAACACGACCATCTATGGCCTCGACGATCGCTACCGCGGGGTTCGCGGCGAGCGACGCATCGTGTTCCTCCACCGCGACGACATGACCGAGCTCGGCCTCGTCGAGCGTCAGCTCGTCGACCTCATCTCCGAGTGGACCGACGGCGAACGCGTCGCCGAGCGCTTCATCGTCGTGCCGTTCGACCTGCCCCGCCGCTGCGCCGCGACCTACTTCCCCGAGGCCAACGCGCTCGTGCCGCTCGGCAGCGTCGCCGACAAGTCGAACACGCCGACCTCGAAGTCGGTCGTGATCCGCGTGCGCCCTACCAGGTGACGCGCACGCTCGCGCCGCCGCCGTCGGGGCCGATGACCGGCGTCACCGCCACGCCCGCGGCCGGCTTCTCCGCCGAGGAGCCGCCGCGCACGAACGCCATGTAGCCCGTGCCGGCCGCCGCCACACCGAGCACCGCCGCGCCGACGAACGTCCACTTCCACAAGCTGCGGCGGCTGCACGCCTTGTCGAACGCCGGATCGCCGACCTGGGCCTTGATGCCACAGTCATCGTCCGTGAGCCGGCAGTCCTGGGTCGCCAGATCGCAGCCGGGACGCGGCGTGGTGATGCCCTTCGCCTGCGAGAGGCTGTCACGCCAGGCGTACGTCGAGATCGCCGCGAGCGCGACCGTGCCGATCGCCGTCGCGTAGAACGCGGGCTTCCAGATGCCGGCGCCGCCGCCGCTGCGCACGGACTCGACGACCCTCACCTCGAGGTCGAACTGTTGGTCGACGGTCTCGTCGTCGACGATCCTGACCTCGATCTCCTTGCGCAGGTGCCCTTCCGCCTCGATGGCCACGCGATAGCGCCCCTCGGCCAGCGCGATCATGGTGGTGCCGTTGGTCAGCGTGTCCTTCTGCACATCGTCGACGAACACCGTGCCCGCGGGCACGTTCGCCTTGATCACCAGCTTGCCACCCGCCGGCGGCGCGACGTCGCCGGTGAGCTCGGTGTACGCCTTCTTCGCCGCCGCGCGGATCGCCTCGGGCGGCGCGTTCGCCGCGATGTCGAACGTGCTGCTCTTGAGCTTGGCCTTCTTGATGACGTCGAGGATCTGGATCGTGACCGTGAGGTTGTCGCCGCGCTTCTTCACGTTGCCGTAGATGAGCAGATCGGTCCCGATGCCCTTGCCGATCGCCGCCATGCACTTGGGCGCCTCGTCGTCGCACGACTTGATCAGCTTCTCGTCGATCAGCTCGCGATCACTGTTCGCCGCGAGCAAGTAGGGGCCGTTGCCGCTGCGCGGCCGCGCGCGCAGGCCCTGCGTGATGTCCTGCGCCACCGTGGTCGCGCGCTGGTCGATCGCGGTCCCGACGACCTCGAGCCCGAGCACCGCGACGCGCGGCCGCTCCGCCCAGGCGGAGGTCGCGATCAGAGCGAGCAGCGCGAACGGAAGAAGGAGGCGCCCCATGCCCCCATGATAGGCCCGCGTCGGCGCGGTTTACCAGTCGAGACGGAACGTGGCGCCGCCGCCGTTGGGCGACAGGATCGGCGTGATCGCCAGCTGCTTCTTCTTCTTCACGCGGCGCCCCGCCGTCGACATGCCGACCGGCTGGCTCTCGCCGCCGCTGCGCATGAACGCCATGTATCCGGTGAACGCCATCGCGACGCCACCGACGGAGACGCCAATGATTCCCCACTTGGTCAGGTTGCGCTTGGCGCATGCGTCGTCCGCCATCGCGCGCGCGCTGTCCGTCCACGTGAAGTTGTCGAGCGAGCCGCAGTCACTGGGCTTGAAGCTCGCCGGCGCGCCTTCGACGCCATCGTTCGTAGCGTATCCGTAGATCCACAAACCACCCGACGCCGCGGTCACCACCGTCGACACCGCGAACGCTCCCTTCCACGCCCCGCGGCCGCCGCCGCTCGAGGTGGTACCCGACCACTGGCGATCCACGGAGGTGAGCTTCACGTCCTGGTCGACGGTCTCGCCGCTGCGGATGGTCACCACGATCTCCTCGCTGCGCTTGTAGCCCTCGGCCTCGATCGCGACGCGATAGCGCCCCTCGGGCAGCTGCCCGATCGTCGACTGACCGCCCGCGAGCTGACCGCGCGGCGAGTCGTCGATGTAGACCGTGCCGCTCGTCGCGTTGGTCTTGATCACGAGCGTACCGGCGTCGGTGATGCCCGTGAGATCGTTGTAGGCCTTACGCGCCGCGTCCTGCAGCGCCTGCGGGTCCTTCTTGTCGAATGGGATGAGCAGCGGCGCCTTCGCCTTCTCGAACTTCTTCTTGCCGACATTGAGCAAGTTCAGCGTGACGACGTAGCCGTCGGTCGCCTTCTTGAGCTGGCCGTACATGAGGTAGTCGGCGCCGAGGTCCTTGCCGATCTGCGACATGCAAGGAATCGCCTCGTTGTCGCAGTTCTTGATCAGCTTCTCGTCGATGAGCTCCTTGTCGCTGCCCGGCTGGAGCTGATAGGGGCCGGAGCCGACCTTGGCGCGCGAACGCAGGCCTTCGGTCAGATCGCGGGCAACCCCCGTGGAGGCCTGATCGATCGAACCGCTCGCATCCACGACCTCGAGACCGAGGATCGCGATCGTGGGCTTACCCGCGTAGGCCGCGGACCCCGCCAGCGCGATCGCGACGACCGCCAGCACCTGAGTCCAACACGAGGAAAGTGCACGCTTCATGGGGGGAGCCCTCAGTCGGGCTAGTATACACATGTCGACCGGTCATCGAGCGTGAGGTGGCCTAGGGGATTGCGTCGGGTTACGGTGAGGCCCGGATGCGGACCCTGTCGGCGCGGATCCTGCTCGGCTTTGCCGCGCTGACCGTCACGTTCGGGGTGAT
Source organism: Kofleriaceae bacterium (assembly GCA_035539815.1). Lineage (GTDB taxonomy): Bacteria > Myxococcota_A > Polyangia > Haliangiales > Haliangiaceae > JABFXX01. Next base: position 10,453 of record DATLHR010000380.1, read on the forward strand.
CACCGCCACGCTCGTGGTGAACATGCGCCAGGTCGAGGACCAGGTGGTCCTGATCGGCAAGGGCTACGTCCCGCTCGCGCTCGCCGCCAAGGACCTGGCCCGCCGCCAGGACGACCTCCGCAATTACCTGGAGGAGCGCCTCCAGGGCGAATCCAACGCGCAGGTGACCCGCCTCGAGCTCCGGCGTGCGCGCTCCAACCGCGACCGCGAGGTCAAGGCGACCCGCAAGATCCTCGACGACGTCCAGAAGCGCATCGAGGTCGACCCGCGCCAGTTCGCCGTCACGCGGCCCAAGATCGCCGCGCTCGAGACGGCGATCGCTGGCGTCGAGGCGCTCTACGAGCAGGTGCTCGCGGCGCCGCCGATCGGCAAGTCCGACAGCTGGGACGACAAGCAGAAGGCGTCGTACGACGCGCTGATCAAGCTGCGCAGCGAAGAGCGCAAGCTGATGCTGAGCGCCAACCAGCTGTCCGATCAGCTCGAGCAGTTCGTCGCGGCGCGCACGCGGACGCTCGAGAAGAACGAGCACGCGCTGCGCATCTACACCATCTACGGCGGGCTCGCCGCCGTGTTGCTCGGGCTCGGCATCACGATCTGGGTCGTGATCACGCTGCGCCCGCTGCGCCGCTTGCGCGACGGCGCGCGCCGCATCGCCGCCGGTGACTACGCCAGCCGCATCCCCGAGCGCGGCCCCGCGGAGGTCGCCGACCTCGCCCGCGAGTTCAACTCGATGGGCCGCGCTGTCGAGGAGCGCGAGCGCGGGCTGGTGCGCTCCGAGCGCCTCGCCGCCGTCGGCAAGATGGCCGCGATGATCACACACGAGGTGCGGAATCCATTGTCGTCGATCGGCCTCAACACCGAGCTGCTCGAGGAGGAGCTCGGTGATGCGGCCGACGCCGGCGAGGCGCGCGATCTGTGTCGCTCGATCCATCGCGAGGTCGATCGCCTGACCGCGATCACCGAGGAGTACCTCGCGTTCGCGCGCCTGCCGAAGCCCAAAGTCGCGCACGAGTCGCTCAACACCATGGTCGGTGCGCTGGCGTCGTTCGTGCGCGAGGACCTCGCCGCGAAGCAGGTCGGCCTCGCGACGGAGCTCGCGCCCGAAGATCCGATCGGCGTCATCGACGCCGGCCAGATCCGGCAGTGCTTGATCAACCTCGTCCGCAACGCGACCGACGCCGTGGTCGCCAAGGGAGGCGGCACGGTCACGCTGCGGACGCGGCGCGACGGCCCCCGCGTCGCGATCGAGGTCGAGGACGACGGCGTCGGCATCCCGACCGACGTGCTTCCGCGGCTGTTCGATCCGTTCTTCTCCACGAAGGAAGGCGGCAACGGTCTCGGCCTGGCATTGACGCAGCAGATCGTGCGCGATCACGGCGGCGACCTCGACGTCGCCAGCACCGTCGGGCGGGGAACGACCTTCACGGTCCGGGTGCCGGCCTACATGCACGGGCGGTAGCGAGCGACGTCCCTTGCG
>DATLHR010000381.1:0-12985 GCA_035539815.1 Kofleriaceae bacterium
CGCCTTCCTCACGGCGCCGGCGAGGTCCGCCTTGGCGGGTGTGAGCACGACCTCCGCGCCGAGCCGCTTGAGGAGGTAGATGCGCTCGAGGCTCATCGAGTCCGGCATCACGATGATGCAGCGGTAGCCCTTGGCCGCGCACACCATCGCGAGTCCGATGCCCGTATTTCCGCTCGTGGGCTCGATGATCGTGCTATCGCGATCGATGAGGCCTTGCTGCTCGGCGCGCTCGATCATGTACGCGGCGACGCGGTCCTTGATGCTGCCGCCCGGGTTGAACGCCTCGAGCTTGCCGAGTACCTCGGCGCCGGGCGGTGGAGCGAGGCGGGCGAGCCGCACCAGCGGCGTGTTGGAGATCAGATCCAGCACGCTGTCCGCGATCAAGCGGCCGGCCTTGCGATCGACGTTGCCGCTCATCGGACGACCACCAAGCCGATGAGCGTGAGCAGGGCGGCGAGGATCGGGGTGATGACCCAGACCACGAGCATCCGGCGCGTGCGTCGCCCTTGGAACATGGCGCTCGGCCCTTCCTTGACCAGCGCGACGCCGAGCACCGCCGCCGCGTTGAGCTGGACGAGCGACTGCGGTAGGCCCATGCGTGAAGCGATGAGGAGCAGCGAGGCGACGATGATGTTGCAGATCGTCGCCGTCAACAGGCCGATGGGAACGACATCGCGGCCGATCATGCGCGCGGGGCCGCGCAGCACGAACGCACCGACGCCAAACGCCGGCGCGAGCAGCCACATGCCCGTGTTGACCTCGAACACGTGCGCGGCGGAGATCGGCCCGACGGCGTTGGCGACATTGTTCGCGCCGATGGCGAACGCGACGTAGCACGAGCTCGCGAAGGCGAGCACGCGCAGCAGCGGGGCACGCTTGGTGAGCCAGGCGTGGAGGCTCCAGCCGGTGAGGGGGTAGGTCGCGCGCACGGCGATGACGGCGATCACGAAGCCGGCGAGCGGCATCAAGATCCAGGCGGGGAGCAAGCGGTGCGTCAGCGTGTGGGTCGTGAGGTTCCGGTCGACGGCGCCGAGCACGATGATCGCGGCGACCGTCACCCAGGACGTCGACTGCGGGATGCCGATGAGGTTCGCGAGCAGCAGCGCGACGTTGGTCGCCGACAACACGATCAGCGTCGTGGTCACGTCGAAGCTCGTGTCGGGCACCATGCCCGAGGACAGGGTCTTGGCGACGTGCGAGCCGAACAGCAGTGCGCCGGCGATGACGAAGATGCCGAACCACAGCGCCGCCCATCGCGCCGAGATCAAGCGGGCGCCCATCGTCGCGCCGAACGCGGGGGCGAGGCCGCTCGCGCCCATGTTGATCGCGAACCAGGCACCCACACCCAGCAAGACGAGCTCGAGGATGCCCATGCTTCCCGCCTACGCCACGCCCTGGAGATCGGAGGCGAGCTGCGTGAGCTCGTGCGCGACGGAGACGACGTCGCCGACGACGATCACGCCCGGCTGGCCGGCGAGCTCGGCGGGAAAGGCGACCGTGGCGAGCTCGTCGAGCCTCGCGAACACGCGGGCCTCGGTGGCCGAGGTCGCGGCGAACACGATGGCGATCGGGGTCGCGGCGGGCCAGCCGCGCGCGAGCAGCGCGTCGGCGAGGGCGGCGCGCTTGCGCAGGCCCATCAACATCACCACGGTCACGCTGCGCGGCGCGAGATCGGCGACGACGCGGCGCCATGTCTCCTCGGGCTCACCGGTGAGCAGCACCATTCCCGAGGCGAGGCCGCGATGGGTGACCGGGATCCCCGCGGCCGCCGGGGCCGCGAGCGCGGAGCTGACGCCCGGGATGACCTCGTAGCGGATCCCCGCGCGCGCGAGCGCGAGCGCTTCCTCGCCGCCACGACCGAAGACGAACGGGTCGCCGGCCTTGAGGCGAACCACGCGCTGGCCACGCCGCGCCGCGCGGATCAGGAGGCGCGTGATCGTGTCCTGCGACATCGAGGGACGACCCGCGCGCTTGCCCACGAAGTACGCCTTCGCGCGCGGTGCGAGGGCGAGTAGCTCCGCGTCGACGAGGGCGTCGTAGAACACGACGTCGGCCGCGGTGAGCGCCCGCACGGCGCGCACGGTCAGAAGATCGGCGGCGCCCGGCCCGGCGCCGACGAGCACCACGCTGCCCGCGGCGATCGAGCCGGCGTTGCTGTGCAACACGCGAGCGGCTGCGGTTACGGTTGCGGCGGCGGTTGCGGCAGCGGTTGCGGTTGCGGCGTCAGCTGCGGCTGCAGGTGCGGCGTCGGCTGCAGGCGCGGCGTCGGTCGTGCCTCGTGCATCGAGTAGGCGCGCGAGCAGCTGGTGCCGGCGTTCGGCGTGCGGGATGCCGTCACGCTTCCACGCGTCGCGCTGCGCGCTCGCGATCGTCATCCACCCGGACACGCGGTCCTCGTCGGGCAGGACGTGCTCGAGCGCCTCGCGTAGGAGCCCCACCAGCGCAGGGGCGCGGCCTTCGCTCGAGAGCGCGACGCGCACTCCGCCGCGCGCAAACACCGCCGGCGTGAAGGCGTCGGTCGACGCGACGTCGTCGACGGCGAGGACGAACGTCTTGCGCGCCTCCGCCCACGCGCGCACGACGCGATTGACCTCGGGCGTCGCGGCCGCGACCACGAACCACGCATCGTCGAGGTCGCGCGCCTCGACACGGCGGATGTGAAGCGTCACCTCACCCGCGTCCGCGAGCTCGAGGATCGGGGACGAGACCTCGGGGGCGACGACGACCAGGTGGGCGCCGGCGTCGCGCAGGGCGGTGAGCTTGCCGGTCGCGACCGTGCCTGCACCTACGACGAGGACGCGCTTGCCACGCAGGCGCAGAAACAGCGGATATGTCTCGCTCATCGTGACTCGCTCGCGGCAGCGCCGTGGCGGTGCAGGCCGCACTCCTTGTGCTCCGGGTCCTCCCACCACCATCGGCCAGAGCGCGGATCGGCGCCCGGCTCGACGGCGCGGGTACACGGGGCGCAGCCGATCGACGGATAGCCGCGCCGATGGAGCACGTTGACGGGGACGTTGCGGCGCTCGACCTCGGCCCACAGTGCGGTGTCGTCGACGAACGCGAGCGGGTTGAGCTTGGCGATGCCGCCGTGATCGGCGTCGCGCTCGAGCGGCACCAGCTCCTTGCGGGTCGTCGACTGGGCGCGGCGCTGTCCGGTCATCCACGCGGTCGCACCGGCGAGCGCGCGGCCGAGCGGCTCGACCTTGCGGAGGTGGCAGCACTCGCGGCGATCCGCGATCGAGTCATAGAAGGAGAGGGGACCCTTGGCGCGCAGCACCGGCTCGAGGCGCGCCCGATCCGGCAGCAGCAGCGAGAAGGTGAGGTCATACCGTTCGCGCAGCGACGCGAGGAGCCGGTACGACTCCTCGTGCAGGCGGCCGGTGTCGAGGACGAACACGCTCGGCGCGCGCTCCCCCACCAGGCCGGTAGCCTCCGCGCGTGCGGCGACCGCGTCGACGAGGAGGCTGTCTTCCACGCTGAGGCTGCACGCGACCCGCAGGCCTGACCCGTGGTGATCGACGGCGTAGTCGACCCAGGCGACCCAGGGGGCGTCCTCGGGGGGTGACGGCACGCATCCGTTATAACGGAAGTCTCATCTCGTAAACAGGACAATCTTCCATTATGTTGGATCCGTGGTTCCGCACCTAGCTCGCCTCGAGGACGAGGCCATCTTCATCCTTCGCGAGGCGTGCGCCGAGCGCGAGAAGCCTGCGCTGCTGTTCTCCGGTGGCAAGGACTCGATCGTGATGCTGCGGCTCGCCGAGAAGGCGTTCCGTCCGGCGAGGTTTCCGTTCCCCCTGCTGCACGTCGACACCGGCCAAAACTTCGACGAGGTCATCGACTATCGCGATCGCCGCGCCGCGGAGTTGGGGGAGCGGCTGGTCGTCGCCCGCGTGCAGGACTCGATCGAGCGCGGCACCGTGCGCGAGGACACCGGGCCGCGGGCGAGCCGCAATCGCCTGCAGTCGGTGACGCTGCTCGAGGCGGTCGCCGAGCACGGCTTCGACGTGTTGTTCGGAGGGGCGCGCCGTGATGAGGACCGCGCGCGCGCGAAGGAGCGCATCGTCAGTGTGCGCGACGCGCTCGGCCAGTGGAACCCGAGCGCGCAGCGGCCCGAGCTGTGGTCGCTGCTCAACCTCCACATCCGTCGCGATCAGCACCTGCGCGTGTTCCCGATCTCGAACTGGACGGAGCTCGACGTCTGGCAGTACATCGCGGCCGAGCAGCTCTCCCTGCCGTCGATCTATTACGCGCACCGGCGCGAGGTGTTCGAGCGCGACCGCATGCTGTACGGCGTGACGGCGGCGATGAGGCCTCAGCCCGACGAGCCGGTGTTCGAGGAGTGGGTCCGGTTCCGCACCGTCGGCGACGCGACGTGCACCGGCGCCGTGCGGTCGAAGGCCGCAACGATCGACGACGTGATCGCGGAGATCATCGCCTCGGATATCACCGAGCGCGGCGCCACGCGGGCCGACGACAAGTTCAGCGAGGCGGCGATGGAAGACCGCAAGCGCGAGGGCTATTTCTGATGCAGGTCGAGACCCTGGTCTGTGCGACAGCGGGCAGCGTTGATGACGGCAAGAGCACGTTGATCGGCCGCCTGCTGTATGACGCGCGCGCGCTGATGCGTGATCAGCTCTCGCACATCGAGGAGGCGAGCCAGCGGCGCGGGTTCTCGCGCACCGAGCTCGCGCTGGTCACCGACGGCCTGCGCGCCGAGCGCGAGCAGGGCATTACGATCGACGCCGCGTGGCGCTACTTCGCGACTCCGCGGCGCCGCTTCGTCCTCGCCGACACGCCGGGCCACGTCCAGTACACGCGCAACATGATCACCGGTGCGTCGCAGGCCGATGTCGCGATCGTGCTCATCGATGCCGAGCGAGGGCTCACCGAGCAGACGCGCCGCCACCTGGCGATCACCGCCTTGCTACGCGTGCCGATGGTGTTCGGCGTGGTCAACAAGATGGACCGCGTCGGGTTCTCGCAGGCGAGGTTCGACGAGCTCGCGGGGCAGGCGAGTGCGCACCTCGCACAGCTGCCATGGGCCACCGCGGTCCGCTTCCTCCCGGTGTGCGCGCTCGATGGTGACAACGTCGTCGACCGCTCGACGCGGATGGACTGGTACGAAGGCCCGGCGCTGCTCGAGGAGCTCGAGACCGCCACGCCGTCCCCCGTCGAGCTGCCGGTCGGCGTGTTGCCCGTGCAGTGGGTGATCCGCCCGCAGCGCGAGGACTTCGCCACGTTCCGCGGCCTCGCCGGGCGGGTCGCCAGCGGCACGCTCTCCGTCGGTGATGACGTCCTCGTCGTGCCCGCGATGGTGCCGAGCAAGATCACGCGCATCGATCGCGCGGTGATCGGCGAGCCCGTGCAGGAGGCGGTGCGCGGCGCTTCGGTCGTGGTCAGCCTCGCCGATGACATCGACGCCAGCCGCGGCTCGTACGTCGTCGCGGCCGCCGAGCTGCCGGAGACGCTCGCCGTGCGCCACACGCTCACCGTCGAGGTCGCGTGGATGAACGCGCGGCCCGCGGTGAGGGGCCAGCGGCTGTGGGTGAAACACCAGACCCGCCGCGTCAACGCGCAGATCGCCGCGATCACCCACAAGCTCGACGTCGTGACCGGCACCTCCGTGCCCGCGGACAAGCTCGCGCAGAACGATCTCGGCACGCTCGAGCTCGTGCTCGGGGATTCGGTGCTCGCGACGACCTATGTCGCCGATCGCGCGCTCGGCAGCGTCCTCCTGATCGATCCCGTCGAAGGCGACACCGTCGGCGCCGGCCTCGTCGTGGAGGGCTGAGATGCCGATGTTCTTCATCGTCACCGCCAACTTTACCGACGATGGCGCCGTCGCCTGGCGCCGCGCCGACGGCACGTGGTCGCGCGCGATCGCCGAGGCCGGGCTCGTCGACAGCGAGACCAACGCCAAGGAGCACGCCGCCACCGCCGCCCAGCGCGAGCAGCGCGAGGTGTCCGACCCGTACGTCATCGAGGTCGCCGTCGACGGCGGCGTCATCCAGCCGCAGAGCGCGCGCGAGCGCATCCGCGCCACCGGTCCCACTATCCGCATCCGTCGCCCCGACTGACGAAAGGCGAAGCCGTGTACCAGTACGACGACTACGACCGCCGCATCATCCTCGAGCGCGCCGCGCAGTTCCGCGGTCAGGTCGCGCGCCGCCTGGCGGGCGAGATCAGCGAGGACGAGTTCAAGCCGCTGCGCCTGCAGAACGGCCTCTACCGGCAGCTGCACGCTTACATGCTGCGCATCGCGATTCCGTACGGGCTGCTCGGCTCGAGGCAGGTCCGCAAGCTCGCGCACATCGCGCGCACCTACGACAAGGGCTACGGCCACCTCACGACGCGCCAGAACATCCAGTACAACTGGCCCAGGCTCCCCGACGTGCCGGCGATCCTCGACGAGCTCGCCACCGTCGAGATGCACGCGATCCAGACCAGCGGCAACTGCGTCCGCAACATCACCGCGGACCACTTCGCGGGAATCGCGCGCGACGAGCTCGAGGACCCGCGACCGTACTGCGAGATCCTGCGCCAGTGGTCGACCTTCCACCCCGAGTTCGCGCACCTGCCACGCAAGTTCAAGATCGCGATGACCGGTGCCCCGGGTGAGGATCGCGCTGCCGTCCGCTTCCACGATATCGGGCTGCGCATCGTCGAGAACGCGCAGGGCGAGCGCGGCTTCGAGGTGCTCGCCGGTGGTGGCCTCGGCCGCACCCCGATCATCGCCGAGGTGGTCCGCCCGTTCCTCCCCAAGCGGTACCTCCTCTCGTACATCGAGAGCATCCTGCGCGTGTACAACCTGTTCGGGCGCCGCGATAACAAGTTCAAGGCGCGCATCAAGATCCTCGTCGACGCGCTCGGCATCGAGGAGTTCCGCCGCCGCGTCGAGGAGGACTGGGAGGCCTCGCGCACCCCGGAGCTCGAGCTGCCGGACGCGGAGATCGCGCGCGTCGCCGCGTTCTTCGCGCCGCCGCCGTACGAGCGCCTGCCCGCGGAGGATCCGACGCGCCTCGTGCTCGGCAAGGACCGCGTGCTCGGCACGTGGGTGCGTAACAACGTCGTGGCGCACAAGGTGGCCGGCTACAGCGCCGTCGTGATCTCGGTGAAACAGACGGGCACGCCGCCCGGCGATATCACCGACACCCAGCTCGACGCGGTCGCCGACCTCGCGGATCGCTACTCGTTCGGCCGCGTCGTCGTGACGCATACGCAGAACCTCGTGCTGCCCGACGTGAAGACCTCGGAGCTCGCCGCGTTACACGCCGAGCTGCGCGAGCTCGACCTCGGCGAGGCCAACGCGAACAAGCTCACCGACCTCATCACGTGCCCGGGCCTCGACTACTGCGACCTCGCCAACGCGCGCAGCATCCCGCTGTCGCTCGAGATCTCGGAGCGCTTCGATCGCATCGATTACCTCGATGACGTCGGCGATCTCAGCATCAAGATCAGCGGCTGCATCAATGCGTGCGGTCACCACCATGTCGGCAACATCGGCATCCTCGGGATCGACAAGCGTGGCGTCGAGTTCTACCAGCTGATGCTGGGAGGTAGCCCGGGCAACGATGCCTCGATCGGCAAGATCCTCGGCCGCGCGCTCGCGCAGGACGAGATCGTCGACGCCGTCGAGAAGGTGCTCGACAAGTACCTCGCGATCCGCGAGTCGTCCGACGAGCGCTTCCTCGAGACCGTCCGCCGCGTCGGCCTCGATCCTTTCAAGCTCGCGGTCTATGGAGAGGTGAGTGATGCAGATCATTCGTGATCGCGCGATCGTCGAAGACGACTTCGTGCACGTCGCCGACGGCGTCGAGCTCCCCGCACGCGGCAAGCCGATCGTCTCCCTCGCGCGCTACGTGAAGGAGCGCGAGGCGCGGTTCGCATCACCTGCGTTCGGCGTTCGCGTGCCTCCCGACAAGCTGCCCGAAGACATCCCGGACCTCGACCGGATCGCGCTGATCGCGCTCGAGCTGACCAAGTTCACCGAGGGGCGACCGTTCTCCGTCGGGCGCATGCTGCGCCAGCGCTATCGCTTCACCGGCGAGCTGCGCGCCGTCGGCTACGTCCTGCGCGACCACCTGCGCTACCTGGAGCGCTGCGGCTTCAACGCCTTCGAGCTCAAGGAAGGGAAGCCGCTGGCGAGCGCGCTCGAAGCGTTCGGCGAGCTCAGCCATACGTATCAGGCCGACGCCGCCCAGCCGCTGCCGATCTATCGACGCCGTTACTAACGCCTAGGTGCCGTCGTCGTCGCCTCCGCCGAGCTCGGCGAGCGAGCGCCGCATCGTCTTTGCCGATGCGAAACCGAGCCGTGGCGCGATCTCCGCGTCCGTGAGGCCCGAGCTCGCGAGCTCGGCGCGACGACGCTGCCGGAGCATCAGCAGGACGTTGCGGTAGGACGTGCCGGCCTCGGAGAGCTGGCGTTGCAGGCTGCGTTGCGAGGTGCCCAGCGCCTTCGCGATGGTCGCCGAGCTGAGATCTTCGTCGGAGATCCGCGCCTCGATCACGCGCGTGACCTGAGCGATCACGTCGTGCGTGCCGAGGTTCGCCAGCTGTGCGCGCGCCTGCTTGAGCAAGAACTCGAACAGCGGCGGATTGGCGCCCGGTAGCGGTCGCGCGATCACGTTGCCCGCCACGGCGAAGCCGCAGTCGAAGCCGTCGAAGCTCACCGGACAGCCCAGCCGCCGCGACACGAGCTCCTGATCGTGCTCTCGCCGATGGGCGAACCAGGCGCGTACGAGGGGGAGCTGCTCTCCGAGGACGGTCGAGAACTGCTTCGCGATGTACGCGACCGTGTACTCGTTGAGGATCGATCCCAGTCCTTCGCGCGCTCCGGCGAACGTGAAGTGCACCTCGCAGCTCTCGTGGTCCGCGACGTACCGCATCTCGAGCGCGGGGTTGATCAGGGTCGCGAGCTCGCACAACGCACCGAGTGCGTCCTGCACCGTCGGCGACGTGCGCACGACGAACTCGGTGACGGCGAACGCGCCCTCCGGGATCCGGGCCGCGAGATCGAGACCGAACGACGACGAGCCCAGCCGTCGTGCGACGAGCTCGAGGAACCTCTGGACCTTGGCGAGGGGCGCCGTGATCTCGCCTTGGCTCGACGGCTCGGAGATCCCAGCCTCCGCCAGCGTCGTGGCGAGGGAGGCACCGTGCTCCGCGAGCAACGCGGCGATCGTCGGCAGCTGCCGGAAGGTGAAGAGGGACGCCACCACGCTGAGCCCGAAGCCCAGCCTACAACGGCGCCGCCCCCGCCTGCTCGACGTATTCGCGCAGTCTACGTCCAGCCGCGTGAGGACAGGAACTGCACACCGGTTCGGATGCCCTCCGCGACGCGCTGTGCGAGCCGCGGCGTGATCGCACAGCGTCGCACGCTGCGCGGCTTCCTCTCGACGAACAGCTGCTGGTCGAGCTCCCACGCGAGGCCGACACGCGCGAGCGTCCGTGCCGGCGGGACCCGCTCGAACGCGTCGGGCCGGAGGAGGTCGCGCGATGAGAACAGCTCGCGGCCGACGAGCTCGCTGGCCGGGGCGAGGGCGCGCTTGCCGAGCGAGACGGCCGTGCGCCGGTGGTGGTCATCGAGCAGCATGTACGCGGTGAGGCAGCCGAAGCCTGCCTGCTGGTAGCGCATCGACGCGAGCCATGCCTCGCACTGCGCCGCCGTGTAGCCGAGCAACTGACTCTGCTGTGCTTCGGCGGCCTCCGACCACGCGCCGGCCGACGTCTGCCACAGGGCATCGATCGCGGAGATTCGCCACGTCTGATCGAGAGGCAGCACGTAGACCTCGGGCACCTGGTCGTTCCATGGCAGCGACGCGATGGGGCGGTGCACGAACGTGACCGCGAGCCCGCGGTCGAACGCCGCGCGCAACAGGCGCGTGAACGCCGCACCGCCACCGGCCAGCTCCGCGATCGAGAAGCCGGTCTGCCAGAGCGCCTTCTCGCCGCGCGCGACGGCGTCGAGGGCCGCGGCCTCGGTCTTGTAGGGCACGAGCGCGGGGTCGCGCTTCCAGCGCACGAACAGCGCCGACGGGTCGAAGCTGCGCGGCATTACTTGGGCTTGTCCGCCGGCGCGTCGACCCACTCGAGCGGGCCGTCGGGGAGCGCGCGCCGATCGGGGGGCCCGGGTGCGAGCAGCTTCTTGCCGGCGGCATCGACGGCCAGGATGCGGCGATCTCCGACGGTGCCCAGCTCCGCGTCCTCCGCTGGGTCCGCCGGATCGTTGCCGCGCTTCGCGACGATCGTCGCGGTCGTGACCTCGAGCCACAGCTCGTCGGGACGGTCGCCGTCCCAGCCGCCCGTGGAGTACGACATGATCGGCCCGCGACACCCACGCGCCGAGAGCGACGTGCGCACGCTCGGCCAGGAGAGCTTGCCGTCGCCGTCGGTGTCCTTGCGGATCGCGTAGACCTTGGCCCAGTGACCGAGCGGCTCCACCTCGACGCGCCACAGCTTCACGCCCGGCACCACGACGACCTGCTCGATGCCCGTCGCGAGCTCGCGCACGATCATGGTTTGATCGTCCTTGAAGTAGACGACGTGGGCGCCGGCGTTCGCGACGCTCGCGGCGCGGTGTGGGCCGAGTGGGATCCCATCGTCGCGCAGGTCTGCCTGCGGCAGCTCCTGCCACGTACCTTCGCGCGCGTCGAAGACCGCGAGCTTGCCTCCGCGCATGGCCACCACCCAACGATCGCGATGCACGGACACGAGCTGCTCGATGGGCTCGCCGTCACCGTCATGCCGCACGAGGAACGGCGACAGCGCATCGCCGTAGACGTCACCGTGATAGCCGAGGTTGATCTCGATCTTGCCATCGCCGTCGGTGTCCGAGCGCGCCTGGCAGATCGCGATCCAGCTTCCATCGCGCGCGACGTTCTCGACCACGATCGCGTGCTCGGTCCCGACCTTGGTGCCCGTGGGTATGGGTGTCCCCGCGGGCGGCGGCGCGGTGGGCGGGGGCGAGACGTTCGTGATCGCACCACTGCTACTCGGTGCCTGCGCCGGGGGAGGAGACCCACACGCGACCAGCGCCATCAGGCAGCCCACGCTCGCTCTCATGCATCGAGGATGCGCCAGCCGGCGCCGGGTTGCGATACGTTCAGCGCGAATGCTGCTCCGACGGCAACTGGTCCTGGTCGTGCTCGCCGGCGTCGTCGCATGCGATCGCGGTGGGCCGCGCGAGGGCACCCCGCAACCGCCCGTCCCGACTGCCCCCGCGCCCGTCGCCACGGCGCCCGCGAAGACCTGCACGCTCGCGCCGGTCGCCGCGAAGCTTCCCGCGCCGAAGCGCCTGGTCGCGATCGGCGACGTCCATGGTGACCTCGCGGCGACCAAGTCGGCGCTGCGCGCGGCAGGTGCGATCGACGAAGCTGGCGCGTGGATCGGCGGCGACCTCGTGGTCGTGCAGACGGGCGACGTCCTCGATCGCGGCGACGACGAACAGGCGATCATCGACTACCTCGCCGTCCTCGAGGGCCAGGCCAAGGCCGCCGGCGGCGCGGTCGTCCTCCTCAACGGCAACCACGAGCTGATGAACGCAGCGGGTGACTTCCGCTACGTCACGCCGGGCGGCATGCGAGACTTCGATGGCGTCGCGGGCGTCGATCCCGCGAGCTGGCCGCAGGTCCCCGAGGCCGCGCGCTCGCGGTTCGCCGCGCTCGCGCCCGGCGGTGTCTACGCGAAGAAGCTCGCCGCCCACAACGTCGTCGCCATCGTCGGCGATGCCGTGTTCTCGCACGCGGGCATCGTCGACGAGTGGGTCACGCTGATCGACGCCGTCAACAAGGAGACGCGGTGCTGGCTCGACGGGCAGGCCGGAGGACCGCGCGAGCCGCCGCCCGCGCTCACCTCCGACGATAGCCCGGTGTGGACGCGCGCCTACGGCATCGGCGAGCCGGATTGCGCGAAGCTCGCGCAGGTGCTGCGAGCGCTCGGCGCGAACCGCATGATCGTCGGCCATACCCCGCAGCAGACCGGCATCACGTCGGCGTGCGACGGTGCCGTGTGGCGCATCGACGTCGGTCTCGCCAAGCATTACGGCGGACCGATCGAGGTGCTCGAGCTCGTGCCCGGCGCCGAGCCCAAGGTGCTGCGCGGAACGCGTTAGAGGCGAGTCGCATCACGCATCGGCGCCGGTCGCTGCATCCGTAGCGGCGCGCGGCATAGGCATCGGCGTCGGCGTCGGCATCGGCCTCGGCATCGGCGTCGGTGTCCGCCTCTGCCTCGGCTCGCTGCATCAGCATCGGTATCGGCGTCGGCATCAGTGTCGGTGCCGGCATCGGTGTCGGCCTCGGCATCTGCGTCGGCGTCGGCATCAGCGTCGGTGTCCGCCTCTGCCTCTGCCTCTGCTTGCGCCGTCAGCATCGCTCACTGACCCACGCAGTGGCCGCAGGGAGAGCGCGTGGCGCCTCGGACCGCTGGGTGGTGGGCCGCCCGGCGGCCGGCCGCGCACCGACCACGCGCCGAGCGCCACGAGCGTGGTGCCCGCGCATGGCTCCGCCGCTCAGCTGAGCGATCGCGACGGCGTGGACCGCGGTGCACGCGCTCGTCACGGGTCGTGCGCGTCTCGTCCGCTTCGGGCGTGACCCACCACCCAGCGGCCCTCGGCCGGAGGGGCGAGGGGGCCGCGAACAACTTCCAACGAAAGGACCAACCACCATGCTCGTCGCGTACACCAATGCACTCCAGATCATCCGCACCCTTCGTCCCATCGTCGAGCAGCTCAAGACGTACGACGCCAACGCTGCCGACCAAGTGGTTCGCGCGGCCACCAGCATCACGCACAACGTCGCCGAGGGCTCGCGTCTTACCGGGAAGGACCGCAAGCGCTTCTATCGGCGCGCCGCCGGTAGTGCCTCGGAGATCATGGCCGCGCTCGATACGGCGGAGGCGTGGGGCTGGAACGTGAACACCGCCGAGGCTCGTGCGCTCCTCGATCGCGAGCTCGCTCTACTGTGGGGCCTCTCGCGCTGAGCGTGTC
>DATLHR010000382.1:0-6292 GCA_035539815.1 Kofleriaceae bacterium
TCGCGCCGAAGGAGAACACGATCTCCAGCACGCACGGACACGGCGCCGCGGCGGTCGCTGCCCCTCGCCCGAGCGCCTCGATGACGATGCCGGCGAACCGACCGGCGTCGTCGGCGAGACCCCCGGCAACGCACTCGGCCCCGGCGAGCGCGCCGGCGGTGAGGGCATGGCTCGCTTCGCGATCCGCAGCGCCAGGCCCGGGTCGTGATCGGTCGGCGCGTTCCAGCCGACCTCCCCGGGGCCGTCCTCGCTCTCTCCGGCGAGCGGGTCCTCGCCCATCAGCACCGTCTTCGCCGCGTCGGGATCGTCGATGTCATCTCCGTCGTCGACGGGGGGCGCGCTCGGGCGAGGGGCAGCGACCGCCGCGGCGCCGTGTCCGTGCGTGCTGGAGATCGTGTTCTCCTTCGGCGCGATCGTCGTGCTGGCGTGCGCGGCGGGCGTGAGCCACGGCTCGGGCGCATCGCCGAACATGTCGCGCATGAACCGCCCCAGCGACATCGTCGACAGCGACATGCGCGAGGACACCGCGAAGCTCTCGAGCGCTTCGAGCAGCGCGGCCGCGCTCTGGTAGCGGGTCGACGGATCGGTCGCGAGCGCCTTCATCACGATCGCCTCGAGCGCTTGCGGATAGCCCTGCACCACGCGCGTCGGGCGCACCACGTCGCCGGTGACGATGCGGTGCATCGTGTCGAAGTCGGACTCCGCGCGGAAGCAGCGATGCTGGGTCGAGACCTCGTAGAGGATGATACCGAGCGAGAACACGTCGCTGCGGCGATCGACGTCGCGCCCGCGGCACTGCTCGGGCGCCATGTACGCGAACTTGCCCTTGATGATGCCGGACTGCGTCTCCACGGAGCGCGCCGCCGCCTTCGCGATGCCGAAGTCGAGCAGCTTCACCGAACCGTCGTAGCCGATCATGATGTTCGACGGCGAGACATCGCGGTGCACGATGCCCAGCGGCGAGCCGTCGGGCGCGCGCCGTTCGTGCGCGTGGTTGAGACCGGCCGCGGCACCGGCGACGACGGTGAGCGCGAGCTCGAGCGGCACGCGCGTGCCCTGGCTGCCCGCCTTCGCGAGGAGCGAGCGCAGGTCTTGCCCGTGCACGTACTCCATCGCGAGGTAGTGCACGCCGTTCTCCTCACCGACCTCGAACACCTGCCCGACGTTCTGGTGGTTGAGCGAGGCGGCGAGCCGCGCCTCGTCCAGGAACATCTGCACCGCGACCGCGTCGTTCGCGCGCTCCGGCGTGATGAGCTTGAGCACCACGTGGCGCTCGAACATGCCGATGCCCGTCGTGCGCGCGACGTAGATCCGCGCCATCCCGCCGGCGGCGAGTGGCATCACGATCTCGTACTTGCCGAGACGTGTGGGTAGCCCCCCTGCCGTGGCTACGACAGACACGAGGTCGATCGTTTCACCCGGGGGTAGGACTGTCAAGGAAAGTCGCGGAACCGTTCCGGTTACGGTTGGGCAGCGCTGGTCCCGGCGAGCGTCATGTGGGACACGCGGAACGTCGGGGCCGCGGTCGAGCTGCGGAGCTGGAGGTCGTCGGCCACGGCGTCGATCCGCTTGAGGATTTCGTCGAAGTTGGCCGCGATCGTCACTTCGCTGACCGGGAAGGTCAACGCGCCGTCCTCGATCCAGAACCCCTGGGCGCCCCGCGAGAAGTCGCCGGTCACCGGGTTGAACCCGAAGCCCATGAGTTGGGTCACGTAGAGCCCGCGCTTGGTGTCGCGCAGCAGTGCCTCGCGGGACATGCTGCCCGGCTGCATGATGAGGTTCGAGGTCGTGGGCCCCGGGTTGCCGCCGATGCCCCGCCCCGCCGAGCCGGTCGACTGCGCCCGGCCGAGCTTGCGCGCGCTGTAGACGTCGCACAGCACCGGTGCGAGCACGCCCTTGTCGATGACGAAGTTCTTGCGCGTCGGCAGACCATCGCCGTCGAACGGACGCGAGCCGGGCGCGCGCGGAATCAGTGGACCGTCGACGAGCGTGACGAGCGGCGACGCGACCACCTCGCCCTCCTTGCCGACGAGGTAGCTCGACTTGCGCCAGAACGATGATCCGTTCGCGACGCTGAACACCGTGCCGACGATCGCGCGCGCGACCTCGGGATCGAACACGATCGGGCACTCCTGGGTCGCGACCTTCTTCGAGCCGAGGGTCGCGAGCGTCCGGCGCGCCGCCTCTATCCCGATGGCCTCCGCGGCCTCGAGCTCGGCGAGAAAGCGCGACGCCGTCCACCAGTAGCCATTGCGCTTCTTCGGCGTCGACGGATCCGTGGTGTCGTCGCACAGCGGCTCGACAACGAGCGACGCATAGCTGCCGCGATAGCCGCCGACGAACCCGCCGCTCGTCGCGAACGCCGTCGCGCCGAGCACGCGCGACCACGTCGCACCTTCGGAGTTGGTCACGCGCTTGTCGTGCTTGCGCGCGGCGGCCTCGCCGGCGATCGCCTGCTTCAGCGCCCACGCGGCGTCGACCTCGGCGACCTTGGGGTCGTACAGATCGAGCTCGGGGATCGAGGTCGCGAGCAGCGACGGATCGGGCGGCCGCGCGAACTCGTCGGGCTCGGCGTGATCCGCGAGCGTGACGGTCTCCTTGCACAGCGCCTCGAGCGCCTCGCGGCGCAGGTCGCTCGTGTACGTGACGGCGCGCTTGCCGCCGCGCAGCACGCGCAACCCGAGGGCGCGACTGCCTGCCTCCTGCACGAGCTCGGGCTCGCCGAGGCGGACCTTCGCCGTCAGCTCGCTGCCATCGCGGACGAGCACCTCGGCATCGTCGGCGCCCGCCTTCTTCGCGAGCTCGACGGCCAGCTTCGCGACGTCGCACAGCTCCTTGATGGTCTCGTTGGTAACCTGGACGCCGCTCATGCCTGCGTACCTCCGACGGTGATCGATGCGATGCGAACAGTGGGCGTGCCGACATTCACCGGCACCGACTGGCCATCCTTGCCGCAGGTCCAGATGCCGTCCGAGAGCTCGAAGTCCGAGCCGAGCATGTCGACGCGACGGAGCACCTCGGGCCCGTTGCCGATCAGGTTCACGCCCTTGAGCGGCGCGGTGAGCTTGCCGTCCTCGATCAGATAGCTCTCCGTCAGCGAGAACAGGAAGTCGCCGTTGGAGATGTTCACCTGGCCGCCGCTGAACCGCTTGGCGTAGATGCCGCGCTTCACGCTCTTGATGATGTCCTCGGGGTTGTCCTTGCCGCCCATCAGCGACGTGTTGGTCATGCGCGGCAGCGGCATCGAGCGGAACGACTCGCGCCGCCCGTTGCCGGTGGGCTTGATGCCGAAGTGCTTCGCGCTCAGCCGATCGTGCATGTAGCCGACGAGCACGCCGTTCTCGATCAGCACGTTGCGCTGACCGGCGTAGCCTTCATCGTCGACGTTGACCGCGCCGCGCGAGCTTTCGATCGTCGCATCGTCGACCACGGTGCACAGCGGCGAGGCCACCGGCTTGCCGAGCTGGCCCGAGTAGTTCGACGTCTCCTTGCGGTTGAAGTCCGCCTCGAGCCCGTGCCCCACCGCCTCGTGCAGCAGGATCCCCGAGTCGCCGGGGGCGAGCACGACGGGCATCTCGCCCGCCGGCGCCTCGCGTGCGTCGAGCATCGCGATCGCCACGCGCGCCGCTTCACGCCCGTGCGCCGCCGCGTCGCGCTTCGCGTCGGCGAAGTAGTCGAGGCCGTACCGGCCGCCGCCACCACCCGAACCGCCCTGACGCTTCCCCGCCTGCTCCGCGACCGCGCTGACGCCGAACCGCATGAGCGGCTGGATGTCGGTCGCCATGCGTCCGTCCGACGTGAACAGCAGCACCTCGCGGATGCTCTCCGCGAACGACGCCTGGACCTTCACGATGCGCGGGTCGTACGCGCGCGCCGCCTTGTCCGCCGCGCGCAGCAGTGCGAGCTTGTCCTGCGCGGGCACCACCAGCGACGGCGTCGGCACCGCGTAGAAGCTCGGTGTCGGGACGCTCGCGAGCGCCGCGATCCCGACCGGCGCGTGGCCGCCGCCCGCCGCGATCTGCCCCGCGGTCCGCGCCGCGTGCGCCATCTTCTCCCACGCGAGATCCTCGCAGTAGGCGTAGCCCGTCGCGTCGCCCTTGGTGACCCGCACGCCGAGGCCGAGCGTGATGCCGCGTCCGAGCGTGCGGATCTGTTCCTCCTCGAGTGCGTAGTCCGCGGAGACGCGGAACTCGAAGTACAGATCCGCATAATCCCCGCCCGCCTCGAGCGCGATGCCGAGCAGCTTGTTCGCGATCGCGGCGTCGATCGCGCTCGCACCACCCGCCGCGAACGGCGCGCGCAGCGCCGGCGGGAGCGTCGTCGTGATGGTCATCGCGGCACCATAGCAGCGCCCCGCCCCACACGGCCCTGGCAGACCGGTCAGTTTCGTCGTGCTCGTTACTTCGACTCGCGGCCGCTGACCTTCGCCAGCGCGCCCTCGGCCGCCGCCGCAGCCGCGGCGATCTCGGCCTCGCTGCCGCCGAGCCACATGCGACCGAACGCGCCGAACGTGATCACTTCCATCAAGTGGATGTTCGCCGCCTTCTCCGCCTCGTTCGCGGCGAGCGCCGCATACGCGGCGGGATAGACCTCGAGGATGTACAGCGTCTGGCCACGCATGATCATGTCGCCGTGACGCATGCGGTTGATCAGCTGGCTCTGATGCCCGTCGAGCCCGGTGATGATCTGAGACGACACGATGCGCGGCTTGATCCGCTGCTCGCGCGTCACGCCCATGTTGCCCAGGATCGCGTCGACCGCGGCCTCGACCTGCCCCTTGTCGTTGTTATGAAGCTCGAGCATCCCGTACGCACGCTCGACGATCTGCATGCCCGGCCGGCACGTCGTGGCCTTCAGCGCCGCATCGGTCAGCTGATTGATCGCGATGCCGGGAGCGATCTCGATGAACAGGGCGGCCTCTTCCTCGAGCGGCATGAACCCCGAGCACACGGTCTGCAAGAACCCGGTGAGCTGCGGCTGCAGCGAATCGAGGACAGTGAGCGCACGGAGCTCCATCGCGCGCCACGCTACCACGGCGTATCCTCGTCATGTGAACGAGCGCAACCCGCAGGCGAAGGAGATGGCCGATGAGTCGATGGTCCGCAACCTGGCCAGCCAGGCCGACGCGATCTGGCCCCAGGAGCTGCCCCTCATGCGCCGCTACGCCCCGCGCGACGTGCTCGACCTGGGCTGCGGGACCGGCGAGATCACCGTGCGGATGGCCGAGCTGTTCCCGCGCGCGCGGGTCACCGGCGTCGATCTCGTCGAGGCTCACCTCGAACGAGGACGCACCAAGGCCGCAGGCATGAGCGACCGCGTGACGTTTCAGCAGGCGGACGCGTTCCAGCTGCCGTTCGCGTCCGCGTCGTTCGATCTCGTTGTCTGCCGCCACGTGTTGCAAGCCATCCCGTCGCCCGAGCGCGTGCTCGCCGAGATGGTCCGGGTCGCGCGCCCGGGCGCGATGCTGCACGTCCTCGCGGAGGACTACGACATGATCCACGCCGCCCCGACGCGGCGCGACGTCTCGGTGCTGTGGCACGGCGCACCTCGCGCGATGAATGCTGCGACCGGCACCGACCTGCACATCGGGCGCTCGATCTTCCATCACCTGCGCGCACTGCCGCTCACCGACATCGAGGTGCACTACGTGCACGTCGATACGCAGCGCGTGCCGCGAGAGACGTTCGCCCGGATCATCGAGGCGTGGCGCGATGGCTATTCCGAGATCACGTCGAAGCACCTGGGGATCCCGGAGCCCGAAGCACGCGACTACTTCGAGGCGATGATCGAGTGCATCCGCGATCCGAACGGCTTCGCGCTCTGGGTCGTGCCGATCTGGACCGCGCGCGTCACGTCGCCAGCGTGATGCGCGCGTCGATCTAACTAACTAGCGACGACCGCGAGGCTTCGCCGCGCCAACGCCGCGCTTCTGACCACCGCGGCTCGGCTTCGCGCCCCCGCCCTCACCACGCTTGCTGCCAGCGGTGCCGCGTTCACCGCGAGCACCGCGCGGCCCCTCGCCACGCCCCGGACGATCGCCGCCGAAGCCGCGACCGCGAGGACCTTCACCGCGCGCGCCGCCCGCGCCGCGCCCACGTGGGCGCTCGCTCTCACTGCCTCCACGCGGACCGCCGAAGCCGCGACCGCCACGGGGCCCGTCTCCACGCCCGCTGCGCGGACCTTCGCCGCGTCCCGGGCCGCCGAAGCCGCGACCGCCACGCTCTTCGCTAAGGCCGCGCCCACGTGGGCGCGGCCTTAGCGAAGAGCGTGGCGGTCGCGGCTTCGGCGGCCC
>DATLHR010000383.1:0-8821 GCA_035539815.1 Kofleriaceae bacterium
GGACGCTCCGATCCTGATCATCGACGCGGAGCCGAGCGTGCCGGTGATCCAGATCGAGCCCGAGCCGCCGGACGAGCCGGGGAAGCGCGCGCTTCGGCGCGGGATGCGGCGTCGACGCGATGAGCTCGCTCGCGGTGACCGCGCGCTTCCCCGGCTCGTCCGGCGGCTCGGGCTCGATCTGGATCACCGGCACGCTCGGCTCCGCGTCGATGATCAGGATCGGAGCGTCCTCGCTCGGCGCGCGGCTGACGGCGATCTCTTCATCGTTGGCAGGAACGCCGATGGTCTTGTTGCGGCGCTCGTTCACCGCGTCGCGCAGCTCGACCACGATGTCCGCGATCTGTTTCGGCGTGATGCGATAGCGATGCTCGAACAGCCACTCGGAGAGCGCATCGCGGAACGCGGCCGCGCTCGACCAGCGCTCGTCGAGCGGCTTCTTGAGCGCTTTGCGGACGATCTCGGCGAGCCCCGGCTCGAGGTCGGCGCCGTACTTCTCGAAGCGCGCGAGCTTCGCGTCGCGGACCATGAGCAGCACGTCGAGCTCGTTCGCGGCCGCGAACAACCGGCGGCCCGTCAGCAGCTCCGCGAGCACGATGCCGACGGAGAACACGTCGCTGCGCGCGTCGAGCTGGAGCTCGATCACCTGCTCGGGGGACATGTACCCGTACTTGCCCTTGAGCGTGCCCGACTTGCTCTTGTGTGCCCGGTCGGGATCCTTCGCACGCGCGATGCCGAAGTCGACCAGCTTCACGTCGCCGCGTGCGCTGAGCAGCACGTTCGACGGCGAGATGTCGCGGTGCACGATCCCGAGCGGCTTGCCGTCCTCGCCCGCGACGTTGTGCGCGTAGTCGAGGGCGTCGAGCGTCTCGTGCGCGATCCACGCCGCGAGCCGCGGCTCGACCCGCCGGCGCTTCGCCGCGTACTCGCGCAGCACCGCGAGCACATCGATGCCGTCGATGTACTCCATCGCGATGAACAGTGCGTCGTCGACTTTGCCGAGCTCGAAGGTCTGCGCGATCTTGGGGTGGACGAGCCGGGCGGTGAGCTTCGCCTCGTCGATGAACATCGCGTTGTACGTCTCGTCGGCGACGAGGTGCGGTAGCAGCCGCTTGATGACCACCTTCTTCTGGAAGCCGTGCTCACCGGGCGACGTCGCGATGAACAGCTCCGCCATCCCGCCCACCGCGAGTCGCTCGACGAGCTGATATCGGCCGAAACGCTGGCCGGCACCGATGGGAGATTCGCCCACGAGGTCGCGATCGTATCACCGGCATGCGCCGACCTGCCACGCGGGGCGTCAACTACGACGCGTCAACAAGTGCCCTGCACGCTCCAGAGCGTGTGCCACGGCACTATCCAGACGGTCGAAGTGCTGAAACGCGAGACCGCGTGCCGTCGTGGCCGCCGCGGTCTGTTCGCGCAGCGAACGGCGGGCATTGGACAGCAGGACCTGCAGGACCGTGCCCTCGGCCTGGCCGAGGAAGGCCTGATACCCGCGTTCGAACGCGTGCTCGCCGCTCTCCGCGAGACCACCTGTATCGATGATCAGGCATGGCGAGCCGGTCCCGACCGCGAGCATCCACGCGCGTGCGAGTAACCCATCGATCACCGACGCGTTAGGCGCCCCTACCAGGAACACCGCCGGCACCTTCGGCAGGATCTCGACCACGGGGGTCCCGAGCTCGAGCTGATCGTTGACCCGCTCGCGCAAACTCTGCAGCCCCGAGGCCGCGAACGTGTCGAGCGCGACCACCGTCAGCCACTCGAACAAGCGAGTCAGCGGGGCGACTTCGCCGGCTGGCACCATGCCGGCGATCACGTCGCGTAGCTCGAGGAGCAGCGCGGCGACGTCGAAGCCGGTCGCCCCCTCGCTCGCGAACTGCGCGCCGAGGAAGGCAGCGCTGCGCTCGAGCTCGCGTGTCGCGTCCGACCCCGGCGTCAGCGTCTCGGTGGTGGCCGCCACGGCGAGCGCCTCGACCAGGTTGGCGACCTGTGCGGTGTGGGCCGCCGCCTTGCTCGCGCGCCGGAACCGCAACGGCGACCGCTCGAAGCGAACGATCCAGCTCGCCAGGATCTCGCTCGACCGGTCGCGCATGACCGACGCTAGCTGCGAACCCTCACTCACCGCGCGATCGTAGCAAGCGACCTCGCGAGCCGCCATGATATGGTGGCTCGGTGAAGCTGACGTCGGTGGCTCGTACGGACGTGGGCCGGAAACGCCAGATCAACGAGGACTCGTTCTTCCGCGACGACGCTCGGGGGTTTTACGTGGTGGCCGACGGCGTCGGGGGCCACAACAAGGGCGAGATCGCCAGCCGCGAGGCCGTCGAGCAATTGACGATGTGGGTGATGGGCGCTCAACGCGACCTCGATGGCCTCGTCGCACGCATCGAAGCAGGCGACACCGAGTGCGTGTGGGAGATCAGGCGACTCCTCGAGAGCGGGGTGAAGAGCGCCTGCTACATGGTGTTCGGGATGGCCGAGCTCGACCCCGAGAAGAAGGGCATGTCGACGACGCTCTCGGCGGTGCTGGTCCGCGCCGGCCTCGTGTTCGCGGTGCACGTCGGAGATTCCCGCGTCTACCGCGTGCGCAACGGCAACGTCCTCCAGCTGACGGAGGACCACACGCTGATCAACTACAAGCTCAAGCACGGGATGATGACGAAGGCCGAGGCCGAGAAGGCGCAGGGCAAGAACGTGATCACGCGCGCCGTCGGCCATCGCGACTACGTGCAGGTCGACACCGCCGACGTCGACATCGCGCCGGGTGATCGGTTCCTGCTATGCAGCGACGGCCTGCACGGCTACTTCCAGGACGAGCGCGAGGTCGTCGAGCTGTGCGGCGACGGTTCCCTCGAGGAGTGCGCCGATGCGGCCATCTCCCTCGCCAATCAGCGCGGCGGCAAGGACAACATCACAGCCGTGGTCATCGAGGCGCACGCGTAACACAATAGGCCTCGTGCCTGGGTTCCGTGTCGCCGCCGCTGCACTCGCGCTGCTCGCGTGCGGATGCGGCGAGCGCGAAACGACGACCGCCGCGACCGACCCACAGGCGGCGGCCTACGCGGAGCTCGTACGCCGCCTCGGACCGGCGCTCGCGCATTCGGCGAGGGACAAGGTCACGATCTCCGGCGTCGTGCTCGACGCGGCCGCCGCGCCGGTGCCCGGCGTCGACGTCGTCGCCCGCGGCGTGCTCGGCGAGCTCACCGTGAAGAGCGGCGCCGACGGGACGTTCCGCCTCGTCGTGGCGCCCGGCGAGTACGGTGTGTTCGTGCGCGACGCGCGCGTGCTCACGGCGGCGCGCCGCCAGCATCCGCGCATCCACGGCGCGCCGCGTGCGGTGACCGCCGGTGTTCCCGACGATGCGCTGTTGCCGCGCCTGGTCGCGACCGCGGACGTCGACGGGCTCGAGCTGCGCGCCGTCGCGACCGCGCTCGTCCGCGGCCAGACGGTCGATCCGGACGGCGCCCCGATCTCCGGGGTGGTAGTCCGCGCCGACTGCGTCGAACGGCCGGTGCTCGGCACCGATGTCGCGATCAGCGATGCGCGAGGCGACTACGAGCTTCGCCTGCCCGACGGGGCGCGCTGCGCCGTCGACGCGACGCACGCCGAGTTTGCGGGCCTCCGCGAGCGCCGCGAGCTCGAGCTGCACGCCAGGACGCCGATCGCGTACCCGCTCGTGCTGAGGCCGGGCTGCATCATCACCGGCAAGGTCGTCGACGCGCGCGGCGAGCCGGCCGGGGACGGCGCGATCGAGCGGCTCGGCGTGAACGGAGATCCCGACTTCGGCCCCGCCGGGCAGCTCGCCCCCGACGGCACGTTCCGCTATGTGACCACCGACGAGGACAGCATCACGCTGCGCGCCTGGCCCTGGCGGTCTCCGCCCGCGCCGGAGCGCGAGCTCGCGTGCGATGCGCGGACCCGCATCGATGACGTCGTGTTCCGCCTCCCGTCGATGACGCCGGACCTCGCGGGCACGCTCCTCGATCGCGCGGGTACGCCGGTGCCGTTCGCTTTCCTCGATATGGCGCCCCGCGCGCCCGATGGCGTCGGGCAGCAAGAGCGCACGGACGCGAATGGACGCTGGCGGTTCTACAACGTGCCGCCGGGCCCGTACGCGATCCGCGCGCACGCGCCGGGCCACGGTGTCGTGTCGACGTCGGTCGTCGCGCCGCGCACCGAAGACGACGAGCTGCGGCTCAGCGGCACCGCGCGCCTCGGGGGCACCACCACCTCGCTCGTCGACGGCAGCATCGAGCTCGTCGAGCTGAGCTGTGCGGACTTCGCCGGCGATCGGTACTACGTCGAAGAGCCACCGCGCCTCGTGCCCGTGCACGCCGGCACGTTCGCGCTCGACGGCCTGCCCGCCTGCAAGCTCGCCGCACACGCACGATGGCGCACGCAATCGATCCCGTTCGAGGTCGACCTCACCACCGGCAGTGGCTCCGTCGAGCTCGCGCTCGGTACGCCGCGCACCAAGCGCGTGTACGGCGTCGTGCGCGACCAGGAGGGCGACCCGGTCGCGAACGCCCTCGTCACCGCGCGCACGAAGACCATGGCCGATCAGGTGGTGGTGGCCGACGGCGATGGTCGGTACTCGCTCACCGTCGCGCCCGGCGTGACGCTGCACGCGAGCGTCCCGCCGCGCCGCAGCTCGACGGAGCGCGCGGTCGGCGCCGCGAACGTCGACGAAGAGCGCATGGACTTCGTGCTGCCCGCGCGCTGACGCTCCTCGGGGCAGGTCCCCGTCAGTCGACGGACAGCGCGAGCCCGAACGAGTTGTTCGAGAGCATCCCATCGAGCGTGAACAGCGTGACCGAGTGGAGCTCGAGGCCGACGACGAGGCTGCCCCAGCGCACGAGGTCGATGCCCGCGCCGAAGCTGCCGGCGGCGCCGGCGTACTTCTCGGTCGTCCGCATGCCGCTGCCATCCGGCGGGCCGCACTCGTTGCAGCGGTAGCGTCCACCGCCGACGGCGAGCCGCAGCGACAGCGAGGGGTTCACCCAGTGCTGGACGCCCGCGAGGAGCGTGGTGTTCGAGTTCGCGACCAACCGCCCCGGCGCATCGGGGTTCGCCGGATCCTCGACCGAGTGAAAGACGGCGCTGCCGTTGAGCTCGAACGACACCACGGTCGACGCGGTCGCGACCTGCCCCATGCGCAGCGACAGCGCACCGCCGGTGCCGACGTCCGCTCCGAAGGTCAGCGATGGCCCGGCGACGATCGAGAACGTGAACCCACGCCGCTGCTCGAGCGTCTCGAGGTTCGCATCGCCGGCGCGCGTCGCGGCCGGATCGGGTGGAAGCTCGATCGCAGGCTTGCTCGCCGGATCGGCCGCGGCGGTGCGCGCGATCGCCACGAGCGCGATCGCGACGAGCTTCACGGAGCGACCTCGAGCACCGGGAACGTCGTGCGCCCGCCGAGGTGCGGCTGGTCGGGCAGTAGCAGTCGCTCGACCACCTGGCCTCCGATCAGATGTTTCTCGACGATCTCGGCGATGTCGGCGACCGTGACGTGTCCGTACCAGACTTGCTCCGGGTAGACGACGACGGTGACGCCTTGCTCGCACTGATCGAGGCAGCCGGAGTTATTGGCGCGGATCGTCTTCGACAGGCCGCGCTTCGTCAGCTCGGACTTGAGCGCGTCGCGCACCTCGACGCCACCTTTGCGCTTGCAGCTACCGCGCGGGTGATCGGCGGCGCGCTCGTTGATGCAGACGAAGACGTGGCGCTGAAAGCTCGGCATCCGTCGCCAACGTACCATGTTGAACGCGGCCAAGGATCGGCGCATCCTTCGACGGTGGTTGGCCAGCTCGCCCTCGCCGCGACGATCGCCGCGCTCGCGAGCACGCACGTGTGGGCACAGCCGCAGGGCGATCCGAAGACGCGCGCGATGGCCGAAGCGCTGACGACCGAGGGCAGCAAGCAGCTCGAGGCCAAGGCGTACGAGCAGGCGCTCGCGAACTTCCTCGAGGCATATGCGAAGGTCCCGAGCCCGGCGACCCTCCTGAACATCGGCGCCACGCTGCGCGACATGGGCCGGCTCGCCGATGCTGCGAATACCTATCATCGCTACGCGCTCGATCCCGGCGCGGACGCGTCGCGCGTCGCCGAGGTCAAGTCGCTGCTGCAACGCCTCGATGATCAGCTGACGCTGCTCACCGTCCGCGTGCATCCACCTGGCTCCGAGGTCTCGATCGACGGCGGCCCGTTCATCCCCATCGGCAAGGCGTTGCTGACGCGCGTGCGCCCTGGCATCCACCTCGTGCGCGCGCGCCACGGCGAGGAGACCACCGAGGTCTCGCTCAACGGCTTCGAGGGCGAGCGCAAGGAGGTCGACGTCACGGTGGAAGCACCGACGTCTCCCGAGCTCGATCGCAAGCTGCTCACCACGCCCGAGCACGTCGATGGGTGGTTGATCACCGGAACGCAGTACTCGAGCGGACCAGGCCGCGAGCGCCGCGTGCGCGCAGGGTACGGGGGCGCCGAGATCGTGGCGCGCATCCCGGCGCAGGAGGACGACGACGACGGCGTCACGGCGGTGCTCGACGCCGGCGACGGCTCCATCAACTCGGGCGCCGTCGCCGTGCTGCGCATCGACGGCCAGGGGCGCGGGTTCGCCGGAGGCTTCGGCCTCGCGGTGTCGCGCAAGCGCCTCGAGGGCGAGCTCATGTACCTCCGCTCCGAGCTCGACGGCGCCTACCTCGGCGCGCGGTTCCGCCTCCTCACCGGGTGGCTCCGCCCGTACGTCGGGGGTGGTGTACCGGCGTTCGTCTACGACTACCGCGGCGCCGATGGCTCGATGTCGACCAAGCTGGCGGTCGGGCTCCGCGCCGCCGCAGGCGTCGAGGTCCGCGTGAGCCGACACCTCAGCGTGCACGGCGACCTCGGCTACGAGCACTTCTTCGTTCCCGCGGACAGTGGGTTCGACGACGACAACTTCATCCCGACGCTCGGAGTCATCGGTCGGCTATGAAGCGGCGCACGCGGCGTCTGCTCGCGATCGGCGTGGTGCTCGCGACCACGATGATCGCTCTCGCAGCCATCCCGGCGGCGGAGGTGCGGCCCGAGCCCGCGGTGGTCGTGATCGAGGTCCCTCCGGGCGGCAGCGCGAACGCGTCGACGACGCTCGTCAACAGCGGCGACGCGGCCACGATGATCACCTCGCTCGCCGCGAGCGGTGAGTGCATCGGCGTCTCGGTGACCCCGACGAGCTTCCGGCTCGGCTCGCAGAGCGAAGGCT
This sequence comes from Kofleriaceae bacterium, assembly GCA_035539815.1. Taxonomy (GTDB): domain Bacteria; phylum Myxococcota_A; class Polyangia; order Haliangiales; family Haliangiaceae; genus JABFXX01. The sequence goes on from DATLHR010000383.1 coordinate 7,241, forward strand.
CGGGCTCCGCGCAGCAGGCGCTCGACGTGACGTGTGGCGCGGCCGGGTACGGCATTCGGCGCTGCCAGCTCGACGCCAACGAGAGCTCGGTGCGGCGCGCCGCGTTCACCGTGCTGTGTGTCGCGGGGAGCGGCTCCGGTGGGCTGACCGCGGCGCCGATCGAGCTCGACTTCGGTTCGGTCACGATCGGCGCGACCCCGGCGCAACGCACGATCACGATCACCAATCCGTCGACGACGTCATCGGTGACCGGCCTGTCGGTGCAGATCGACGAGCAGGCGCCTGGCAACACGTTCACCCTCGGCAACTGCCTCGGCACACCGGGCTGCGCGCTGCCGGCGGTGATCCCGCCCATGGGCACGCTCGAGCTGTCGGTCGCGTGCGCCCCGCAAGCGCTGGGCCCGATCCAGAAGCAGCTGTACATCGTCGGCGGCGAAGGCCAGCAGCTGGCCGCTGCGATCCCGCTGCGCTGCGCGGGCACGGGCGCGACCACCGGAGGGATCGTCGTGACGCCGACGAGCCTCGCGCTCGCGCAGCAGGTCGGCAGCCCGATCACCGGCACGTTACGCGTCGAGAACACGAGCACGTCGACGGTGTACGCGGTGCAGAACACCTCGCTGTTCGGTCCCGCGAGCGCGCAGTGGAGTGTCACGTCGTCGAACCCGCTGCCGATCTCGCTGAACCCGGGCACGTCCCTCACGCTGACCGCGACGTTCATGCCCACCGCGCACGGCCCGCAGGACGCGACGCTCTCGATCCTGACCGACGACCCGAGCGCGATGACGGTGGACCGAGACCTCGACGGCACCGGCCTCGGCGCGACGCTCGAGCTGGTCACCGCGCTCGGTACGCCGCCGAGCCTGCACGTGACCACGCGTCCGATCGGCGTCACCGGGGATCGCGCGTTCCAGATCCGCAACGGCGGCAACGTCGACCTCGTGGACCTGACCTACACGATCATGCAGACCGGCACCGAGCTCGCGATGGTCGAGCCACCGGCGACGGTCGCTCCGGGGGCGACGGCCGACGTGCGCGTCGCATGCACGCCGAGCGCTGCACAGGAATTCACCGCCATGCTCGAGATCCGCAGCGGCCACGCGAGCGCGTACGCTGGTAATCCGCGCCTGATCGAGCTGCGCTGCACCGGCACCGCGGGCCAGCTGTACAGCGAGCCCTCGGCCGTGGACTTCGGCGAGGTCCGCATCGCGGCCGGACAGACGGTGACCAAGACGGTCACGCTGCGCACCGGTGCGGGCGCGCTGCCGATCACCGCGCCCCCCGCGCTGACCGCCAATCCGACGAACACGCTCTCCGTGTCCGCGCCCAGCGCCGCCAGCGTCGCCGTGGCCGAGCCGTTCACCACCTTCGAGGTCGTGCTCGATCCAGCGGTGGACACGCCGTCGCTGGCGACCACCGTCGCGGTCACCGCGGGCGGCACCGACACGATCGAGATCCCGGTGCTCGGCAAGATCGTGACGCCCGCGGTCACCGTGCCCGAGGAGCTCATGATCGGCAGCTTCTGCGTCGGTCGCACGCCGGCGACCGTCGAGGCTCGGATGACGTCGATCGGCACCGCGACGA
>DATLHR010000384.1:0-2899 GCA_035539815.1 Kofleriaceae bacterium
GTGCCCCCGTACCAGCAGACCTCCGTCGGGCCGCCCTCCAGCCGGGTCATGCATGCCTCCGCCTCCGTCCGTAGCCCGGCACAGACCCCAGCATCCGCCGCTTCGAAGCAGGCGCTCCGCTCGTCCTGCGCCGCGCCCGTACAGCTCGCGCACGTCGTGTCGATGCACTGGTCATACGCCTGGAGCGTCTTCGCGCACGAGAGCTCTTCAGGTGCGATGCGCGCAATGCAGCCCGCGACGTTGCTCGTGCCGTACGTCTGGAGCACGACGAACGCGCCGTACGTTTGCGCGCTGCCGCTCGAAACGAGGCAGCTCATACACGTCTCGTCGGCCGCACGAAACGCGTCGCACGCCGCCTGGGTCGCGGTCTCAGTCCGGCAATCCGCGAAGAACTGATCGATCTGCGCGAACGTGCAGGCATTCGCGTACAGCGCGGCGGGAGGATGCCAGGTCGGCGTGAACGGCGCCGTCGAGGCCGTGCACTCGCCGGCGGGGGGATCCGTCGGGTCCGTCGGGTCCGTCCCGTTGCCGCTACAGCCACCGACGCGGGCGAGCGCGTCGCCCGCCGGCAACGGATGCCCGCCCTCGACCGCGTGCGTACCGAGATCCATCGGGGCGGTGACCGCCGGGATCTCGACCGTGATCGCAGGCAGCGAGAACGTCTTGGTACCGACGACGGGCACGTCGATCACGACGGTCGAGGCATCACGATCGAGCCGCTCGTCGTCGGCGAGGCGAGGAACTTCGCACCGTCAGGCTCGATGCCGGCGCAGGTACCGGCCAGCTCCGAGCGCAGGACACTGCCTGCCGACACGACGAGCTCGAGGCGCCCCGGGATTCCGCCCGGCAGGGGAATCGGCGGCAGTGGGATCTCCGGCAGCAAGGCCTCGACCCTCGCACTCGCGCCCGCGAGGAACGGCTCGAAGGCGGTCGTCGCTCCGAACGCGACGTCGACGTTCTCGATCCCGGGGATCGGTCCGTCATACGCGAAGCTCGCGACGTCGATCTTCAGCGACCCGTCGAGCTTCACGTGGGCCTCCAGCCCGAACGAGCCCGAGCCCGGCACCGCCGCCACGACCATCTCGTCGCCATCGCCGCCGACAATGCCTCGCGCGTCAGCGGTCAGCGAACCGCCCACCGTGAACGCGAGGCCAAGCTGAACCGGCGAGCCCGCAGGTTGAAGCCCGGAGTCGAACCGGAAGTCGGGAAGCACGGCTTGCTCCCCATGGAAGGAGATCTCGTCGGGGGGCCAGCATCCGCGGCAACGCACGAGGTCGCGAACAACGCGAGGGTGAGTAGATGATGGCGCATGCCAGCCCAGACTGCACCCGCTGGACCACGCGACCGGCGTGTACTTTCGGGGGCTTCTCTGGGCAGCGGACGGGCGCCCCCAGCTGCATTTGCCAGCGCTTGTGTGTTCTCACGAGCACACCCTGTTGATCCCCGCGTGCTCGTTCTTCGACGCCGCGCCGCTGCCCACGCGGCTACTTGCCGATACAGAACCGCGCGAAGACCTCGTCGAGCACGCGGTCCCCGACCTCGACGCCCCGGAGCTGCGCGAGTGTGTACGCAGCCTGCCGCAGCTCGACGGCGACGATCTCGGGCGGTCGCTTCGCCGACCATGCGCCCGCAGCGGCGGCGAACGCATCGCGTGCCGTCGCCGCGAGGGACTGCTGCCGGGCGGTCGTCACGAACCCTTGCTCCGCGCCCTCGCGGTCGGCGACGCCGGCGACCCGCAGCACGCGCTGCTTCAGCTCGTCGAGGCCCTGCCCTGTCCGCGCCGACGTGGCGAGGGCATCGCCCGCTGCCGGGGCGACGTCGACCTTGCTGCGCACCACCACCGCCCGCGCGTCGTAGCGTGCTCCGTCATCCCACGCCGAGTCGGGCGCGTTGACCACGACGACGACATCGGCCGCATCGACGCGCGCGGCCCCGAGCTCGATGCCCCGCTGCTCGACCGGATCGTCCGTGGCGCGCAGGCCGGCGGTATCGACGAGCGTGACCGCGACGCCGTCCCACACGTCGCGCACCTCGAGCCAGTCGCGGGTGGTCCCCGGCGCCGCGGCGACGAGGGCGCGCTCACTGCCGACGAGCGCGTTGAGCAGCGACGACTTGCCCACGTTGACCGGCCCGACGAGCGCGACGGTGATGCCGTGGCTGACCGCGCGGCCATGCCGAAAGCCATCCGCGAGCGTCGCGCAGGCGGTGCGCAGTGACGAGATCTCTTCGGCGATCCACGTCGCCGATGCCGTCTCGAGGTCCTCCTCGGGGAAATCGATCCAGCCCTCGAGCTCGGCGAGTACGGCGAGCGCGCGGTTCTCGAACACCGCGACCCGCTCACCGAGTGCGCCACCGAGGTTCGCCTGCGCGAGCCGCAGCGCGCGTTCGCTGCCGGCGTGGATCACGTCGAACAGCGCCTCGGCGCGCGCGAGGTCGAGCTTGCCGTTGGTCACCGCGCGCCGCGTGAACTCGCCCGGCTCGGCGATCCGCGCGCCGCGCTCGACCGCCGCCGCGAGCAGCGAGGCCAGGTTCCGCGCGCCGCCGTGGCCATGCAGCTCCGCGACGTCCTCGCCGCTGAACGAGGCCGGCGCTCGCATCGCGAACGCGAGCACCTGGTCGACGCGCTCGCCCGCGAGCGAACGCACCCAGCCCACGCGCACCTCGCGCGTCAGTGCGCCGGGCGCGAGGCCGAGCGCCTCGGCTGCGATCTCGATCGCGCGGGGCCCCGACAGCCGAACGATGCCGACGCCCCCCACACCCGCGGCGGTGGCGATGGCGGCGATCGTGTCGCCGTCGATCACTCCGCGCCGGCGGGAACGATGAGGATGTGGCGCTCCTCGCCCTCACCCTCGCTGCGCGTCGTCAGCCCCGCGATCTCCGAGATCGCCATGTGAACGAT
>DATLHR010000385.1:0-45191 GCA_035539815.1 Kofleriaceae bacterium
GCCCACGATCACGCACTCGGCGAGCGCGTTGACCGCATCGATGCGTCCGCCGGGCGCGGGTGGGGTCGGGCGCTTGTCGCCGGGCAAGGTCGCGGGGCGCGGCGGCACGCTCGGCGCGGCGGGCTTGAGCGCGAGGCGCGCCTTCTCCAGCTCACCGAGCACGACCTTGCTGAGCTCGTCGGGCTCCGTGAACTTGATGGTCATTCCGACGCGGCCGTACAGCACCGACGGCGTCTTCGCCGAGCTGACGACCTCTGCCTCGCCCTCGATCATCACGCCGCCATCCTTGAGCGTGACGGCGAACCGTCCCCGCTTGCCGCTGCTCAGCGGCTCGGCCGTGGGCACGAACAGCACGCCGTTGCGATCCGCGTAGCGTCGAAACGCGGCGACGAAATCCTCGCCCGACGCGCAGGCGGACACCAGGTAGAGCGGAGCCCCAGCGGTCACCGCTTCAGAGTCTACCCCGAAAATGCGACGGGCGTCGGGGGAGTACCTCCCCGCGACGCCCGCTGCGCGGCGCAGTCCTCGTCCCTCAGGGCGCGAGGAAGTCGTGCGCGCGGACCGTCTTGCGGCCGTTCTCGCCGGCGCGCTTCGTCGCCTGCGCGATGAGCCAGCCGACGTAGTTGTTGAGGCCGTCGAGCGCATCGCCGGCGGTGTTGAAGCCGGCGTCCTTGATCATGCCCTTGACCTTCGAGCTGACGAGCAGGAACTCGGTCGGCTTGGCGGCCGCGCCGCCCTTGCCCTTCTTCGCTTTTGCCATCGGTGTCTCCTCGTGAAGTGAAATTTGAGGTGCAGCTCTTTTACACCGCGCCGATGGGATGCGAAGCGCCGGGCGGCGAGTTTTTCGGGGCTCAACGGCCGATCTGACGCGCCGCCGTTTCTTAGCGATCCAGCTTGAGCACGAACGTATCGGGCTTGGGGACGCGATCACCCTGCGCGCGCACCGACTCGGGCGCGGGTGACACACCATCGAGCTTGAAGCGGTAGATGCCCGCGACGTAGGCGGCACCCTTGTCATCGAGTGCGAGCGCGCGGCCTTGATCGTGGTCCTTGTCGCCGAACCGCTGCGCCCACACCACGTCGCCCTTCGCATTCAGCTTGAGGGCGAACACGTCCTTGTTGCCCTTGCTCGTCAGCAGCGTGCCGCCGAAGTCGACGGTGTCCTGGAACCAACCGGTGGTCACCGTGTTGCCTGCAGCGTCACTGGCGACGCCCATCGCGATGTCCTCGCGCTTCGCGCCGTAGGTGTGTGCCCACGCGAGCTTGCCAGCCGGCGTGTACCGCGCGACGAAGATGTCCGCCTCGCCGTTCGACGAGTGCTCGTCGCCCTCGCCGAACGACACGCTGCGATCGAACGAGCCCACCATGGTGATGTTGCCCGCGGGATCGATCGCGACGCCGCCGGCGACATCGTTGAATGCGTTGCCGAAGCGCTGCGACCAGATGTGATCACCGTTGAGGTCGTACTTCGCGAGCACGACGTCGTTGTCGGAGCCGCCGCCGGCGGTGAGCTTCTGCGGGCCACCCCAGTCGGAGACGTCCTTGAACACACCCTGGACGACGATGTTCCCCTGGCCGTCGACGGCGACATACTGGATCGTCTCGGCGTACGCGCCGCCGAACTGCTTCACCCACTCGAGCTTGCCCTCGCCGTCGAGCTTGACCAGCATCGCGTCGGGGCCGCCGCGCGACTTGAACGTCGTCGCGCCGAAGCTCGCCGAATCGATGAACGAGCCACCGAACACCCAGCCGCCATCCGGCGTCGGCGCGATCGCGTTCGCGCCGTCGGAGTCGAGGCCGCCGAAGTTCCACACCCACTTGATCCCGCCCGACGTGTCGAACGCCGCGATGAACGCATCGTCCGAGCCGATCGACTTCTTCTCGAGCCCGCCGAACTTCACCGTGTCGAGAAAGTTCCCCGCGACGACCACCGTGTCACCGCGCATCGCGACGCTGTTGATCACGTCATCGCGCGACGCGCCGAACGTCTGCACCCACGCGAGCTTGCCGTCGGGGCCGATCTTCGCGAGGTAGGCATCCGACGGCTTGGCCTTCGGATCGTTACCCGCCTCGAGCGTACGCTTGCCGATCGTGCCGCCGAAATCGATCTCGGTGTCGAAGTAGCCGCCGACGTACGCCGAGCCGTCCGCACCGATCGCGAGGCCACGCGGCGCATCGATGCCGAGCCCGCCGAACGCCGCGGCCCACTGCGCCTTGCCCGTCGCGCCGCCGGGATCCGCCGCGAGTGGCGGCATCGGCTTGTTCTCGACGACCTTCTTCGTCTGCGGCACCGGCAGCGACTCGTTGATCGCGCCGCTGGTCGCGGAGCCAGTCGTGCTCGACGACGTTCCCTTGTCTTCCTTCTTGCACGCAGAGGCAGCAACGAGACCGACGGCGATCGAGATCGAGGTCAGACGCATGTGGTCACGATGTCACGCGCGCACGTGCACAGCAACGAAACGTCGTCGGAGAAATCGTTGGAACTCCGCGCGCACCTCGTTGTCTGAGGGCGCTCCGCGCGTACGATGCGCGGCATGTCGCGCTTCGCGTGTGTGGTGGTTGCAACCTCGTTGCTGGCTGCGTGTCCAGGCCCCCGCGCGCCCGCGCCGAGCGACGAGGCGTCGGTGCGGATCGCGATCGCGCGTGCCGAGGTGACGCGCGGCCCGGCGATCGACGAGCTCGTGCGCCGCGCCTCCACCGGCGCACGGCTCGAGCGCGAACTCGCGCTACGCGCGCTCGGGCGGGTCGGCAGCGAGCGCGCGACCCCGACGCTGGTCGCCGCCCTCCACGATCCGGATCCCGCGATCGTCGCCGCCGCCGCCGGCGCGCTCGGCGTCGCCTCGCAGCTCGACGAGCCAGCGCCGTCGGCGGAGCTCACCGCCGAGCTCGTCGGCGCGCTCGCGCGCGTGCCGGACGCGCAGCGGCCGATGGTGCTCGAAGCGATCGGCCGCGCGGGTGATCCGTCCGCGCAGCGCGCGATCGTCCCGTACCTCGCGAACCCATCTCCCGCCGTCGTCGAAGCCGCGGCGCTCGCGCTCGCGCGCTACGGCCGGCGCAAGCTCGCGCTCCAGGCCGACGCGCGCAACGCCTTGCTGCCGCTGTTCTCGGGCCCGCCGGCCGCGCGCTATGCCGCGACCTATGCGCTCGCGCGCGAGCACGAGCCGCCGGCCTCGGAGGCCGCGCTGGTCGCGGCGCTCGTCGCGCGCGTTGTCGACGACGATCCGCAGGTGCGCGCGCAGGCGGTCGCCGCGATCGGGAAGCGCAAGCTCCTCGGCGCGACCGCCGCCGATGGTCCGGTTCGTGTGCATGTGCAGGATGCACTCTACGATCGCGATTGGCGCGTCGCGGTCGAGGCGGTGCGTGTGCTCGCCGCCGACGACGACGGGCGTGAATCGATCCTCTCCGCGATCTGGCGTCGCGTCCAGCGCGTCCAAGTCGATCCACGCGAAGCGCAGGTCGTGATCGAGGGTGCGCGCGCGCTGCTGCCGCACGAAGCAGAGGGCGCGGGGCTCGAGCTGCTCAGGATGATGTCGAAGTTCGTGGAGCGGCGTGCGGAACGCGACATCGCTTTCGCCTGGATCGACTGCCTCGTGCGCGTTGAGCTGATGCACACCGAGGTCGCTCCGAGCTACGGCATCGGTAACAAGCGTATGCGCATCCAGGCGTATGACGCTGTGTCGAGCTTCGTCGATGCGTGCAAGCTCCCCGATCACCTGAAGCTGCCGCTCGTCGTCGACGCGACCGCTGCGAAGGTCGGGACACCTACGCATCGCCGTGCGGCGGTGGCGCGGCTATTGGAGCACGAGGATCCGCGCGTGCGCGCCGCGGGCATCGGAGCGCTCGCCCAGCTGTGGGATGACAGCAGTGAAGCGGATCGCCGGGCTTCGCTCACGATGTTGATCCAGGCGATCGGCGCGCCGGATCCGATCGTCGCGGGCTCGGCGGTCGAAGCGGCCGCTGCGTTCTACGACAAGCTCGCCTCCGCAGACACCGTGACGCTCGACGCGGCCGTCACTGCGCGCGCCACGCACGAGCGCGACGCGGAGCTGTCCGCCGCGCTCCTCGACCTGATCGGCACGCGCACGCTGATGGCCGGCCGCGACGCGTGCCGCGCGGGGCTCGCGGGCGCGCCGGTGCGCGCGAAGGCGGCGCGCGCGTGCCTGGTCGCGCTCGGCGAGTCGCCGCCCCCCGCCGAGCTCGCGCCGCCCCAGGCGCCGCCGTACGACGTGGCCGCGGTGATCGGCACGCGACCGGTGTGGAAGCTCGTCACCACGCGCGGGCCGATCGAGATCGAGCTGCGCCCCGACGTCGCGCCGTGGGCGGTCGCCACGATCGTCGGACTGACGCGCAAGGGCTTCTACGACGGGCTCGAGGTTCACCGCGTGGTCGGCAACTTCGTGGTCCAGGGCGGTGACCCAACGATGTCGGGCTGGGGCGGCCCGGGCTTCGCGCTCCCGTCCGAGCCGGCCACGCTGGCCGACGGCGCCGGGTTCGTGGTGGGCGGTGTAGGGATCGCGGATGCGGGCCGCGACAGCGGCGGCTCGCAGTGGTTCGTGATGCACGGCCGCGCGCCGCACCTCGACGGCCGATACACGTGGATCGGCGCGGTGATGGCCGGGCAGGCGGTCGCGGATGCGCTCGTGATCGGGGACAAGGTGATCACGGCAACCGTGGGGGCCGCGCCGGTGTCACGGCGACATGCGGAATAGATCGCGGGACGGGCGCGTTCGTTGGAGTCCTCACATGCGCGCTCGCACCAAGGCCCTTGGTCTGCTCGTCGCCGCAGTACCCACGTTCGCCCTGGCGCGGAGCTTCCGCATGGTCGATCCCGCGCCGCCGACGTTCGCGCTCGCCGGGCGCCCGCTGGGCGGGACGTCGCCCGCAGCTCCCGCACCGGCGCACCTCACGAGCTCCCGGATCGCGGCGATCGGTGAAGAGGCGCTCGTCATCGATCAGGACACGGGCGCGCTGCTGAAGGCGGACGCGAGCGGCAAGCACGTCGCGCAGCTCGCGATCGGCCGCGACGCCGGCATGCTGGCGTACGACGCCGCGACGCAGCGCGCGTACGTCGCCGATCGACGCGGCGACAAGGTGCATGTCGTCAAGGTCGGCACGACGCTCGAGCGCGTGGCGACGTGGACGACCCCGGTCGAGCCGTACGCTGTCGCGCTCTCGCCCGACGCGAAGACGCTGCTCGTGGTGACGATCGCGGATCGCACGCTCGTCGCGCTCGACGCCGCCACCGGCGCGGAGCGGTGGCGCACCGGGCTCGGCCGCGAGCCGCGCGGCCTCGCGATCTCGCCCGACGGATCGCGTGCACTCGTCAGCTATCTCACCACCGGCACCGTCGATCAGATCGACCTGCGCGAGTCGCACCGCGCCGAGCATGTCGCGCTCTCCGTCGGTGCGGCGCAGGGGCGTCGGGGCACGATGGATGCTCAGGCGTTCTCGCGCGCGTCGTTCGCGGTCACGTTCCTCGGTGCGAACCAGGCCGTCGTGCCATTCCAGCGCGAGACGCCCGTCCAAGAGTCGCGCGCGAGCGAGAACGTCGGCAGCTACGGCGGCGGCTTCGACGCGCCGATCAATCACCAGCTCGCGTTCGTCGGCTTCTCGCGAGGGGCGGTCCGCCAGACCACCGCACAGATCTCGCAGCACCAGTCGCGTGCGCTCGCCTGGGACGGCAAGACCGACGCTCTGTATGTCGCGGGGCTCGGTAGCGACACCGTGCTGTACGTCAAGAATGCGTCGCAGGCGACGATCGTCGAGGGCGCCAATCACGCCGTCGCGCCCGACGGGAACCGGTGCGGCCCGGACGGGCTGGCGGTGACGGCGAAGGGCGACCTGCTCGTGTGGTGCGCGTTCACCCGCAGCGTCGCGCGCGTCACGGCGCCGGCGAGCGAGAAGCTCGCGAAGGTGACGCCGGGCCCGTCGCTGATCGCGTCCGCGTGGACGCCGAAGCAGCACGAGGGCATGGTCCTGTTCCACGCCTCCGACGCCATGATCTCGCAGCGCGGCGCCCTCGCGTGCGCGTCGTGTCACCCCGACAACCGCGCCGACGGCTTGTCGTGGCGGATCGAGAAGCACGAGCTGCAGACGCCGGTGCTCGCGGGCCGCATGGTCGGCACGCATCCGTTCACGTGGGACGGCGGCGACAAGACCCGGACGGCGAGCCTCACCGGGACCATCCAGCGCCTCGGCGGCGCGAGCATCACCGCGTCGCAGACCGCGGCGCTCGCCGCGTATGTGGAGGCGCTGCCGACCGTGCGCACGCCGCATCGCGATCCCACCAGCGTCGCGCGCGGCAAGCAGCTCTTCGACGGCGAGGGCTGCCGCACGTGCCACGACGGCAAGGCGTACACCGATCAGGAGCGCCACAAGCTCACCGGCACGCTCGCGCAGGCCGACACGCCGAGCCTGCTCGGCCTCGCCGCGAGCGCCCCGTACTTCCACGACGGCAGCGCGGCCACGCTCGAGGCGCTGCTCCGCGATCGCGGCGCGGTGCACGGCATGGCCGACTCCGCGAAGCTCTCCGATCGCGAGGTCGCCGATCTCATCGCGTTTCTCGAGACGCTCTAGCTCGAGGCGGACGTGTAGCTGCGGATCGCAGCGCGCCAGATCAGACGGCTGATCACGAGCAGCGCGAGCGCGCCGCCGATCGTGGCGAGCGTCGCCTTCGCGTCGAGCAGGCCGAGCAGCGCCATCGCGGGATACGTGGTCATCACGGCGATCGGGATCACGAACGTGAACACCAGCCGCCATGCGCGCGGGAACACGTGCACGGGCCACCGGCCGGTGTCGAAGATCGCGCCGAGGAGATAGGTCAAGTTGTCGAGGCGGACGACCCAGAACGAGGCCGCGGCGCACAGCATCCACAGCGCGTACATCGCGAGCACGCCGGCCACGAACAGCAAGATGCCGAGCACGATGTCGACGCCCGCAGGCGCGTGGCCCTTCTTGGCGAAGGCGTAGATGATGAGCGCGATCGCGCCGAGGAGGTCGAAGATCTTCCACGGCTCGAACCGCGAGGCGCTGACGATCGCCTGGGCGTCGACGGGCTTGAGCAGCACGTAGTCGAACGCCCCGGAGCGGATGCGCTCGACGAGATCGACGAACGACGGCGACACGACGCCCTCGAGCACGCCGCGGATGCCGAGGAAGTACGCGATCACGATCAAGCCCGAGGCCGCGTCCCAGTCGGCGACGCTCGCGCGATCCGCGAACAGCACGTAGTACGGCAGCAGCGTCAGCGCCATCCACGCCAGCGAGGTGACGCCCTCGATCAGGAAGTCGGCGCGGTACGCCATGCCCGAGGCGACGCTGATGCGCATCTGCACCGCCAGCAGCTTCAGGTAGCGCAGCATCAGCCTCCGACCGCCTCGAAGCGGCGCACGCCGCGGCGAAACACCGCGAGCGCGATCCACAGCGACGCCAGCGTCCATGCGATCTGCCCGGCGAGCAGCGCAGCGAGCTGATCACCGTCGAGGTGGCGCGTCATCAGCTCGACCGGCGCGCTCAGCATGAACCGGAACGGCAGCACCTCCGCGGCCGCCCGGATCGGGCCGGGCAAGAGCGGGATGGGCAGCAGATACCCGGAGAACAGCGAGAACAGCCCGAAGTACACGTTGAGGAGGGCCATCGCGCGCATGATGAAGAACGCGAGCGAGCCGATCGCGAACAGCACGCAGAACGTGATCATCCAGCCCATGACCAGCGAGGGCACGAGCAGCGCGAGCTGCAGCGGCTCGGTGGTGAGCGCGCTCGCCCCCGAGCTCACGAGGAGGATGGCGGCGATCGGCAACGCGATCGCGGTGCGGAACGGCACCGCCGCCAGGTGGCTCGCCGCGTACGCGACCATCGGATGGATCGGCCGCAGCAGGCGCATCGACATCGAGCCGAGCCGGATGTCCTCGCTCACCTGCCAGGCCACCCACGAGCCGGTCAGGTTGCGGACGATCAGGTTGGAGAGGTAGTACGCGACGAAGCTCTCGGCGGTGTAGCCGCGGAACGGTTGCTCCTCGGCGACCTTCGTCCACAGCCCGAGCATGACGAGCGGCATGCTCGTCGTCAGCATCCACACCAGGAACTCGCCGCGATACGCGACCGTCTCGGCGACGCCGATCCGCAGCATCGTCGGCAGCGCCCGCACCGCGCGCGGTAGTTTCACGACGCCTCGCCGGTGCCGGCGCCGTTCCTCGCCTCGCGCGATCTGCCGAACATCACGCGCAGGATCTCCTCGAGGGGCGGGTCCTCGATCGCGAGGTCGCCCGCGTGCAGCGTGCCGAGGAGGTGGGACACGACCGAGGCGAGCTCGCGCTCGGGCACGCGCAGCGTGACGCGCTGGCGGTCGTGGTTCAAGATCTTGCCGAGCTTCGCGAGCTGATCGTCGGTCGCCGGCTCGGCGAGCGTGAACGACACGCGCTTGTCGGGATCCATCGCCTTGATCAGCTGGCGGAGGTCGCCGTCGTGCACGAGCTTGCCGGCGTCGATCACGATGATCCGCGGGCACAGCGCGACGACATCGTCCATGTAGTGCGACGTCAGCAGCACGGTCGCTTCGTGCCGCTGGTTGTAGCTGCGCACGAAGTCGCGGATCGCGACCTGCATCGCGACGTCGAGCCCGATCGTCGGCTCGTCGAGGAACAGCGTCGTCGGCCGGTGGAGGAGGGCGGCCGCGAGCTCGCACTTCATGCGCTCGCCGAGCGACAGCTGCCGCGTGGGCTTGTCGAGCAGCGGCGCGAGCTCGAGCAACTCGGTCAGCTCGTCGAGCGTGCGCCGGAACTCGTCGTGCGGCACGTCGAACATCGCGCGGTTCATCGCGTAGGTCTCCGCCGGCGGCAGGTCCCAGATCAGCTGCGACTTCTGCCCCATCACGAGCGTGATCCTCTCGAGGAACCGCGTCTGCCGGCGGAACGGCACCGCGCCCTCGACCTCGACCTCGCCGCTCGTCGGATGCAGCAGACCCGACAGCACCTTGAGCGTCGTCGTCTTCCCCGCGCCGTTGGGCCCGAGGAAGCCGACACGCTCGCCGCGCTCGATCGTGAAGCTCACACCGTCGACGGCCTTCACCAGCTCGTACTTGCGGCGGACCAGCGACTTCATCGCCGCTGCGAACCCGGGCGGACGCTTGTGCACGCGGAAGTGCTTCGTCAGCTCGTGCGCGCGGATCAAGTTACTCGCCCTTGCCGACGTTGCGCGCGAGCTCGCCGATCGACTTGATCGGCAGCGAGTCGACCGCCTCCCCTTGCAGGATCGCTTCGAGGAGATGTGCGCCGACTTGCGAGAGCTGGATCAGCCCGGCGATTCGCGCCGCGATCAACTGCGAGCGCTCGTCGGTCGCTGCGGGTAGCTGCTGGTTCGCGTCCTCGAACGCATCGGCGGCGGTCTTGATCCAGTGCAGCTCGCGCTCGCGGAACACGCGCGAGACCATCTTCCAGATGTTGGTCTCCGCTTCGTAGTGCTCCTTCCGCTCGCCGACCACCCAGGCCTTCTTGATCGCCCCCCATTCCTGGAGCTCGGTGAGGAGCATCGAGACCGCGCCCGTCGACAGGCCGAGCCGGTCGCCGAGGTCAGCCGCGTTGAGCGGATGGTCCTCGAGATAGAGCACCGTCCACATGCGGCCCATGTTGCGCTTGAAGCCCCATGACTCGATCAAGGCCCCGACCGCGTCTGCGACCTTGAGGACCGCCGCGAGGTCAGCAGGCGCCGTCATTTTTGCTCGTCGTCGTCGTCGGGCGGCCGCACGACCGCGTGTTCGCGCGTCGTGACGCGGACGCCGCCACCTTGGAGCGGCAGCCGTGACGTGACCGAGACCTCTTCGCGCCGGCGAGAGATGATCTCCACGATCTCGCGCTGGGACAGCCCACCCGACGGCCGGATCGTCGCGCTCGCCTGGCGGCCGCTGCGGAGCTCGCGCGCGGTCACCGCGAGGATCGACTCGACATCGACGGTGAGCACCAGCTCGACGCGCGTCGCGCCGGCGGGGCCGGGCGGCAGATCCTCGAGCACGACCTGCCCGAGCTTGCGGTTCTGCGTCACGTCCGACGAGTCGCCCTGGTAGAGCTCGATCGACACGAACTTCTGGTTCTCCGCGGTCGTCGCGAACAGGCGTCGCGCGCGCACCGGCAGCATCGAGTTGCGCGGTAGCACGACCGCGAACTGGGAGTCGCCGACCTTGATGCCGATGTCGTGGGGCGTGACGTCGAGCAGCGCGGCGTCGTTGGAGTCACCGGCGAGGATCCCCGCGTACTGCGCGGCGCCGAGGGCGACGACCTCGTCGGGGTTCGCGCCCTTCGACGGCTTGCGTCCGAAGATTGACTCGACCATCGCCTGCACCGCCGGCCATCGCGTCATGCCACCGACGAGCAACACGTCGTCGAGCTGGCCGGGCTCGATCCCCGCGTCGGACAGCGCACGCCGGCACGGCGCGACCAGCCGATCGAGGAGATCCTTGGTCACCGACTCGACGTACTCGCGGGTCAGGATGCGCTCGAACGTGATCGGTGCGCCGTGTTGATCGTTGGCGAGGAACGGCAGCTGGATCGTGTGCTCGCGGTCGTGCGACAGCGCCTTCTTCGCGCTCTCGCACGCCTCGCGCAGCCGCGAGATCGCCATCGGAATGCCCGTGAGATCGACGCGGTGCTGGTCGAACACCTCGTCGACGACGCGCTCGAGCACGCGGCGATCCCAGTCCTCGCCGCCCAGCGCACTGTCGCCGCCGGTCGCGAGCACCTCGAAGATGCCGTTCTCGACGGACATGATCGAGATGTCGAACGTGCCGCCGCCGAGATCGAACACCGCGAGCAGCCGGCGCCCGCTGGTCACCCGGTGTGCGCCGTAGGCGAGCGCCGCCGCCGTGGGCTCGTTGAGAATGCGGACGACATCGAGGCCCGCGATCGCGCCGGCATCGCGCGTCGCCTGCCGTTGCGCATCGTCGAAGTAGGCGGGCACCGTGATCACCGCGCGCGTCACCGGCTCGCCGAGCGACTCCTCGGCGACCTGCTTCACGCGACGGAGGATGTGCGACGCGACCTCCTGCGGGCTGACCGGCTGGCCATGCACGCGCACCCACGCGTCCCCATTGGGCGCGGCGACGATGCGGAACGGCGCGAGCCGCGCGAACCACGAGACGTCGTCCGCGTTGACCTTGCGGCCGATGAGCCGCTTGACGCCGTAGATCGTCGCCGACGCGTTGGTGACCGCCTGCCTGCGCGCGCGCACGCCGACCGTGACCTGGCCGGTGGTCGACCAGCTCACCCACGACGGGATGGTGCGCTCGTTGTCGATGCCCGCGAGCGTCTCGGGATGGCCCCTGCCATCCGTGACGGCCACGCAGGAGTTCGTGGTGCCGAGGTCGATGCCGATGATCCGCGCCACGGCCTTACTCCTTCTTCCCCATGAGGCGCGTCAACAACCCCTTGCGCTCGTTGGTGGCCTGTCTGCGCATATCGGCGAGCTCGCGTGCGGCGCGTTCGTTCGACGGATCGATCTCGAGCGCCGCTTCGAACCGCTGCGCTGCTTCGAGGCGATCGCGCTGGCCGAGCGCGATGAGCCCCTCGACGAGCTCGACGCCCGCGCGAGCGGCCTTGTCATTCGGATGCTTCTTCGCCATCGAGCGATAGCCGGCGAGCGCTTCCTCGAGCCGCCCACCGTCGATCAGAGCCTCGTACGGGCTCGTGTCCGCGGCGTCGTCGACGAGCTTGCGGGAGATGCTGCCGCTCTGGCTCGCGCGCGCCGTCGGTGCGTTGTGCACGGGCGGCGACGTCGGGCGCGCGGCGTCGGGGACCGCGTAGTCGACGGGCTTCACCGTCGGGACCTCGAGGGGAGCGTCGTCGGCCTTCCCCGCCGCCGGCTCGGGCACCTTCGGTGAGGGTGGCGGGATCTTCGCGGAGGGCCGCCCGGATGGTGGCGTCGGCGCACGCGGGATCGTGCGCGCCGCACCGGCGTGCCGGCCGAGCGACGACAGCGCTTGTGCGCGCCCCGTCTCGTCGCCGAGCCGCCGGTAGGCATCGCGGATCAAGATGAAGATCTCGGCGGCGGTCTGGCGCAGCTCGGTCGACTCGTAGCGCGCGAACAGATCGGGGTGATAGCGCTTCGTCAGCTCGCCGAAGGCAGCGCGCACATCGGCGTCGCTCGCTTCGTAGCCGACGCCGAGCACGAGGAACGGGTTGAGCTTGCGCAGCGACTCGGCCTCCGCGAGCAGCGCACGCATCAGCTCCTGCTCGGCGCTGACCTGCTCGTCACCGTCGGTGATCGCCGGCTGCGGCTGTGAGCCCGTCGCGGCCGGCGCCGCCGGTTGCTGGCTCTGCCGCTTGCTCTCGGCGGCGAGCGCGCTCTCGATCATCCACACCGAACCGGCCGGCAGGGGCGCGAGCTCGAGCTCGACGCCCTGACCGCGCGCCGGGTCGGTCACGTGCTGCTTCACGGTGCCGGTCAGCACGATCACCGATGCGCTCGGCAGGGAGAGATCGATGCGCACCGACGTGCCGATCGGTGGCGGCGAGGACGCCTTGAGGAACATCGCGCCGCGGCTCAGGTCACGCTTGTAGATCGTCGCCAGCTGCTGCCAGGAGGCGCAGCGGAGCTTGATACTGAGCAGACCTGTGGCCATTGAAGGTCCGCGAGATCATAGGCCCATCACGGTTCCCGAGGCAACGCGCGGTAGCGCGCGAGTACACGCTCGTGACGCTCCTTGATCGTCGCCAGGTACTCGTGCTCGCGACTCCGCTGGAGTGACTCGTGCGCGAGCTGCGACAACCTGGCCACCACCTCCTCGAGGTCGGCGAGCGGCTTCTGGACGTAGCCGACCACCCCCAGGTTGGCGGCGGTCGCCGCCAGATCCGCGTCGAGGATGGTGGTCATGAGGAACGCCGGGAGCCCCGGGATGCGCTCCCGCAGGCGCTTGATCGCCTCGAGTCCGTCGATCCCCGGGAGCTGGATCGCGACCAGCGCCAGGTCGAGGCCGGTCGTCGAGGCCAGCGCCTCCGCCTCGCGGACGGCCTCCTCGCCCGTGACGTAGGCGAAGGTGGCGACCCCGTCGGCCTCGAGCCGGTCGGCGAGCTCGTCGGCGATGTCGCGATCGTGCTCGACCAGCAGGATCGCCGGGGCGCGCCCCTCGGCAGGGGCCTCGCCGCCGGTCTGCTGGCGTGCGAGCTTCTCCTCGGTCTCGATCGTGCGGCGCTCGGTCTTGATCAGGTCCTTCAGAAGATCTTCGATCATCGCGCGCTGGGTGCTGATCATCTCGAGCTCGGTCGCGCGCTGCGCCTGACGCTGCGCGACCCGCTGCACCGAGGCGCGAGCGGACGCGGTGCCCTCGACCTCGAGGTCGATGATGTCGCCGGCGCCGGCGCGGATGCACGCGAGCACGTGCGGGACACTCGCGCGCCGCAGGATCGGGATCGGGCTCACCGTTGGTAGCGCGCGGATCACGCGGCGGATCGCATCGCCCGCGATGCGCATGTCCTCGACCTCGCCCGGCGACGTGTCGACGAGGTCGAGCAGGACGCATGGCGGCGCCTTGCGGAGCTGGACCTGCTCGATGGCGGCAGGTAGCTCGTCGACGATCGTGAGCGCGATGCCGATCGAGGCGAGGCGATCGACGAGATCGCGGAGAGGGCCGAGGGCCCCTTGGGGAGCGATCAGGATGGCGGGCACGTCATTCATCGGAACACCCAGCGCGACTCGCCGTCGCGGATCAGCTCGTCCGTGAGGTAAGGCGCGTCGAAGTGCTGCTCGGGTAGATAATAGGTGTCGAGCAGGTCGCGGTAGTGAGGGCTGCGGCTATCGAAGATCA
Organism: Kofleriaceae bacterium; assembly: GCA_035539815.1. Classification (GTDB taxonomy): domain Bacteria; phylum Myxococcota_A; class Polyangia; order Haliangiales; family Haliangiaceae; genus JABFXX01. Next base: position 13,790 of record DATLHR010000385.1, read on the forward strand.
CGCCGCCCGGCAGCGCCCAGCGGACGCGGATGCGCGAGGCGTCCGACGCGAACCCCGGCGCGATCGCGATGAAGCGCTGCGCGGGGCCGTCGGCGGACCGCGAGAAGTCGAGGTCGTTCCAGCCTGCGTCGGCGCGATTGACGACGCTGGTGTCACCGCGGCGCGGGAACCCCGGCAGCCCGGTCCCTGGGAGGTCGAGCGCGGTGTTCGGGACCAGCGGCCGGATCACCAGCCGATGCTTGTCGCCCCACGCCCAGCGCGCGGCATCCGCGGTGCCAAAGCCCGCCGGCGACTCGAGGTACGTCATCGCATCGAGCATCGCCTGGAGCACCACCCGCGTGCAGCTCTCTTCGTCCCCGGGGGTGGCGAGCGCATCGCACACGATGGGCTCGCCGGCGCTGCCGGCGGACATCGCCTCCGGTGCGGAGATCAGGGCCCACACGATCCGCGCGATGGTGTCGGTGTCGAGGCGCCAGACGTCGAAGCCGCCGGGCAGCTGTGCGAGCTCGTCCGCGAGGACACGCTCCACGAAGTAGTGCACCCATGCGTTGAACACCGCGGTCGCGGCGCTGTCGGCCATCACGTCGCCCTCGGCGAGGCCGGTAGGGGTGGCGAACGTCCATTCGCCGAGCAGCGTACGCGCGACGTCGAGCCGCGCGCGATCTCCGGGCGACAGCGCGGCGACATAGGGGGCGACATCGGCAGGAGCGGCCGGCGGCGCCTCCACGAGCGCGAGCGCGGCGCGCAGGTACGGCGTCAGCTTCGCGCCCAGGGTGGAGCGCGTGTCGTGCTGCATCGCGGCCATCGCCTCGGCGTCGAGCACGGGCGCGGCGCGGAGCAGCTCGCCGATGCGCTCGGCGCGCAGTCCGTCGGCGTAGCTCGCCCCCGCGTACAGCGGGCGGCCGTCGACGGCCGGGCCGTTCAGAGGATCGCCATCGAACGTCGCGCCGACCGGGTCGGCATTGGCGGACACCAGGTAGGCGCGGCCGAACGCATGCGGGATGTAGCGCGGCGACATCGAGACCACGCCGCTGGCGTCGCGGAGCCACTCCGCGCTGCCGTCGCCGGGGAGCACGAAGAACGGGGCTGCGCCGGCGGGGTTGGTGCTCGCGTTCCACGCATAGGCCGCCGGGCTGCGCAGCGGCACCACCGCGTGGGTCGTCCAGGCATGCGAGCCGAACCGATCGATCATCATCCAGTTCTGCGCGCCGTATGTGATGTCGCCGAGTGCGACGAACGCGTCCTCGAGCGTCGTGGCCTTGGCGAGGTTCCAGATCGCGCGGAGCTCGACCGACGGCGTGTAGCCGGTGTACGCGACGGACAGCGCCTCGGCCCCCGTGCGCGGGACGATCTGGTGCGTCGTGCGGTCGAGCGTCGGGATGATCGGGCCGTGGTGCGGCACGACCTCGTACGTGGCGGTGCGCTGCTTGCTCGGATCGAGCGCGCCCAGCGCACCGACGCCGATCGTCTCGGTGAAGGTCTCGAGCGGTACCGAGGCGCCATCGTGCTGCACGCACATCGCTCCACCGACGCCGCACGGCACGATCGTCTCGAGATAGACGTCGTTGACGTCATGCGCCGCGACGGTCGCGGACCACGCGAGGAACCCGTTGCTGCCGAGGACGACACCCGGGAGGCCGGGGAACGTCACGCCGATCACGTCGAGGTCGGCGACCTCGTCGACGGCGTCCTCGTCCGCGCCCTGGTCGGTGAGGTCGCGCACGATCAGGTGCGTCGGATAGAAGATCGACGGGTTCGAGAGCTGGAGGTGCTGATCGGTCGCGAGCACGTTGCCGCCGGTCCAGTTGTTCGATCCGGCGTAGGGCCGCATGAACGCGTGCGGACCGAGCGCGCCGAACGGGCCGGTGTGGATCGTGCGCGCGAAGAACGCGCGCGCGTTCGCCAGCACATCGCGTGCGACGCGCGGGCGCGGGACGGTCGTGGTCGCGCCGGGGAGCGGGCGCATCGTCGTGCGTGGGCTGCCGTCGGAGCTCGTGCCGGAGTCGAGGTCGACGTTGGGAAATCCGGGGATCGTGGGCTCGGCACCGACCGGCGTGAACACCATCAGGTCGTTCGCGAGGCCGGCGCGCGGGCCCGTCGGGAACGTATCGCGCAGGCCCTGATACAGCGCGGTCAGGTCGAGCTCGTGCGGCGTCGACCATGACTGCGCGAACGCCTGGAACCGGCCGAGCACCAGCGAATCGATCGGATGCCAGTCGACGAAGCGAGATGCATCGAAGCTCACCGCGACGTTCGGGTCGAGGTCCCACGGCCCGCTCGGGTTGGCGTCGGTGCGGATCGCATGCGCGTACGCGTTGACGCCATCGCTGTACCGCTGCAGCAGGATGACGAGCTGCTGATCGTCCTCACGCGGCGACGCCTGGAGCGCCGCCCAGGTCGCCTCGGCGAGTGGCCGCATGCGATGCATCCGCATCTCGAGATCGGTGTCGATCACGCTCGGATCGAGCGCACCGAACAGCTCCGCGAGTGTGCCCGCGCCGAACCGCCGGAGCACGTCCATCTGGGGGAGCCGATCGTGCGCCATCACGTAGCCTTGCGCGAAGGCGGCATCGGCCAGCGTTCGCGCATCGATGTGCGCGATGCCGTACTTGTCCCGCACGATCTGGACCGGCCGGGAGACGCCGAGCGTGAGGTCGGCTTCGAGGGGCACCGCGTCGTACCGGCCTTCGACCTCGTCGGCATTGCACGCGGCGAGCAGCGCCGCCGCCACTTGGGCGCACGTCGCGAGCCATCGCCGGCTGCGACCGTCGCGCTCCGGGCGCCTCGAGGCGTACGTCCGGTCCTCACTCGTCACGTGGGCCGACCACGCTCCTCGCTCCGGTCCGGGCGTGCGCCTCGATCCGCCGCGGATCGCTCGGTCTCGCTCGGCGCTGGCTCGCGACGTGCGCCCTTGCCCGCGATCCATGGACGAGACGATACCGGAAACGTACGATGCGGGAGATGTCCGAGCACTTGTTCCTGCGTGCGTGTCGCCGCGAGTCCGTCGAGCGCACTCCGATCTGGATGATGCGACAGGCGGGCCGGTACCTGCCGGCCTACCGCGCGGTGCGCCAGCGCGCCTCGTTCCTCGATCTGTGCCGGACGCCCGAGCTCGCGTGCGAGGTCACGCTGCAGCCGATCGACGAGTTCGGCTTCGACGCGGCGATCCTGTTCTCCGACATCCTGATCACGCTGCCCGCGATGGGGATCGACGTCGCGTTCCCCGAGGCCGGGCCGAAGATCGGCAATCCGGTGCGCTCGCGGGCCGCGATCGATGCGCTCGCGGTGCCGGATCCCGAGCAGGCGCTGCCGTACACGCTCGAGGCGGTGCGCCAGATCAAGCGCGCGCTCGCCGGTCGCGTGCCGCTGATCGGCTTCGCGGGCGCGCCGCTCACGATGCTGACCTATGCCGTCGAGGGCGGCGGCTCGAAGGACTACGCGCACACCAAGAAGCTGCTGTACGGAGCGCCGGCCGACGCGCACGCGCTGCTCGACAAGCTCGCCCACACCTGCGCGACGTTCCTCGAGGCGCAGGTGGCGGCGGGCGCGGACGCGGTGCAGATCTTCGACAGCTGGGGCGGCATCGTCTCGCCCGGCGACTTCCGGGAGTACCCGCTGCGCTACGCGAAGCGCGTGATCGAGATGCTGCGCGCCTCGCCCACGTTCAAGGCCAGGTCCGTACCGATCATCTACTTCGTCAACGGCTGCGCGCCGTACCTGGACGACTACGCCTCGAGCGGCGCCGACGTGCTCGGCGTCGACTGGCGCGTCGGCATCGACGAGGTCCGGCGACGCGTCGGCGACGGCGTCGCGCTGCAGGGCAACCTCGATCCGGGCGCGCTGTTCGCGTCACCGGCGGAGATCCGCGCGCGTGTCGCCGACATCCTCGAGCGCGCGGGCAAGACCGGTCACATCTTCAACCTCGGTCACGGTGTCCTGCCCGAGACCAACCCCGAGCACGTCCGCGCGATGGTGACCGCGGTCAAAGAGCTGTCGGCGCGCTCCTGATGCGGATCGCGGTCATCGGCGGTGGGCTCGGAGGACTCGCGGCGGCGCACGCGCTCGTCGAGGCCGGTCACGACGCGCACGTGCTCGAGGCAGCGAGCCGCGCCGGCGGCGTGATCGAGACCAGCCGCGTCGACGGCTTCGTTCGCGAGCACGCCGCGAGCTCGTTCCTCGGATCGCCGGCGCGCGGTGCGCGTGCGTTGTGCGAGCGCCTCGGCGTGCCGCTGGACAAGGCCTCGCCGCGCGCGAAGCGCAGGTGGATCTACATCGACGGCAAGCTACGCGCACTGCCCCGCAACCCCGTCGAGCTCGTGCGTTCGGACCTGCTCACCTGGCGCGGCAAGCTCGACCTCTTGCGCGAGCCGCTGCGCCCACCGCGCGGCGAGCACGACGAATCCGTGCACGCCTTCGCGGCGCGACGGTTCGGTGCGGAGGCCGCTCGTGCGATCGTCGCGCCCTTCGTCACCGGCGTATTCGCCGCCGATGCGCACGACATCAGCCTCGAGGCTGGGTTCCCGAGGCTCGCCGAGCTCGACGCCGCGGGAGGCATCGTGCGTGGCTTCGCGGGACAGGCGGCGAAGGCCGCATTTCGCCGCATCGCCGGCGGGCGCAAGCCACGCACGCCATCGGGCCTGTTCGCGCCCACCGGGGGGATCGGTGCGCTCGTCGAAGCGCTCGCGAAGAAGCTCGGACCTCGCGTGCACCTCGCCACGCGCGTCGGTGAGGTCGCACCCTCGCCGGGCGGTGTACGCGTCGATGGCGAGGCGTGGGGCGCGGCGGTGCTCGCGATCCCCGCCGAGGACGCGGCGAAGATCGTCGGCCCGGTGCCTCACCTCGCGAGCAGGCTCGCGGCGTTCCATCGCGCGCCGAGCGCGATCGTCTACCTCGGCTATCCGGAGGCGGCGGTGCCACGCGCCGTCGACGGCTTCGGCTTCCTCGTCGCGCTCGGCGAGGACCTCCGCGTGCTCGGCGTCGTGTTCGAGTCCGTCGTGTGGCCGGGGCGAGCCCCGGTGGGGCAGGTGCTGCTGCGCTGCATTTTCGGGGGCGGGCGCGATCCGCAGGCCGCCGCGCTCCCCGACGCCGACCTGATCGCCCACGCGCGTCACGATGTCGAGAAGGTGCTCGGTGCGCGGGGCGAGCCAACGCACGCGAGCGTCGTGCGCTGGCCTCGCGGCATCGCGCAGTACGCGCTCGCCCACCGCGACCTCGTCCGCGCCGCCGTGACCGCGGCACGCACGCATCGCATCGCGCTCGCAGGCGCCGACTACCGCGGCCCGGGTGTCAACGATCTCTGCGCCGACGCGGACGTGATCGTCGAGGAGATCCGTTCGTGGTGAGCCGCCTCGCGTGCGTGCTGCTGATCGCCGCGTGCGGCAGCAGCAAGCCGCGGAGCGTCGACGATGCGCGCCGGCCCCCGCCGGCGACGTCGGCCGATGCCGTCTCGACCGACGCGGCTTCCACGCCAGCGGCGACCCGTCGGGCGACCACCGGCGACGTGCACGTGCGCGTCGAGTGGGCCGACGTCCCCACTGCTGCCCGCACCTCGCCGGGCACCACCTCGTGCGGCACGCCACGCGCCGCGGCCGTCGCGCCGACGACGACGTGGGGGATCCCCGACGTGCTCGTGATCGTCGAGGGGGCGCCACCCGTCACCGCGCACGCCCGGGTGCGCTTCGCCGACTGCGCGCTGAACCCGCGGCTCGTCGTCGGCGGCTCGCTCGCGCTCGACACCACCGCTGATCGGCCTGTCGCGATCCGGCTCGCGCACCGCTACCAGACCACCGCGCTGCGCGCCGCGCTCGAGTCCACCGCGCCGCGCACCGTCCAGCTGCCGATCGCGGGCCACACCGCGACCCTGCCGCTCGCCGCGAACGAGGTCCTCGAGCTCACCGCCGACGCGAAGGCCAGCGATCCGGCGTGGGTCGTCGGCGGCGCGGGCGCGGTCACCGACGGCAGCGGCACCGTGCTCGTCGAGGACGTGCCCATCGGCACGCACGCCGTGCGCGCCTGGCTGCCGCCGCGCGCGGGCCAGCCGGCGCGGTTCGCCGAGGGCACCGTGACCGTCGGAGCCGGCGACCTCGCGGAGCTGACGCTCGTGCTCGCGCCTACCTGATGCCTTCGCGCTCCTTGACCTCGAGCACCTCGAGGATCACGAGCCGCTCGAGGAGGATGAACACGACCTCGGCGCGCATCCGGCAGTGCGCGGTGCGATCGACGCCGGGCGGCGGCGTGACCTCCTTGTCGCGCCACGTCCAGCGCCCGCGATCGCAGACGATCACGAGCTCGGCGCGCACGGGCACCCCCGGGCGCACCTTGTCGAGGCGCAGGTCCTCGGCGGTCACGCGCCGAGGTGGTCGGGTGACGACGAACGGGGTGTCACGGGCGCTGGCGCCGCCATCGGGCCAGCGCACTTCGCGGTCGACGATCGCGCCGCCGTAGATCTGCGTCCGGTAGCGCACGAGGCACTGCTGGAAGTGCTCCGGCTGCTTCGTCACCTGCTTCAGATCGACGTCGTGCGCCACCGGCCGTTCGCTGAGGACGAGCGATGCGAGCTGCTGGCGGACGGCGAGCGAGACGTGCTGGCGCGCGACCGCGAGGCCGGCGCCGGGCTTGCCCTCGACGTGCTCGCGCTCGAGGCGCAGCCACAGCGCGAGCTCGGGGAAGCCTTCGCGCAGCGCGATCTGCTCGAGCTCGTCGGCGCGCAGCCGACCTCGCGCGGCGAGCGTGAGCCCGTCGGCGAGCGCGCTCGTCGGTGTGTCCTCGCGGAAGCGCACGAAGCCTTGCTCGAGCAGCTCGTCCTTGGGGCGATACCAGCTGGTGATCGGGACCCACGCCGTGCCGTCGTATTGCAGCTGCAGCGACCACGTGGCGGTGATCCACGTCCGGAACAGGTCGTGCTTCTCGGGCTTGAAGCTCGAGCGGGCGAGGGCGTCCTGGAGCGAGCGGACCCACATCGGCGGCGCGTGCGGATCGGGCGTCTGCATCGGCTGGTCGATGTCGAGGTGATAGATGGCGAACCGCTGCGGGCGCTCGTTGGTCGCCGGGCCCGCAGGTGCGGGCTCGAGCCGAAGGGAGAGCTGAGGGAACCAGCCCGGATGCGCGTGCTGGAACGTCGCCTGCGGCGCGAACAGCAGCGCCGCGTCGGCGTGACCCGCGCGCTGCAGCGCGTGCTGGATGCGGGTCGCTCCTGCGCGTAGGTCGCCGCGCATGAGCTCCGCAAGCCCGCCCGCGTCGAACAAGTCGTAGGTCGCATCCGTGCACGCGAGCAGTCGATCGTCGGGCATGAGGTCCACGTCGAGCACGTCGGGCTCCATGCCGATGCCCTTCATGATCACGCGGTACGCGAGCTCGGGGAGCTCGTCTCGGGGAACGCCCTGGGCTTGCAGCTCGCGGGCGTAGAGGTGTGGCTCCGCGAGTGTCGTCAACGTTCCTCCGCGCAGGAGGTACACGCGATGCTCACCCGCCCACCGGATGCGTGCGCGCCTGTCGTCGACGAGCTCGAACGTCGCGAGCGAGCCCGCGAGCGGGCCGCCTTGCGGTACGGCGAACGCGTCGTCGGTGTGGACGAACCTCCACGCGAGCTCGTCACCGAAGTCACCCTGGTTGGTGTCGATCGGGAGGAACACCGCCACGCGATTCGGCGGGCGCGTGATGACGACCGGCTGGAGGCGCCTCGTCGTGTACAGCGCGCACGCCCAGTGCTCGCCCGCGACGGCGACGTGCGCGAGGGGCGCCGAGGGCGGGTGATCGCGGCGAAGCGGCAGCGGTCCGCTCAGCTCGAGCTCGCGGTGCAGCCGCTGGTAGCTGTAGCCGAGGAAGTAGCTCGGCGGATCTTCGGTGGCGACCAGCGCGGGCGCGTCTTCGTCGACGTCCCAGCACCACCACGTGCGGATCGCGATGGGCACGACGGGGATGAACGCGTGGTGATCGATCCATGGCTCACCGATCCACGCTCCTTGCGGATCGTTCGGATCGGCGACGACGACGCGCGCGCCGGGGGCTCGCGCGGTGATGATCTGGGCGCACGCTTGCGATGCGACGGTGAAGCTGCGGCCTTCGGAGGCGAGCGCGGCGCACACCTCGGGGCTCGCGGTCTGCACGTGCTCCACTCCGGCGAGCAGCGCCTGCCACCCGTCGACGTCGTCGGGGATCGCCGAGAGCTCGCACGCGACGAGCTTGCCACCGCGCAGCGAGAGCGGGCGAAACACGTCACCGCGCCGCCGCAACGCACCGGCGATCGCGGGGAACCGATCGAGGTAGCGCGCCACGACCTCGCGCGTGAGACCGACGGTGGCTTCGATCTGCGCAGCCTCCGGATCGATGCTGTCGCGCGCGACGTGCTCGCGCGGACGCGGCGACTGCCACGGCCACGCCGCGGTGGGAACGAAGGCCTGGGTCATGTCATCCCGGCGCTCCTCGCTCGCCGTGAGCTAACGACGGCGACGTCGCAGCAACGGCACCAGCACCAGCACGAGCGGCCACGCGCTCGACGGCGTGCCGGTCGAACACGCGTAGTAGCTCGGCCGCACGCCCGCTTCGTCGTCGGGGATGACGTCGTCGATGCCGTTCGCGATCAGCATCACCGACGCCGTGCCGCCCGGATGATCGACCGAGAACGTCGCGGTCTTGGTGCCGACCTCGTGCGGTTGCGCGACGATCAGCCAGCGCGCGTTGCCATTCGCGCCGAGCGTCAGGGTCGGCTCGGCGACGATCGCGAAGTCCGCCGCGAACTCGCCCTCGATGCGCGGGTTCGACAACGTCACCGGATCGAGCGAGCAGTTGGTGACCTCGATCTGCTGGCCGATCGTCGTCGAGTTCACCTTGGACTGGCCGAGGTCGACCTCGGGCGGCGTCGCCGTCACGCCTGCCGGGAGGCCCGTCACCGAAAGGGTGAGCGCGCGCGCCGTGCTGTTCGGGATGTCGGTGGCCACCATCACGCTGCTGCTCACCGTGCCTTCGACCGTCGGTGCCGCCGCGAGCTGGAGCGTGAGGTTGTTCGCGCCCGAGCCCTGGATCGCGGCGGGGAGCTGTGGAGCGGTGAGCGTGAACGGCTCGTCCGGCGACGACACACTGTCGACGCGGAACGCGCCCTCGGCGTTCGCCGAGATCGTCACCTCCTGCGCTTTGCTCTGGCCGATGCAGACGGGGCCAAAGTCGTAGGCACCGTCGGGGACGAGCGACATCGACGTCGCCTGCGCGGTCGCGGTGATCGCCGCGCTTCGCGCCTGCCCGCCGTCGTACGTGATGTCCAGCGTGCCGGTCGCCTCGCCGGCCTCCGTGGCCTCGAACCGGATCGTCGCGGTCGTGGGCTGGCCCGGTCCCAGCGTCGTGCCACCGGCCGGCATCGTCACGGGCACGAGCCCGGTCCCGGTGAGGCTCACCGAGCCGATCGTCATGCTCGCGCCGCCGCTGTTGGTCAGCGTGATCGTGCGCTCGACCGGCTCGCCGACGCGCGTCGTCACCGTGAGCGGGCTCGGGCTGAGATCCAGCGCGGAGTCGACGCCGTTGCACGAGAGCGCGACCACCGCGGTCGGCGTCGCCGGATCGTTGCTGTTGACGCGCAGCTGTCCGCTCAGCGGACCGGTCGCGCTCGGGTTGCACGTGACGCTGTACGGCTGCGTCATGCCGAGGCCGAGCGAGTACGCGCCCGTCGGGCCGGAGACGATCGCGAAGCCCGCCGAGACCGTGACGGCGGAGACCGCGATCGGCTGGCCGCCCGCGTTGCGCACGTTCACGGTCGCGGGCGTGCTCGCGGTAGCACGGCGCACGTCGCCGAACCCGATCGCCGGCGGCGTGACGTCGATGTCGATCGGCGGCGTCGTGCCGGTGCCGCTGACGTTGTAGGTACGCGCGCCGAGGCTGGTGTTGACGGTGATACCGCAGCTGTACGAGGTCGCGAGCGACGGCGAGAACGTCACGCTGAACGTGTACGTCTCGTCGGGGTACCACTCGGTGCAGGTCTGGATCACCTGCGGGAGACACTGGTAGCCGCCGCAGTCATAGGCCGCGCACGTCCGCGCGACGTAGCCGGGCCCGGGCGACGAGATGTTGAAGCCGGTGCACCCGACGATGCTGTCGATCGAGACGTACGACTCCTGCAGGCCGGTCGGCGAGATCGTGACATAGAGCGGCGCCGAGGTCGTCTGCACCTGGACGTTGCCGAAGCTCTGTCCACTGGGAGGCGAGAACCCGACGCCGACGATCGCTTGCTCCGTCTCGGAGAGCTCGGGCGCGCTCGGCGTACAGGCCGCCGCCACCAACGTCACGATGAGGATCGTCTGCAGCCGCACGTCTCCGAGGATCGAGGAGGTCGCGCGTCGCGTCAATGTAGGCAGCGGTCACACTCGGCGACGGCGCCGCAGCAACCCGAGCACCGCGAGCCCGATCGGCCACGCCGCCGACGCGCTCCCCGCCGAGCACGCGTAGTAGCTCGGACGCACGTCGTCCCCGACGCCACCGAGCACGCCATCGCCGAGGCCCTCGGCGGCGAGCGGGATGGTCACGGTGCCACCTTCGTAGTCGACGACGAACGCGGCTTCCTTGAGGCCGACCGAGTCGATGCTCGAGATCACGAGCCAGCTCGCCGTCCCGGTCGGCTCGATCGTCGGCGAGGCCGGATTCGCGACGATCGCGAACTCGGCGGCGTTCGCGCCTTCGATGCGCGGATTCGCCATCGTGATCGGCGAGGTGCCGCAGTTCGAGACATGGACGGGCTGCCCGATCGAGGTCGTGCCCGGCTCCGCGGATCCGAAGTCGAGCAGCTCGGGGGTGCCGGAGACTCCCGCGGTGAGGCCGTCGACGCCGAGCTCGATCGTCTTGGGCGTGCTGCCGGGAATGTCGGTCGTCACCTCGAACGTCGACGTCAGGTGGCCGGTCGCCGCTGGCGCCGCGGTCACGCTGAACGTCACGCTGTTCGCGCCGGCGCCCTGCACGGTGGCAGGCAAGGCGGGCCCGCTCACGGTGAAGGGCTCGGCCGGCGTGCTGATCGCGTTCACGACGAACGACGCCTCGGCGTTCGCGATCACCGAGAACGTCTGCTCCTTCTGCTGCCCGATGCACACCGGGCCGAGCTCGACGGTGCCGTCGGGCGTGATCGCGATCGAGGTGGTGAGGGCACGCGCCGAGATGTCCGAGCTGCGCGCCCGCCCGTCGTACATGGCGTCGAGCGTGCCCGTCGCGTCGCCGCTCGCGCTCGCCTTGAACCGGACGATCGCGGTGGTCGTCTGGCCAGGGGCGAGGGTGAGGTTCGCGGCGGGTGCGGAGACGAGCTCCAGGTCGGTGCCGGTCAGCGTGACCGACGACAGCACCATGGAGGCGCCGCCGCCGTTGCTCAGCGTGATCGTCCGTTCGAGCGGCTCGCCGACACGCGTCGGCGGCAGGGCGATCGGGCTGGGGGAGATGTCGAGCGCGGAGTCGGTGCCGTTGCAGCTCAGCGGGACACCGATCGACGGTGTCGCGGGGTCGTTACTCGTGATGGTGAGCGTGCCGTTGCGCGGCCCCACCGCCGGTGGCGTGCACGTCACCGTGTGCGAGACCGCGCCGCCGGCCGGGACCGTGTAGCTCGTCGAGCCGGTCATCGCGTAGCCCGCCGGCACGCTCATGCCCGTGACGGTCAGCGTCTGGCCACCGGCGTTACGGACCGTGAGCGTGCGTCCGCCGCTCTGCGTGTTGACGCGGACGTCGCCGAAGCCCATCGAGCCTGGCTGCACGTCGATGTCGATCGGCGGCAGCACGCCCGTGCCGCTCAGCGTCACCGTCTTGTTCGACGCCGAGTTGGAGAACATGAACGTGACCGGGCACGAGACGGGCGCGCCGACGGTGGGGCGAAACCGCGCCGACCAATCGTAGTTCTGCGTGTAGATCGTGTAGCAGACGGGCGCGGCGCACAGCGGGCAGCTCTCGCACTCGACCTCGCGGATGACGTCGGCGGGGAGCCCCGGCAGCGAGAGCACGAAGTCCGGGCAGTTGTAGTTGACCGCGATCAACGTGTCGTACTGAGCGCCCGCCGAGGGGCGGATCTGGAACGCGACGGCGTTGGACGTCTGCCCGACCGTGAGCGAGCCGAAGTCGTAGCTCAGCGGCGATGCGACGACCGCGAGCTGCTCCGTCGTCGACAGGTCAGGTTCGGGGCTCTGGCATGCCGCGAAGCATGCCACCACGACTGCGAGTATGCGCCGCACCCACCAAGGATCTGCCGGAGCAGAACGAGAGTCAATCCGCGTTTGACACGGCGCGGGTGACCTAGAATGATCGCTGCTGCGCAATGTTGGGGACCGTCGTCGGTAGCTACCGCATCATCGATCGCATCGCGGTCGGTGGCATGGGCACGGTCTATCGGGCCGAGCACCAGCTGATCGGTCGCATCGCCGCGGTGAAGATCCTGCATCGCGAGATGTCCGCGAACCGCGACATCGTCAATCGCTTCTTCAACGAGGCAAAGGCGACCACCGCGATCAAGCACCCCGGCATCGTCGAGATCTTCGACTTCGGCTACATGCCGTCGGGCGACGCCTTCATCGTCATGGAGTTCCTCGACGGTGAGCCGCTGTCGTCGCGGATCCGGGCGCGCGGTCGCATGGCCGAGGGAGAGGCGGCGATGCTCATGCGCGGCGTGTGCAGCGCGCTCGCCGCGGCGCACGCGAAGCGCATCGTCCACCGCGACCTCAAGCCCGACAACATCTTCATCGTCGCCGATCCGGAATCGCCGATGGGCGTGCGAACGAAGCTGCTCGACTTCGGCATCGCGAAGCTGACCGACGTGGGACTCGCGAGCTCGGCGACGAAGACCGGCGCGGTGATGGGCACGCCGACCTACATGTCGCCCGAGCAGTGCAAGGGCACCGGCGATGTCGACCATCGCGCGGACCTCTACTCGATCGGCTGCATGCTGTACGAGCTCGTCGTCGGGCGGCCGCCGTTCATCGAGGCGGGCGCGGGCGAGCTGCTGGGCTCGCACCTGTTCGTCGAGCCGGAGCCGCCGTCGCGCCATGGCCCGATCTCGCCCGAGCTCGAGGGGCTGATCATGCAGCTGCTCAAGAAGAAGCCCGAGCAGCGCGTGCAGACGGCCTTCGAGCTCGCCGGCCAGCTGGTCGCGATCGCGGCGGCGCAGGGCTGGGTGACCACGACCGGCATCGACGGTCGCCTGTCGATGCCGATGATGCCGTCGCCGACGCCATCGAGCCCGTTGATCACGCCGATGCACGCCACGCCGCTGCCGCCGATGCCGATGCCGATGCCGACGCCGCTGCACGAACAGGCGACGGCCTACATGCCCTCGTCGCCCTCGATCCCGCAGCAGCCCAAGCCGACGACGCTGTCGGGCGCGGCGAGCCAGTCGCACGAGGTGCCCAGGCGGCGCAACGGCCTGCTGCTCGCGGTCGGCGCGGGGCTGGTCGCCGCGGCCGCGGGGATCGGGATCGTGATCGCGACGTCCGGGAAGTCGAGCCCCAAGCTCGAGCCCACCTCGCGCCCGGCGCCGGCCGTCACGCAGCCGGCCGGCGAGACCAGGCCCGCCGAGGAGCCCACGCCCGTCGAGGTCGCCAAGCCCGATGAGGTCCCGACGCCGACCGAGGTGGCGACGCCCGCCGATGCAGCGGCGCCCACGGAGATCGCGACACCAACCGAGACCAAGCCGGTCGAGACCACGCCGGTCGAGACCAAGCCGGTCGAGACCAAGCCTGTCGAGACCAAGCCGGTCGCGACGAAGCCCGTCGAGCCCAAGCCGTCGACGAAGCCCAAGGTGAAGCCGTCGACGAGGCCGTCGACGAAGCCGTCGACGAAGCCCACCAAGCCCAAGGGCGGCGATCTCCTCGAGACAGACATTTGATGAACCGCGCGACGACCACGCTCACCCTCTCGCTCCTCACACTCGCCGTCGCAGCCGGGCCCGTGGCGGCGCAACCGAGCAACGCCGACGACAAGGTCGACGCCAAGTCGCTCATGCAGTCGGGGCTCAAGCTGTACGCGGCGAAGGACTACCTCGGCGCGCTCGCCGTGTTTCGCACCGCGTACGAGCGATTCCCGAGCGGCAAGATCCTGCTGAACATCGGGACCACGCTGCTCAAGCTCGATCGCAAGGCCGAGGCCGCCAACGCGTACCAGCGCTACCTCGACTCGGACGACGCCGATCCGGCGAAGTCGGCCGAGGTGACGCGCGTGCTCTCCGGCCTCGACAAGGAGCTCGCGCGCCTCGACATCTGGATCACGCCGGCCGACAGCGAGGTGCAGGTCAACGACGAGGCGTGGGCCAAGGTCGCCGACATGAAGCGCCACCGCGTCGCCAAGGGGACCACGACCGTGCGCGCGCGCCGCAAGGGCTACAAGCCGAACGAGGAGACGTTCCCCGTCGGTGGCGGCGAGACCCGCAGCGTCTCGCTCACGCTCGAGGCCGAGCCCGTCGCGACCACGACCGTCGGGCCCGACGGCACCACGACGATCATCGGCGAGGACGGCGTGCGCAAGGTCGTGAAGCCCGCCCGCCGATCGCGGATCGGCGCGCTGGTGGCCGCGCACGTCGATCCGAGCAACAAGGGCGCGGCGGCGCTCGTCGGCCTCACGGCGGACGTGGTGAGCCGCCTGCAGGTACAGGCCACGGCGCTCGTCGGCCCGGTGAGCGGCGGCTACGTCGGCGCGAGCTACGGCATCCTGCCCGGCAAGCTGCGCCCGATCGGGGTGATCGGCTTCCCGGTGTTCTTCTCCGACGGCCCGCGGATCGCGGTGCGCGCGGCCGTGGGCGTCGAGTACGCGATCGATCACCACTTCGCGCTGTTCGCGGAGCTCGGCGGCGAGTACATGCTCAACCCCGAGCCGATGGTCGACAAGGCGCTGTTCATCCCCGCGCTCGGCGTCAGCGGCCGGCTTTGATCACTCGCATCACCTGGGTGTGAGGCGCGACCTCGACGCGATCGTCGTCGGGCACCGCCTCGACGACCACCACGTCCCCGCGCTCGAGGCGCTCGACGATACGGTTGGCGTCCGTGCGATTGCGGCGCAACAGCCGGATCGGTAGGCGGCCGGCGTCGCTGCACGCCAGCACCTCGACCTTGCCCTTCTGCCCGCGCGGTGAGTCGACGATGCGCCAGGCCCCCGGTGCGGCGAGCGGATGTGGATCCTTACGCAGCACGAGGTACGAGAACTTCAGGCCGTCGTCGCGCAGGTGCGTGAGGCGCGCGAGCTCCGCGGTGCGCGGCGGCAGGATCGCGGTGCGGTGCTCGTGGCACCAGTCGTCGGCGGCGTAGGCGGGGCAGGGCACGCCGCCGCGCGTGCACGGTGCGAACACGTGGGCGGCGGCCTCGGCGAGCAGCGTGTCGCGCACCACGTGCAGCGCGCGCGTGGTCTCGCGTAGCGCGGGCTCGATGATGATGACGGCACCATCGCCGCTGATCGTGGCGAGCGCGCGGCGCACCACGTCGAGCCGCGCGCCCTCGGCGAGCTCGTTGAGCATCGTGCCGATCACGACGAGGTCCGCGGCGGGGAGTGGGGCGCGGGTCGCATCGTCGACGCGGGTGGTGATCTCGACGGCGAGCCCGCGCGCCTTCGCGAGCTCGCGCACGGCGGTGGCCGCGATGGCGAGCGCGGCAGCGTCGCGATCGATCGCGGTGATCGAGACCGGGAGCTCGAGGGTCGCGACGAGGCCCAGGCTCATCGCGCCGCAGCCCGCGCCGAGGTCGAGCACGCGCAACGGCCGCCCCGCCGGCATTGCACCGCGCGCCGCGAGCTCGCCGAGCGGCACCGCGATCTTCATCGCGTCCGCGATCGTGAAGAATGCGGCGCGAGCGGCGAGGTCGCCGACCTTGTCCGTCGGCGCGGCGAGGTGGGCGCGATCGCTCGTGTAGCGGAGCGAGCGATCGACGATCGCCGCCGTTAGCTTCGCGGTCGCGAGCGGCGCGTCGCCGAGCGCGGCTCTTGTCGCGGCGTACACCGCGGCCTCGAGCGCCGCGACCACCGACATCACTCCGCCTTGTCGGGCTTCTTGTCGTCGCCGGCGGGCTCGTCGTCCTTGTCGATCGACGCGATCGACGCGGCGGGCTCTGTCATCTCGGTCGCGAGCGCCTGGTGCTCGTCGGTGGGGACGTCCCAGCGGACGTCGTCTTTGCCGCGCGCGGCCTTGTTGGCCCGCGACGGTGGAGGAATCGTGTCGGCGACGCCGGCGACCGCGCGCATCGGCTGCGTCGCGCGCATGTGCTGAGGCAACCGCGCGGCCGCCGGGGGCGCGGCCGCCGCGGCATCCGTCGGCTCCTCGCCGCCGAACGGGTTCACGGGCACTTCGACCGGCTGGGTGGACTCGCTCTCCCCGACGTGTGGCACGGCGTCGTCGATGTCGAGCACTTGCACCGCGATGCCGGTGATGTTGTCGTGGCCGCCGCGCGTCTTCGCGAGCTCGACCATCTCCTTCAGCGCCTGACCGGGCGCATCGGCGGACAGCCGCTGCGCGATCTCCTCGTCGGCGGGGAAGTAGTCGTGCAGACCGTCCGAGCACAGGAGCAGCCGATCGGCGCGCTTGAGCGTCACGTGCGCCATCTCCACGCCGACATCGGCCGACACGCCGATCGCGTTGACCAGGATCGTGCGCAGGGGCGAGACCTGCGCCTCCTCGATCGTCAGCTTGCCCTCGATCACGAGGACCTCGGCGACCGTGTGGTCGGTGGTGATCTGCGAGGGCTTGCCGTCGCGAATCAGATAGGTGCGGCTGTCACCGACGTGGGCGACGAACGCCTCGGGCCCGGCGACGAGGACGACGTCGAGCGTGGTCCCCATCCCCGCCTTGTCCTGCTCGTCCTGCCCGCGCTGGAACACAGCCTGATGGGCCGACAGGACGGCGTTCTGCAGGAGCTGAACGATCCCGCGGCGCCCCGCGTCGGTCGGGGCCTTCTTGAACGCCTCGATCTCGGAGCCCGCGCCCTCGAGGGATTTACGCACGGTCTCGACGGCCATCGCCGAAGCGACCTCGCCGGCGGCGTGCCCGCCCATCCCGTCTGCGACGATGAAGAAGCCGTGCGACGGCTCCATGCAGGCGGAGTCCTCGTTGTGATCGCGAACAACACCGACGTCCGTGACCAGCCACGCGTCGAGCTTGATGCGCGGCGTCTCTTCTTCTGGAGCGGTGGCCATCAGCTGCCTTTGGCACTGGAATTCTCACCCGTGTGCACTCCGCCCGCAACCTCTCGTCACGAATTGCTCACGTCACGATGTCGAGCGGCGGCGGAGGCGTCCCTGCGGCGGCCAGCGCGTGCCCCTGCTGGACGAGGCGTGAACGCCCTACGGAGATCGCCGCGGGCTCGCGGTCGACCGCGAGAAACCCGCGGGCGAGGCGCTGCGCGACGGCGGCGGTGGTCCCCGAGCCCGAGAACCAGTCCGCGATGCGGTCGCCGGGGACGGTGACCGCGCGCAGGATGCGCTCGACGAGCCGTTCGGGCTTTTGCGATGGCCAGCCCGTGCGCTCGCGGTCCGAGTGATTCAGCGTCTCGACGTCGGTCCACCAGTCCTCGGGGACCTTCCCGGCGGCGACCGGATAGCGGTAGACGCGGCCGGTCTTGCGGTCGGTCTTTTCCTGCACCTGGCGGTCACCGTCGAGCACGACGCGCATGTGCGAGCCCGCGCGGCGCGGGACGCGCACGGCGTCGGGATAGAACGCCCAGTCGTCGGTGCGCGCGTACCACAAGATCGTGTCGTGCTTGCGGCCGAAGCCGCGCCGGCTCTTGCCACCCACCGCATAGCACCACACGAGCTCGTTCACGAACCGGTCGCGCCCGAACAGCCGGTCGAGCGCCACCTTGACGTAGTGGACGGCCCGGTAGTCGAGGTGAACGAACAGCGAGCCGGCCGGCACGAGCGTGCGCCGGCTGTGCTCGAGGATCGGCAGCAGCCACGCGACGAACGCCTCGGGATCGTCGGCCCGGTCGGCGTAGCGGTGCCCGCGCCCCTTTTGGACGATCCCGGTGCCGAACGGCGGATCGATATAAATGGCGTCGAGCGAACCATCGGGCACGGAGGCGGCTTCAGCGAGCGCGTCCGCACAGGCGAGGCGATCGGGCGCACCCTCGCGGCCGAACGAGATGCGCTCGATGCGTGGCTCGGGCAGGGACAGCTGCTCCATGCCCGGTAGAATAAGGTGTGCGCTTCGGTCCGTGGTACGCGCTGGCTGCCGCAGGGGATCACGCGCCCACCGGCGAGAACGTCCTGCAGCTCCGGCTGGCGCATGGCCTGCTCGAGTACCCACGCGGCAAGAGCGCGATGGTCTGGTACGGCCACGCGACGGACGGCCGGACCACCGCGCTCGCCCTGTCGCGTATGCACGCCGGCGAGGACCTCGTGTGCCGCCATCTGATCGAGCTCGACGCGGCTACGGACCTCGGCGCGTTTTGTGCGAAGTTACGGACCGAGTTCGTGCGCCGGTTCGGCAGCGTCCCGGCGTTCGAGGAGCAGCGATGAACCTGGTCGAAGCCGAAGCCGTAGGGCCCGTCGAGGGCGATGCACCGCTGATCACCCCGCCGCGGCCGCCGCACCGCCGCGTGTCGGTCTCGCTGCTCTTCACGCTCACGGTGCTGACCGGGACCGTCGTGGCGATCTATCTGACGTTCCCCGCGCGGCACAACGTGCTCCTCACCGAGGCGATCGCACAGCACCGCGACGCCACGTCCGCCTGGGACCTCACGGCACCGACCACGCCCGAGCTGCGCGCGTGGATGTTCGGCGTCGTCGGCAAGGATGCACCGATGCCGCCGGCGGGAACGATCGAGGGCGCGCGGCGGATCGAGGTGTTCGAGCGCGGCGCCGCCGTCGTGCGGGTGCAGGTCGGCGACGACCACGTCACGTACCTCGTGCAGCGCGCGCACGGTGTCGCGCCCAAGCGTGGCGAACGCACCGACGGTGATCTGCACGCGATCGCGTGGCGCACGGGGCCGTTCACCTGCGTCGCCGTCGGGCCCGAGGCGACCTTCGCGAGCTGGCGCGAGTCACTCCGGTGACAGCTCGAGGCACGCGGTCGCGCCGGCGGTGACGCCGTCCGAGATCCGCGCGCACACGCGGTGCACGCCGCCGGACAGCGAGAACGCGCCGGGGATGGCGACCTCGTTGCCGCACGCGATCTGCGCCGGCGCGACGGGGTGATCGACGGTCCCGGTGGCGAGCTCCGTGATCGCGACCTCGACGGACGCGGACGCCGCCGGAGGACACGTGACGAAGACCTTGAAGCGATCGCCGGTCGCGAACGTGTGGACGTCATCGCGCACCACGCCGGCGCGCTCGCGCATCACGCCGAGGACGACCTCGCCGACGCCCTTCACGTGGACGATGTCGTCGCGTCCCGGCGCCCGACGCGGGTCATCGCGCCACACGACGAGCGCGATCACGGCCGCAGCCGCCACGGCGAATGCGGGGGCGAGCCGCGGCAGCCACCGCCGCCAGCGCGCCGGACGCGGCGCGGGCAGCGCGAGCGGCGGCAGCGCGACGACATCGCGCTCGACGTCGTCGAGGCAGGTGCGGCACGCGGCGCACACGGCGACGTGCTCGCGGATCGCCGGGTCGCGGCGATCGAGCGCGAACGCCTCGAGCCGCAGCCACGAGATGGGTTCGCCGATGCACGTCATGCAGTCGCCTCCGCGCTGCGCAGCACGTTCACCTCGTCCCGGATGCGATCGAGCCGCTTGCCGATCGTCTTGCGCGACAGGCCGAGGTGCTCGGCGATCTCCTCCTGCGTCATGTCGTCGACGAACCGCGCGACCAGGACCTGGAGGTGACCCTCGTCGAGGCGCTCCGCCAGCGCGGCGAGCAGCGCGACGCCGACGACTTGATCCTCGAGACGCACGCGGCCGACTGGCGCCGCCGCCCGCTGCTCGCGCTCGAGCAGACGCGCGCGGGTCGTGCGGTCGCGGACGACGTTGAGGCAGCGGTTGGTCACGGCGCGATAGAGGTAGGCGAGGTCCACGTCACGACTCCACGTCGGGATCAGATCGACGAACAGCGCGTGCACGACGTCGACCGCGTCCTCGCGGTTACGCAGCATGCGTTCGGCCTTGCGGACGAGCGCGGGCCCGTACGCGCGGTAGGCCGCCTGAGGATCACTGACAGCTTCCACCCTGAACGCCGACGACAGTACACGCACCGGGTGTAAGGCCGCTGTCGGCGGGGCACTGCATCGGCGAGTCGCACGCACGCCCGTCGGCGCACTGCTGGCGCGTGACGCCGTTGCACGTGCCGCTCGCGCAGTCCGCGCTCGTCGCGCACGGCTCGCCGGTGCCGCGGCGGCCCGCGTTGGGCGAGCACACCCGCGCCGTCACACTCGGATACAGCTCGCCGGGCGCCGGCATGGGGCCGCTCGCGCCGCACTGCTCGTCGCCGCCGCACGGATGCCCCGGGCCGCACGTCGAGCACACCCCGTCGGTGCAAATGCCCGTCGCGCACTCCTCGTCGCCGCCGCACGGTTCACCGAGCTCGCTGCCGTTCGCGGGCACGCACGTCGTCGCCATGAACTGCACCGGCGAGAACGCGTCACCGAGGCCGCACACCTCTCCCGAGCCGCAGGTGGGCGCTTGCGGATCGCACGCGACGCACAGCTTGCCGACGCCGAGAATGGTGCCGGGCGCGTAGGTGTCGCGGCACATGCCGCTCGCGCAGTCGTTGTCGCCGTCGCACAGCGAGCCGAGCGGCGCGGGGTGGTTGGGGGCGGGCACGAGACCCTCGCACTCGCCGCGCGCGGTCGTCGCTTCGATCTGCGCGACGATGGCGGTGCCGGCGCCGCGCTTGGCGAGCTCGAAGCGGATGCCAGCGTACGGCGCTTCGATCGGCAGCGTGAACACGACCGGCTCCCAGCGCACGGCCGGGATGCGCTCCTCGCGCTCGACCTGGCCGTCTCCGAACACGTCGATCTTCAGCAGCACCTCGGCGTTCGCGTCGACGTTCGCGAGCAGCTCGAAGCGGATACACGTGGCGTCGCCGCTGTCGACCGGGGTCAGCTGCGCGATCGCGGTGTCGGGACCGACGAGCTCGACACCCGCGTCTTGCGCGTGCCAGGTCGGCGCGCGCCGGACTTCGCCGCGCAGCGTCTTCCACGTGCACAGCTCGTCGCCGCACCAGAGAGCGAAGCCGGGGTCACGGGTGATCTGGCCGCAGTCGGTGGCCCCGAGCTGCATTGCCGCGACGGGGATGACTAGGAGAGGGATGCGTGTACGCATGGCGGACCTCAAAACGCGTAGGACATGCCGAAGCTGAACCGGTGACCGCCGCTGTTGTGCGTGTCGCCGGTGAGGTTGTCGATCGCGATGCTGAGGTCGTGCTGGTAGCCGGCGGTGGCGCCGAGCCCCTGCACGAGACCGCTCTCGCCGTAGATGCCGGCCCCGACCGTTTGGGCGAAGCCGAAGAAGTGCTCGGTGGTGGACATGTCGTTGGTGTCGACGAACTTCGTGGTCGCCCTCGACACGCCGATCCCGATTTGGCCATAGACGCCCAGGCGCCCCGTCTTCGTGGTGTGGACGAGCGGCACGAAGCCTTGGGTCACCAGGCCGAATGTTCCGGTCCACCACCGGAACGTCTGGTGGGTGAGTTGATCGTTGCGTTCCCATGGTGTGGCGACGGCGATGCTTCCGTAGAAGCCCGCCCACAACTCGAGCCAGCGCGCAGGCGAGACGATCCGACGAGTAAGCGCGATGGCGCCTCCTCCACTGCTGAACGGCGAGAACTGCTCGCTGTAACCGAAGTTCTCGAGGGTCGCCGTGTACGCGTCGCGCTGCTCACCGCCTAGCGCGGCGCTAATCGAAAGCCGCTGGCGCGCCTGGGATCCCACGCTGCCCTTCGCCGTCGACGCGACGATCGTCTCTGATGAGCAGCGCGACAGATCGACCTCCGTACCGCCGGGGCGCGCGGTGATCGGGCATCGCGAGAGGCGTGAGCCATTGCGCACGAGCACCTCGTACTCGCCGGGCGCGACCGCGATCCGCACGGGCTTGCCCTTCGCCTTCTGCGTCTCGGCCACGACGGTCTTGGCGCGGCGATCCTCGACGAGCGCCTTGCCTTCGAGCGCGGCCGGCAGCTCGATCGTCGCGGTCGCTGCCCGCGGGAAGGACAGCGGCACCTCGCCGTGGCCCTTGAGGTCGACCTCGAGGCTGACGTGCTGGCCTCCGACCGCAGTCTCGGCGGTCGCGAGCAGCGTCTGGTGATACGCATAGCGATAGGCCTCGTCGAGCGAGACCTGCCCATCGCGATTCGCATCGCCTGCGCCGCGCATGCCGACGAGCAAGTGGTGCGTGAAGTACGACGACCGCAGCTGCTCGCTCTCCTGCGACAGCTCGCTGCCGGTCGAGGACGCGAGCACGGCAAAGCCCCTCGCGTCGAGCTGGTTGCGCGAGCTCCACGAGAAGTCGGCCGCGGGCGCCGCGCCCTTCACGCGCGAGAACGCGCCGCTCTGGCAGGCGTCGAGGACGACGACGGTCAGCGTCGCGGGGACCGCGAGCAGCCGCGTGCGCAGCTCGGTCAGTGGTAGCTGTGCCGCGCCGAGATCGAGCGCGGTCGAGCGCGCGTGGCCCGAGTAGTAGAAGAGGAGGCGCGTCTGCTTGCCGGCGGCGATGTCGGCCTGCACGCGCTCGGTCAGCTTGTCGATCCGTGCACGCAGCACGTCGGGCGTGGGACGCACGAGCACGTCGACCGTATCGGCGTGGTGCGCGCCGAGCTCGACGAGGAGTGTGCCCATGCGGCGGGCATCGTCCTCGGCGTACTTCAGCTCGCTCTGGCCGGGGCCGGCGGCGTTGGAGCCGACGACGAGCGCATACGTCACGACGCCGGACGCTGGGTCCGGCGGAGCATCGGCGTGCGCGACGGACGCGGCGCACGCGAGGGAGAGGAGGGCAGGGCGAAGCATGGCGTCTGGCCCCTATGACACGCGACCCGCGGACAATGGGAACCCAAAAACGGGGGCCCGTCCCCAGTTTTCCTGGCACGAGGCGGCAAACGGGGGCTCCCGGTCAGTCGTCGTCGGGCAGGTGGACCGCGCGGCGGATCGTCGCCTTGCCGAACTTCGCGGTTAGCTTGTCGAGCGTCTCGCCCAGGCGCTCACCGCGGGCGCGCGCGGCCTCGTCGAAGCCGAGCTGGCGCGGCGCATCGCGTGGCTCGAGGTTGGTCGCGGAGAGCCCGCACAGCCGCACGCGCGCACCCTTGCGCGGCTCGATCGTGACCTTCGCGAGCAGCTCGATCGCGGTGCGGGCGAGCACGCCCCCGTCGCTGGTCGCGGCGTCGAGTGTGGTGCGGCGCGTGATCTGGCGGAAGTCGTCGTACTTGACGATCAGCACCACCGCGCGTGCGCGCAGCTCGGCCTCGCGCAACCGGCGCGCGACGCGGTCGGCTTGGTCGAGGAGGATCACGGCGAGCTCGCCCTTGTCGTCGAGATCGTCGTCGAACGTCTCTTGGTGGCCGACGGACACCGGATCGCTCTCGGGGACGACCTCGCGCGAGTCCTCGCCGCGAGCGAGCGCCGCGAGGTGGCGGCCGGTGACCTCGCCGAGGCGCGCGACGAGCGCCGCTTCGGGGTAGCGCGCGACGTCGCCGATCGTCGACAGCCCCATCGTCGCGAGCACGCTCCGCGTCTGCTCGCCGACGCCCCACAGGCGCGTCATCGGCAGTGGATGGAGGAACGCGAGCAGCCGGTCCTGGGTGACGACGCGCAGGCCATCTGGCTTGTCGATGTCCGACGCGATCTTCGCCGCGAGCTTGATCGGCGCGACGCCGACGGAGGCGACCAGCGACAGCTCGTCGCGCACGCGCTGCTTGATCGCGCGTGCGATCGTGAGGCCGTCGCCGCACAAACGCTCGCTCGCGGTGACGTCGAGGAACGCCTCGTCGAGCGAGAGGCCCTCGACCTCCGGCGAGTAGGTGCCGAGGATGCCGAAGAAGGTGTGCGAGGCCTCGGCGTAGCGCTCCATGCGATGGCGGACGACGATCGCCTTGGGGCACCGGCGCAGCGCCTCGGCCATCGGCATCGCGGAGTGGATGCCGTACGCGCGCGCCTCGTACGAGCACGCCGCGACCACGCCGCGCCGGGCGGAGCCACCGACGAGCACGGGCTTGCCACGGAGCGCCGGATCGTCCCGCTGCTCGACCGCCGCGTAGAACGCGTCGAGGTCGACGTGCAGGATCGTCCGCGCCACGGCGCGCTACTTCGCGAACATCTGGGGCCCGCGGACCACGAGGATCACTGCTGCGGTTATGGCCGCAAGGAACAGGCTCCACAGCCACTGCGGCACCGGCGCGATCTTGCCCTGCCCGAACTTCTTGATCTTGCCGCGGAGGATGCCGTGCACGGGTAGGATACCCAGCACGACGACGGTGAGCTTGATGTGCAGCCAGCCGGCGCCCTTCTGTGCGAGCAAATTCCCGCCGGGCGCGCGGAAGATCATTAAGACCCCGGTGGCGATGGCGACCGCTGCCGCGATATCCGCAGACAGCGCGATCGAGCGCTCCATCAGCGTCAGCTTCTCGTGGGCATCCGTCGGTGCATGTGCGTGCAGTCGGAGCATCCAGTAGATCGCGAACAGCCCGCCGATCCACAGGAACAAGGCGATCAGGTGCGCGGCCTTGAGCCACAAGTAGTTCGGATCCATGGCCCGCAACGTACCAGGAAGGATCGCGGTATGCTCGGTCCGCCGACGTGGCACGGGTCCTCAAGATCTATTTCCACGACGCCTGCTTCGACGGCACGACCTCGGCAGCGCTGTTCGCGGCATTCTATCGCTCGCACGAGGTGCGCGACGCGCAGGTGATCCCCGTCGGGATGGTCCACAAGGATGGCGACCCGTTCGAGGGCCTCCCGCTCGATGCCGACGATCACGCCTGCGTGGACTTCCGGTTCTGCGCCGATCCGAAGATGCGGTGGTGGTTCGATCACCATCCGACCGCGTTCCAGCCCGAGTCGCTGCGCGAGGTGTTCGACGCGCGCCATCTCCCGACGTGGTTCTTCGATCCCTCGGCGCCCTCGTGCGCGGGCCTGATAGGCCGTTCGCTCGCGGCGCGCTTCGTTTGGACGCCGCCGCCGCACCTCACCGAGGCGGTCCGCTGGGCGGACACGATCGACGCCGCGCAGTTCCCCTCCGCGGAGGCCGCGGTCGCCCTCTCCGAGCCGCCGCAGCTCCTCGCCGCGTGGCTCGCGCACGGCCGCACCCCGATCGACACCGCGCACTACATCGAGTGGCTGTCGCGCGAGTCGCTCGCCGAGGTCGCTGCGCGTCCCGAGCTCGCGCCACAGCTCGCCGCCGTCGTCGACGAGCGCGAGCGCGAGCTCGAAGCGGTGAAGCGTCTCGGCGTCTGGATCGGTGACGTCATCGTGTTCGATCGGTTCACGGACGTCGGCGCGCGCAGCCCCGGCTTCCTCGGCTACCTGTTGTTCCCGACGGCCCTGTACGCGGTCGCCGCCACGCGCACTGCACAGAGCATCAAGATCTCCGTCGGGGTGAACCCGTGGGCGGGCACGCCGCGCCGCCACGACATCGGGGCGCTGTGCGCGCGCTACGGCGGAGGCGGGCACGCGGTGGTCGGCGGCGTCACGCTGCGAGGCGACGAACTCCCGCGCGCGCAGGCCACGCTCGCCGCGATCGTCAAGGAGCTCGCCGAGACCTGAGGCTGCGATCACCGGCGGCAGCCGATGCGCTCCGTCGCCACGACCACGTCGTCGTAATAGATGGTCTGCTCGTCGGACACGGTCAGCCCGCGCTCCTCGAGCACGGCGCGCTTCGCCGCCGACGTGTCGCGCTCGTAGTAGGCGTCGAGGAAGATGCTCTTGAAGCCGACTTCGTCGCTCGTGCGGAAGTCGAAGCCCTCGAACGGCACCGGCTCGGTGCACGCCGAGAACTCGCACCCGCCGGTGTAGAACTGCGCGCGCAGCCAGGTGCCGATCGGATTGCCGGGACGGTAGTGCTCGACGAGCTGATCGTCGAGGTAGAACGCGAGCTCGCCGTTCATCGCACCGACGGTGTTCGCCTTGGCGTGGATCTCGATGCACACCCACGCGTCCCGCGGATACGGCGTCTGGTCCGGCGGGCTGAACACGTTTCCGTAGTAGTAGGTCGTGCCTTGATCGCCCGCGCAGCCCGGCACGGCGGTGCCGTCGTTGCAGCGTCCCGAGCGCATCGCGTGCCAGTAGACGTAGAAGTTGAAGCGGTCGTCGTTGTCGATGTCGAAGTCGAACCAGAACCCCTCGTCACCCTCGGGCACCGTGTTCGCGAGGCCGCTCGAGCTCCACGTCGCGTTGCCCGCGGCGGTGCGGATCCAGTGGTGCGGGTTGGGCGCGACATTCGGAAACCGCGCGTAGAGCCGCCAGTACATCTCGTCGACGCGCCGGTCGAACGTCGCGCGCGTCGACGACGAGATGTACATGTCCTGGGCGAGCTGCTGTGTCGTGACGGTCGAGCGCAAGTAGCGCGTCCCCGCGTTCGCGACCGCGGCGTCCTGCTCGATGAACAGATGCTCGGTGTCCGCGGTCGGGCCGTCCCACTTGCCCCAGCCCGCCTCGAAGTCGTCGTGGAACAGCACCGCGGGATCGGCGCCGATGCCGACGTCCCCTGGATACCGATCGCGGAGGAGCTCGCCGCCGCCACCATCGCCCAGGTTGCTGCCGCCGCCGTCGCCGCCGGGCGTGCCGCCCCCATCGTCGCCGCACGCCGCCAGCACCAGGAAGCTCACGCCGACCACGAGCCTTCGCATGGTTCGATCGTACACCGCCTCAGCGCCGCTTGCGCTTGCCGTGCTTGCGACCCTTGCCGTGCTTCTTGTCCTTGCGCTTGGGCGTGGGCTCCTCGGCGGGTGGCCCATTGCGGGACGCCTCGAGGTGATCGAAGCGCTCGCGCAGCGCGGTGGTGAGTGCGCGCAGCTCGCCGACCTCGTCGCGCAGGCGGCGAACCTCGTCGGAGAGCGGGGCGCCCTCTTCGAGATCGCGGCTGATTTCCTTGGCGCGCCGGCGGAGCCGTCCGTCGAGCTCGCGATCGACGAGCTTGCGCAGCGCGCCGACGGCCGCGGGGTCGCCGATCACGCCGAGGCCCTCGATCGCCGCGGCCTGGACGCGGAAGTCGCGATCGGACAGCAGCAGCTCGAGCTTCTCGCGCACGTCGCGCTGCTCGCGGTCGCGCCGGCCGCGCATCAGCTGCGCGAGTGCGTTGATCGCGGCGCGCCGGCCCTGCGTGACCTTGCCCCATCGCGTGCCCTCGAGGAGCAAGCCGACCGCGCTGTCGTCGCGCGCCTCGGCGAGCCCGCGGTAGGCGTGCTGGCGGATCACGTCGGTGAACGAGGCGCGGCCCGCGGCCTGGCGCAGCAGCTCCGGGGCGCGCGGCGAGCGCGTCTTGCCGAGCGAGAGGCACGCCTCGGCCTCGACAAAGTAGCTGGCGTCGCCCCGCTCGACGACGTTGGCGAGCGCGGCGCCCGCGGCCTCATCGAACACGAACTCGCCGAGTGCTCGCGCGATCACCCGGCGAGCGCGCGGGTGGACCTCGACGCCGAGTGCGCTGGCGAGCCGGTCGCGCGCGCTCTGCGTGCGCAACGACGCGAGCCCCATCGCCGCGGCGCCACGCACGGACCAGTAGCCATCATCGCCCACGGCCTCGGCGAGCACGTGCTCGGCCGCCGGGCCGCCGCGCTTGGCGAGCGCCGTCGCGGCGTGCGCGCGATCGATCGCCAGCGTCGCGTAGGCGAGCTCGTTCATCCACAGCGACTCGGGCTTGTCGACCTTGAGCGCGCACAGGAGCACGCGACCTGGATCGAAGATCGCCTGGGTCGGCTCCTCGGGGACGTGGAGGTGGAAGATGTGGCGCTGCTCGGTGATGTCGATCGCATGGTCGACGTCGGCGTCGCCGATCCGGAACCTCACCTTCGCCGGCAGCCGGAACAGCGGCGTGCGCGCGTCGATCTTCTGCTTCTGCTCGACGGTGACCGCGACGATCTTGTCGTCGGAGTGCCAGGCGAACGCGACCTCGAGCTCGGGATGACCCGCACCGTCGATCACCCACTGGCTGAAGAACCAGTCCAGGTTCTTCCCTGTCGACTCCTCGAACGCGCGCGCGAGGTCACGCGACTCGACGACGCCGTGGCGATGCTTGGTCAAGTAGTGCGCGAGCGCGCCGAAGAACGCGCTGTCCCCGAGGAAGTGGCGGAGCATGTGCAGCACGCGCCCGCCCTTCTCGTAGAGGTGGTGATCGAAGATGTCGATCGGCTCGTCGAACAGCTTGGTCGCGATCGTGCGCCGGTAGCGGTTCGAGTCCTCGCCGAAGTACATGTCCGCCCAGTCCTCGAGCTCGAGATCGGCCGCGTCGCGCCCTTCGTGATGTTCGCGCCAGACGTACTCGGCGTAGGTCGCGAAGCCCTCGTTGAGCCAGCCCTCGCCCCAATCGCGGCAGGTCACGAGATCGCCGAACCACTGGTGAGCGAGCTCGTGCGCGATCAGCGCGTCGATGTCGTAGTCGATCGCCGCGCGCTCGTCGATCAGCACGTTGTCGGTGATCGTCGTCGCGCTCGTGTTCTCCATCCCACCGAAGATGAAGTCCGCGACGAACACCTGCGCGTATCGCGGATAGGGATAGTCGACGCCGAACCGGCGCGAGAACAGCTCGAGCATCGCGGGCGTGCGCGCGAGCGTGCGCTCTGCCTCGGCCTCGCGCCCGCGCTGCACGTAGTACACGACCGGCACGTCGCGCCACGAGGTCTCGATCGCCGCGAAGTCGCCGATGGCGAGCGTGATCAGATAGCAGCTGTGCGGCACGTCGAGCCGCCAGTGCAGCGTGCGCTTGCCACCGGCGGTCTTGTCGCTGACCAGCGTGCCGTTCGACAACGCGAACAGCTTCGCCGGCACCGTGATGGTGACCTCACTCGTCGCCTTCTCGAGCGGCGCGTCGAAGCACGGAAACCAGTAGCGCGAGTCCTCGTCCTGGCCTTGCGTCCACACCTGCGTCGGCTTGTCCGGGTAGCCGGCGTCCGGCGCGATGAAGTACAGGCCACGGCGCGGTGCACCGCGGTACGCGACCTTGATCACGAGCTCGCTGCCGGTGGCGGCGGGCCGCGGCAGCTCGACGCGCAGGCGCTTGCCGTCGTGACGGAACACCGCGTCCTTGTCGCCGACCGTGACGTGCTCGATCGTCAGCTCGACGGCATCGAGCTCGACCGCGCGCGTGTCGGGCGCGATCACCGTGCTGCGCAAGGTCGCCGTGCCGCGCACCGTGCGCGCCTCGGGATCGACCTCGAGCGCGAGCGCGAGGTGCCCGATGTCGACGACGCGATCGGGAGCCCACCGCGGACGTGTGCCAGGGAATGCGAATTCACGGCTCATGCGCAGCGCACTCTATCGTCGTTCCGTATGATGCGCCGCCTAGGAGGAGGGATTGATGAAGTTCCTGACGACTGCACTCGTGCTCGCGACGCCCGCACTCGCCATGGCCGGAGGCAAGCTGCTGCCCGCCAAGGATCACTCGCCGCCGCTCGTCATCGACGAGGCTGGCCTCACCATGGAGGCCGTCTCGCAGAGCGATGCCGGCTACTACCTGCGCACGCGGTTCGAGATGAACGGGCTCACCGCCGATAGCGACATCATCCGCATGGACGTGAAGTCCAAGGGCAAGGTCGTCGCGACGAAGAAGTGCACCAAGTCGTACGAGGACGGGTACTCCTCGGTCGAGTGCTACACGAACGACAAGGCGATCAAGGCGACCGGCCCGATCGAGGTCGACATCGTCTACTTCGACGACCAGACGGAGAAGGAGTACCTCGTTCGCACGCTCAAGACCTCCGCGGTCCACATGAAGGGGCAGTGGGAGGTCTGGGGCATCGTCCCCGACGACGTGCTCGCCGGCGGCTGGGTGTACATGGGCCACGCCGAGGCGAACAACGGGACCTACCGCAAGCCGGAGTTCTACATCTGGTTCACGAACACCAACTCGCTCGGCAACGCGAAGCTCCGCTGCACCGTGGGCGGGAAGAAGATCGCGGACATCTCGGTCGGCGAGCAGAGCGGCTCCGACACCGAGGAGCTCGAGCTCGATCACCAGCCGAAGAAGGGCGATCGCCTCACGTATCACTGGGCGAAGAAGAAGCTGATGGCCGACATCATGTACGGCAAGCGCGACACGCTGAAGTGGGACATGCCCAAGACCACCCCGCCCGACGGTGTGCTCTCGGACAACCCCGGCACCTGGGAGTGCTTCCTGCGCAACGACGGCAAGAACATCCGGCAGATCACGTTCGTCGTCGACCAGGACGGCATGATCAAGGATGACGAGATCCAGACGGGCAAAAATCCGATCCCGAACGTGACGAAGAACGTCGTGTTCGTCGACGTGCGCCCGACGAAGGACGCGGCGGCGTTCGACAAGCGCATCGTGCCCGCGGCGCTCAAGAAGAGCCTGCAGTACGGCTTGCCGTGGCCCGATCACCCGAAGGTCAAGGCGATCCACGCGTCGTTCCCGCCCAAGAGCGGGATGCCCGATCCGAAGTAGCTCGCGGCGGCTACCGCAGCGAGGTCAGCGCCTTGTGCATGCGGCCGACGCCTTCCTGGATGTTGGCCATCGAGCACGCGTACGACAGGCGCACGAAGCCCGGCGCGCCGAACCCGGAGCCGGGCACCACGGCGACCTTGCCGGACTCGACGAGCCAGTCGCACAGCTTGACGTCGGTGTCGAGCACGGCGCCCTCGGGCGTCTGCTTGCCGACGTACGCCGAGACGTCGGGGAACGCGTAGAACGCGCCCTTCGGCTCGCGGCAGTTCACGTTCGGGATGGCGCGCAACAGCTTCACCATCTCGAGACGCCGCTCGTCGAACGCCTTGCGCATCGTGGCGACGCA
This sequence comes from Kofleriaceae bacterium, assembly GCA_035539815.1. Taxonomy (GTDB): domain Bacteria; phylum Myxococcota_A; class Polyangia; order Haliangiales; family Haliangiaceae; genus JABFXX01. Next base: position 44,591 of record DATLHR010000385.1, read on the forward strand.
GTCCTGCGGGCCGGTGAGCGCGGCGAGCGTCGCGGCCTGCGAGAGCGTGGTCGCGTTCGACGTCGACTGGCTCTGGATCGTGGCCATCGCCTTGATCAGCGCCCTGGGCCCGGCGGTGTAGCCGATGCGCCAGCCCGTCATCGCGTAGGTCTTGGACACGCCGTCGACGAGGATCGTACGCTCGGCGACCTCGGGCCCGAGCTTGGCGATCGAGTGGTACTGCGCGTCGCCGTACACGAGCTGGCGGTAGATGTCGTCGGAGATGATCAGGAGGTTCTTCTCGACGCACACCTTCGCGAGCGCCTCGATCTGCGCCTTGCTGTAGACGGCGCCCGTCGGGTTCGACGGGTTGTTGAGCACGATCGCGCGCGTCTTCGGCGTGCACGCCGCGGATACCTGATGCTCGGTCACCGCGAAGTCGTCCTCGGCGCGCGTCGGCAGCGTGACCGGCTTGCCGCCGGCGAGCATCACCATGTCGGGGTAGCTGACCCAGTACGGCGCGGGGATGAGCACCTCGTCGCCGGGGTCGAGCAGCGCCATGAACAAGTTGAAGAGAGAGTGCTTCGCGCCGGTCGACACGAGCACCTGATCGGGCTCGATC
>DATLHR010000386.1:0-10291 GCA_035539815.1 Kofleriaceae bacterium
CGGTCGCTGAGCCAAGCGCTCGCTCGCGAACGAAGGCGCCCCATGTCGGGCGCCTTCTGCGTTTGGCGGCGCTGATACGCTGCCCGCATGGAGCCACTTCCGGGACGGTCGCTGCTCGCGGGGCAATGCACGGTCGCCGAGCTCGCACGCCTGACGAAGGACTTCGCGATCGGACGCAATTACATCGGCGACAAGCTCACGACGTACGCGTACGACTCGCTCGTCGTCGACGGCGACCTTGAGATCGACGGTGACCTCGACACGTTCGACCACAAGCTGTGCCGGCTCGTCGTGACCGGCTCGCTGCGCGTCTCGGGCCTGTACCGCGATCACGACGATCCGCAGACCGCGGTGTTCGTCCTCGGTGACTTCATCGCGGACCGCGCGATCACCGCCGGCGCGCTCGCGGTCGCGGGCAACGTGAGCGTGCACGACGCGCTCGTCGGCTACTACAACGATCACTCGGCCGAGCTGCACGGCAACGTGACCGCGCGCGTGTTCGTGCCGGAGAACCACTTCTTCTCCATCCACGGCACCCTCACCGCACAGCACGTGCTCGGCAGCCGGGCCGAGTACCTCGTGCCGCCCAAGCTGCGGACGTCCGCCCTCCCCGCCGACGACCGCCGCCTCCGCGAGCTCCTCGTCCCCGAGGTCCTCGAGATCGAGGACTACGGCGATCCGATCGAGGAGCCCGAGGTCATGCTCGCGCAGGCCGAGATCCGAAAGCGCGTCGCTGCGAACGCTCCGATCTTGCGATCCGATGCAGTCGCAGCCGTGGTGCCGGCCCCCACGGAAGAGCCGCCTGCGTCGGCGCAGCAAGCGCTGGCCGATGAGACGTCAACCGAGGCCAGGCCCACCAAGAAGGCGCCCGCGACGAAGTCGGCCGCGGCGACGAAGAAATCCGCCGCGATGAAGAAGTCCGCCGCGACGAAGAAATCCGCCGCGACGAAGAAATCCGCCGCGACGAAGAAGACCGCGGCAACGAAGAAGACCGCGGGTAGGAAGACCGCCGCGACGAAGAAGACAGCCCCGACGAAGAAGACTGCCCCGACGAAGAAATCCGCCGCGAAGAGCAGCGCCGCCGCGCGTCGAAAGCGTTAGTCAGCGCAGGTAGCTCGCGACGACGGATCCACCGGCGTTATTCGACGCGCAAGGCGCGCTCGAACTCTTCGGGGTTCGAGGACGCGTAGATCGCCGTCTCCATCGACACGAGGCCGCTGTTGACGAGATCGATGAGGTGCTGATCGAACAGCTGCATCGAGTACAGGTCGCGGCCCTTGCGGATGAGGTCCGGAACATCGGCCATGCGACCGGCGCGCACGCACTCGCGGATGGTGCGCGTGACGCGGAGGATCTCGACGGCGGGCAACCGGCGGCGGCCGTCCTTCGACGCGAGCAGGCGGAGCGAGACGATCGCCTGCAGCGAGTCGCCGAGGCGATCACGAATGACGTCCTGCGCATCGGTCTCGAACAGGCCCACGATGCGCTGGATCGTGCCGACGGCATCGGGCGTGTGCAGCGCCGACATCACGAGGTGGCCGGTCTCGGCGGCCTTGAGGCAGATCGACGCGGTCTCGCGATCGCGGATCTCGCCGACCATGATGACGTCGGGATCCTGGCGCATCGCCGCGGTCATCGCGTCGCGGAAGCTCTCGGTGTCCGCGCCGACCTCGCGCTGGATGATCATGCACTTCTGCGGCTCGTGGATGAACTCGATCGGATCCTCGATCGTGACGATGTGCGCGTGCCGCGTCTCGTTGATGTAGCGGAGCATCGCGGCCATCGTCGTGGTCTTGCCGTTGCCGGTCGCGCCCGTGATGAGCACGAGCCCGCGCCGCGCGTCCGCGATCTCCGAGAGCACCGGCGGCAGGTTGAGCTGCTCGATCGAGAGCACCTGGATCGGGATCAAGCGCATGACGATGCCGACGGCGCCACGCTGGCGGAAGATCGACGCGCGGAACCGGCCGCGTTGCGCGAGCGAGTACGAGACGTCGATCTCGGCGAACCGGCGCGTGAAGTCGACCGTGATGCTGCGGTCCTCGAGGATCATCCGGGCGATCGCCTCGGTGTCCTGCGCGGTCAGCGGCGGCACCTTGATCGCTCCGAGCAGCTCGCCGTGCAGACGGTAGTGCGGCGGATACCCGACCTCGAAGTGGATGTCCGAGACACCTCGCTCGATTCCGAAGGCGAGGAGCTTGTGGAACGCGTTACGATCCATCACGGCGCCCCAATGTAACCCCGGGGCCCCAGGTACACGCAAGCCGACGTGCCCCGCTCGCTACCCCAGAAGACGTTGTTGCGCGACGAGCTCGTGGCGCAGCTCGAAGCACAGCTCGCGACCGCGCGCGCGGCACACGCGGCCGCGATCGAGGGGGCCACGCACCCCGAGGCGAAGGCCGAGAACGACAAGGACACGCGCGGCCTCGAGCAGTCGTACATCGCTCGCGGCCAGGCCCAGCGCGTCGCCGAGCTCGAGGCGGCGATCGGCGACCTCGCGGCGCTGGCGCTGCGCACGTTCGGCGAGGACGCGCCGATCGCGATGTCCGCCCTGGTGGTCGTCGACGAGGACGGTGACCCGCATCGCTACTGGATCGCACCGCACGGCGGCGGCAACGTGCTCGCCGGCGACGTTCAGGTCGTGACGCCGAGCTCGCCGCTCGGCCGCGCGCTCCTGGGCAAGCAGGCCGGCGACGAGGTCGAGCTCGCTCTCGCCGGCAAGCGCCGCACGCTCGAGATCACCGACGTGACGTGACCTCGGCGCCAGTCGCGTCGGCCGACGAGGTTCCCCTCACCGCGTGAGGCGCATGGCTCGACAGCCGTCGGGGACGCCATTGGCCGCGGCGGCACCAGCGCGGTGCGCGGCGCCGCCGCTCGCGGCTCCGCCATCGTCACGAGCTACACAGAACCAGACTCGCTCGTACCCCGCGGCCCTGACGTTCGCGATCACGACGTTGATCTCCCGTGCCCCTGTCTGCTCGGGCGCGCGGAGATAGATGTCGGTGACCGGTACGCCCGAGGTCGATCGGTTTCGCAGCGCTTCGAGGAGCGGCGGCACCTGAAGGTCGTCCGTCGGGAAGTCGACCAATCGAACCACCTCGGCGCCATCGAGAAGGACCCGGCCCGCCTCGATCGCGAGCACCGGCGCCGCCCGTGCGACCAGGTGGGCTGACATTCGCTGCGCTTCCGCTGCCCCCCGCTCCAGCTCGAGGACGGCCTGGGTGAGCTCGGCGAAGTCCAGGTAGCGCTGCCGCGCGTCGCGTGCGAGCCCGGAGCACACGGCCAGGACCCGATAGCGAAATGATGGGCAGTACGCGGCCGCGCACTCCGCGATGACTCGACTCATCTCGTCGGGCGCACTTCCAAGCGGGGCCGCGAGCCAGGCATCTGCACACCGCTCGCGCTGGTACAGCTTGGCGCACGCCCCCGCGGCTGCCCGTCGCGCTTCGACCGCCACCGGTTCACCACCACCTGACCGGTCGTGGGCGGCCTCCACGGCTCGATAGCACTGCGCGACCAGCGCCAGGGAGTCGGTAGCGCCCACATCCGTTGTCCGCGCAGGAGCGACGGCTGGCCCGGCGTTGGGGCGGCCAGACGTTGCCGAGTCGCGTCCCGAACAGGCCAGCAGGCCCAGGACCATCACCGAGATGGGGAACAGCTCGCCTCCGCCGCGACGCATGGCCAACGGGACATTAGTACACCGAGCGCGAGTGCTCGAGCCGGCGCTTCAGTTGAGGCCGCGCTGCCCGGGGCCACCGCTGCCTTCGGGTGACTCGGTCTCCGAGCGCTTGCGCAGCGTCTCGAGGAGCGCTTCGCCCGTCGCTTCGTCGTCGGTGAGAGGCTCCCACGGCAACACGGGATCGGCGCCGCTCGGCGGCGATGAGGCGCGCGGCCGCGGGCGGTCGAGAGCGGCGGCGGCCTCCTTGGGGATCTGGAAGTCGCTCGTGATCTCGTCCTCGGCGCGACCGAAGGCGTTGCGCGGGATCGCGTTGTGCGAGCCGGTGCCGAACACGGGAGGCACGCTCTTGGCGCGCGCGATCGGAAGATCGCGATCCTCGTCGTCCTCGTCGTCGCTGGAGCTCTCGAGCGGCGCGGGCGACGACACCGGCGAGACGCTGCGCAGCTCGGCGCGGACCTCGTCCTTGAGCGTGACGAACGGCGGTGCCGGGCGCGCCATGTAATAGCCCTGGCCGTAGCGCAGGCCGAGGTCGCGCAGGGCGACGACGTCTTCGACGTGCTCGATGCCTTCGGCGACCATCACCGCGTCGATGGTCTCGGCGATGTGGCGTAGCGAGCGCAGCATCTCGCGCTTCACCGTCGAGCGCGCGATGCCGCGCACCAGCACGTCGGAGATCTTGATGAAGTGCGGGCGCAGCGACATCACGGTCTCGAGGTTCGAGTGACGCGTGCCGACGTCATCGATGGCGACGCCGAAGCCCATCGCGGTGTAGGCAGCGAGCGCGCGCTTGAACGAGGCGAAGTTCTCGATCGCAAGCCGCTCGGTGATCTCGAAGACGATGTTCGCGGGCGTCAGGCCGGCGGCGGAGAGGAGGTTGCCGACCTCGACCTCGATGAAGGCCGAGTCGTAGAACGACATCGGCAGGAGGTTCACGAACAACCGGTGCACCGGCTCGAGCGTCTGCGCGTTGCGCAGCGCACCGCGGAAGCACGCGCGATCGAGCTCGACGGTGAGGTCGACCTCGTCGGCGATCGCGAACAGCGTGGCCGGTGACGCGAGCGCGGTATCGCGCGGCCCGCGCGTGAGCGCCTCGTACGCGAAGATGTCGCCCGTGCCGAGGTCGACGATCGGCTGATACACCGTCGTGAGGCCGTCACCGAGGATGATGTCCTGCAGCGTCGAGCGATCGCGGTGCGCCTTCCGCTCGCGCAGGTTGCGCGTGTTGTCGGCCGCCTCGGTCACCAGGCGCGCGGTCAGGCGCTCGGGGCGAAGCAGCGAGTTGCCGAGCACGCGCGCCGCACCGACGGTGATGCGCGGCTGCTCGCGCAGCACGTCCTTGACCATCGGCGCGAGTGCTTCCTCGACGGCCTTCTCGACGCTCTGCGCGAGCCCTTCGAGATCGATGCGCTGACCGGGCACGCGCGGCGCGAGGAACACGTGATAGCCGTCCCCGTCGCCCGAGCGGCACACGATGTCGGACGGATCGAGCACGTCGCTGCGCAGGCGATCGAGCACGGCGGCGGCGTGGTCGTAGATCTCGCTGTGGTGCTGCACGCCGAGATCGAGCTCGACCTTGTGCAAGCGCGAGAGATCGACGAGCAAGCAGGACAGCGCGCGATCGCGATTGAGGATCGCGGTGACCTCGTGCATCCGCTCCTGGTAGGGGCGGAAGCGATCGATCTCGGCGAGCCGGTTGAACGTGCGCGACGAGTTGCGCCCCGGCGTCCCACCGTGGTCGCCGGAGAAGAACTGCACGCGGCCCGGACCACCGCGCTTGGCGCCGCGCAGCGCGGCCTCGGCGGCGGTCAGCAGCCCCTCGGGATCCGCGGCGTCGTCGGGCAGACACGCGACGCCGATCGACAGCGACATCTTGCGCCCGCCCGGCATATCCGCCGTCGCGACCGCGTCGCGCAAGCGGCCCGCCTTGGTGAGCGCGCCCGCCTTCGCCGTCTCCGGCAGCAGCAGCACGAACTCCTCACCCGAGTAGCGCGCCACGACGTCCGACGTGCGGACGCGATCCGGCGAGTCGTCCTCCTGCAGCACCACGGCGATCCGGCGCAGGATGTCGTCGCCGATCTGATAGCCGAGGTCGTAGTTGACGGTCGCGAAGCCGTCGATGTCGGCGATCAACAGCGACATCGGCTGGCCGTAGCGCAGGGCGCGCGCGACCTCCTCGCGGAGCCGCTCCTGGAACGCGCGGTGGGTGTAGAGACCGGTCAGCGAGTCGCGCAGCGTGAGCGCGTCGAGCTGGTGCCCCATCTGTGCGAGCTGCTCGGTCGCCGCCGAGATCTCGCGGCCGCGCGACTCGAGCTGCTGCTCGAGGAGCTGCTCGTGCTCGCGCAGCTGCGTGTTCGCGAGGCGCAGCTCGCCGAGCAGGCGATGGTTATCGCGCTCGAGGCGGAACGTGGTCACCAGCTGATCGACGACCTGCAGCAGGTCCTGCAGCTTCCACGGCTTGGTGATCACGTAGTGCAGGTGACCGGCATTGATCGCGGTGATCAGATCTTCGGACTCGGGGAACCCCGTGACCACCGCGCGTCGACAGTGCGGGCGCACCTGCGCGATGCGCGACAGCAGCTCCGCTCCCGCGAGCCCGGGCATCCGGAGATCGGCCAGCACGCACGCGACGTCGGGGTTTGCCTGGACGAGCTCGAGGGCTTCGAGCCCGTTGGTCGCCAGTAGTACCGTGCATCGCGCACGCAGTACGCGACCTAACGCGTTCAGGTTCGTCCGATCATCGTCGACACAGACGATGATCGGCTTACTAGCCTCGTCCCCCCCTGGCCCAGGTGGCTGATCAGGATCGACTGCCAATGTGATCTCAGTATCGAAGAAGTCCTCGTGTCTTGTGAAGGGGATCGAGGGCTCACTGACGGCGCCCCCACTCGCGCCTACACCCGCTCGACGAGCCACCGGATCGCGAGGATGGCGAGTGGCAGCCCCGCCACCGGGAGCCCCCAGCGCCGGTAGGTATCCGCCCCCATGACGCGCGCGCTCGCCCAGAACACGGGGAGCGCGACGAGGATGATCGACAGCTGCCCGAGCTCGACGCCGACGTTGAAGGTGACCAGCGGGACGACCACCGCCGTCCGCGGCAGCAGGTCCTCGAGGACGCTCGCGAATCCCAGCCCGTGCATGACGCCGAACCCGAACGTCAGCCCGAACCGCCACCACACGTCGGGCCGAATGACGTTCTCGACGGCGGTGTACAAGATCGACACAGCGATCAGGCTCTCGACCAGCCGGGGGGGCAGGCGGATCCAGCCGAGCGAGGCGGCGATCAGCGAGCACGAGTGCGCGATGGTGAACGCCGTGATGATGACCGCGGTCGAGCGCAGGGCCGCCCATGGTGACCGCACCCGCCACCCCGCGCCGGCGCGAGGTCGATCGATCACGACGACGAGCAGCAGCGCGAGCACGAACGCGATGTGATCGAGCCCGCCGTAGATGTGGTGCATGCCATGGCGGATCCAGCCGAGCAGCGAGGTCGCGCCCGGCTCGGTGACGACGCGGGGCTGATCGGCGCGCACGACGCTGGGGGTGACCTGCTCCCCGGGAGCGTGGACGCTGAGGATGGCCTCGTGGCGCGCGTCGACGGCGAAGAAGCGCGTGAAGTCGAGCGCGAGGCCGCGGATCTCCGCTTCGCAGGTCACCTCCCACGCGACGACAACGAGCTTGCCGTCGGGATCCGGCGCCGCGCCCGCTGGCCCCGGCGTGCACGCAGTGTCATCGGGCAGCGCGATCGTCACCCACGTCGCGACGTACGCCGCGGCGGCCGGCGCGAGCGCCTCCGCCACGGACGGCGTCGCGTCGGCCGGCAGGCCGAGCGGCTCGGTGACGTCGCCGGGGGCGATCGTGAACGCGACGCGGGCGCGCGCGCCCTCGACGGTGACGTCGGCGTACTTGATCGAGCTCTGGTGCGCGTGCGCGCGGCCGAACGCCACGATCACAAACGCGAGCGCGAGGACCCAGCGCATGGCCACTCAGTACTGGCAGACGTACGCGTAGCTGCCAGCGTTCGTGACCTGCGTGGCGTCGCAGGGGCGATCGTCCCAGGTGCCGTTCTGATCGCCCTCGATGATCATGCAGTCTTCCTCGAAGGTCCCGTTGGCATTGTTCGGCTCGCCGGTGCGCCAGTTCGTGTACGTCATGACCGGATCGCTCGGGTCCCCCAGCCAGCGATAGGTGTTCTCGACGGTGCGATCGTCCGCGCCGACGAACGCATCGGTCAACCCGATCAGCGACAGCACGGCGGCGTTGGTCTGCGCGGACCTGATCACCGCGAGCGTCCCGCCGAGCGCCGAACACGCGGCCTCCGCTTGCACGTAGGTCGCCGGGCCCGTGAAGTACGTGAAGCAGGTGCCGGTCGAGGTGTCGACGACGCGCGCATCGCCGCCGTCGCACGGTCGGGCGTCGATCGGCGCATCGACGAGCGTGGGCGCATCGGCATCCGAGCTTCCCGCTTGCCGTGCATCCACGGCCGGCTGGCCGTCGCCGAGCTCGGCGCCGCATCCAGCGAGCATCGCGATGAGGATCCGCGCCTTCACGCGCTCTCATTGTGCCGAAAACACGCTGGTCGCTCTATGCCAAAACACGCGCGCGCCGGCGCACGCCGGGAGCACACCCCACGGCGACTCGTCGGCGCGCATTGGTGCTAGGTTCCGCATACATGAGTCGTCAAGCGCCTCTCGTACTCGTCATGGCGGCGGGTCTGGGCACGCGGATGAAGAGCGAAACGCCCAAGGTCCTGCATCACATCGCGGGGCGCCCGATGCTGCACTGGGTGATCAACGCCGCACGCGCCGCAGGTGCCGGGCGGATCGTCGCGATCCTCGGACACAAGCACGAGCTCGTGAAGGCGTCGCTCGACGCGAGCTACACCGGCGACGCCGCCGTCGACGTCGCGCTGCAGACCGACGCGCGCGGCACCGGTCACGCGATCCAGTGCGCGCTCCCCGCGATCGCGAACGAGAGCGACGATCGGATCGTCGTGATCCTCACCGGCGACGCACCGCTGATCGCGAGCGAGCGGATCGCAGAGCTGACCGCCGCGGCGATCGCAGCCCCTTCGGGCATGGCGCTGCTGTCGACCGTGCCACCACGCCCGATGCCGTACGGCCGGCTCGTCCGCGATGCCGCCGGCAAGCTCGAGCGCATCATCGAGCACGCCGACGCGACGCCCGAGCAACGCACGATCGCCGACACCAACGCCGGCTTCTACGCGATCCGGCTCGGCCATCTCCGCAAGGACCTCGCCTCGCTCAAGGCGGACAACGTCAAGGGCGAGCTCTACCTGACCGACCTCGTCGCGCACGCGGCCGCGCGCGGCGGCGCCACCGCGATCGACGCGCCGTTCACCGAGGTCGCCGGCATCAACGATCGCGTCGACCTCGCCACCGTCGAGGTCGAGGCGCGCCGGCGGATCAACGAGGCGTGGATGCGCGCGGGGGTCACGATGATCGATCCCGCGAGCACGTACATCGACGCCGACGTCGGGCCGCTCGGCAAGGACGTGTGGCTCGGCCACAACGTCGCGCTGCGCGGCAAGACCACCGTCGGTGACGGCACGCGGATCGACGCGGGCGCCGTGATCACCGACGTCCAGATCGGCGATCACGTGAACATCAAGCCGCACTCGGTGCTCGCCTCGACGACGGTCGGCGTGCGCGCCCAGATCGGCCCGTTCACGCACACGCGCCCGGGCTCGCGCATCGACGAGGACGTCCACCTCGGCAACTTCGTCGAGACCAAGAACACCCACCTGATGGCCGGCGCCAAGGCCAACCACCACGCGTACCTCGGCGACGCCTCGATCGGCCAGAAAGCCAACATCGGCGCCGGCACGATCACGTGCAACTACGACGGCGTCAGCAAGCAGAAGACGACGGTCGAGGCAGGCGCGTTCATCGGCTCGGACTCGCAGCTCGTGGCACCGGTCACCGTCGGGCGCGGCGCGTACGTCGCCGCGGGCACCACGGTGACACGCGATGTGCCGACCGGCGCGCTCGCGCTCACGCGGCCCAAGCAGGTCACGATCGAGGGCTGGGCGGACAAACGGCGCGAGGCCGAAGAGAAGCGCAAGAAATAGGGGACGGTTTCAAGTTAGCCAAGTTGGCCTCGCCAAGCGTTCGAAATCACGTGATGCATCGGGGACGCTTTCAAGTTCGCCCACTCGTCGCGCTTCTCGCGATGGTCGCCTGCAAGTCGCGGGCAGCCGAGGAGAAGCAGGCCCCCACCGCGCCCGTCGAGGTGGTGCGCGACGGCGGTGTCGCCGACGCAGCGCCCGCCGTATGGCCCGAGCTCGCGGAGCTGCCGCTCGCCGAGCCGCTGCGCGTGATCACGCTGCCCGCCAAGGGCAACGAGCCGCGATTCGACGTCGGCGGCCCGGTCGTGCTCGGCGATCTCGCGGTCGTGTCGTCGTCTCAGCTCGGGTTCGCGGCCGTCGATTGGCGGCGTGGGACGATCGCGTGGACCAAGCCGTCGGGCGCCAAGGTCGCGCCACCTGTCGTGCGCGATGGCAGCTTCGTCCTCATCGGCCAGTGCCTCACGCCGCCAGAGGTCCCTGCCGGCGAGCTGCTGCTCGGCTGTCTGCGCGTGGTCACGCCGGCAGGGACC